>DASQDT010000219.1:0-14811 GCA_035634035.1 Pyrinomonadaceae bacterium | reverse complement strand
AGCTCGATGTACCAGTCGCAGAAGTCGTCCCAGAAGAAGTGGTAGAGCGACTGGACGGCGGCGTGGAAGTCGTAACCCGAGAGCGCGCCTTCGACCTCGCGCGCCGTGCGGTTGAGGCGCGAGACTATCCAGCGGTCGTGCAAGGCCCACGCGGCGGGCCCGCCCTCGAAGCCGCGGCCCACGGAAGCGCCGTCGGAATTCATCAGGCAGAAGCGCGCGGCGTTCCAAATCTTGTTGGCGAAGTTGCGGTAACTTTCGACCTGCGCGTCGTTCCAGCGCGTGTCCGTGCTGCCGACCATCGCGAGGGTCAGGCGCGTCGCGTCCACGCCGTACTTGTCGAAAACGTCGAGCGGGTCGATGCCGTTGTTCTTCGTCTTCGACATCCGCTGGCCCGCGCGGTCGAGCACCGTGCCCGTGATGTACACGTCGCGGAACGGCTCGCGCCCGACGAACTTCAGCCCCGTCATCACCATCCGCGAGACCCACAGAAAGATGATGTCGCGCGCCGTGATGAGCACCGAGGTCGGGTAGAAGGTGCGCAAATCTTCCGTCCCGCCGGGCCAGCCGAGAGTCGAGAAGGGCCAGAGCGCCGACGAGAACCAAGTGTCGAGCACGTCGGGGTCTTGCGTGAGCTTGTCCGTCCCCGATTTAGCGCGCGCCTCGTCAACGTCGCGCGCGACGAAGACCCGCCCCTCCTCGTCGTACCAAGCGGGGATTTGGTGGCCCCACCAGAGCTGGCGCGAGATCGTCCAGTCGCGCAAGTTTTCGAGCCAGTTCGTGTAAACCTTCTCGTAGGATTCGGGCGTGAAGCGCGGCAGACTCTGCTCGCGCAGGAGCGTGAGCGCCATGTCGCGCATCTCGTCCATGCGGCAGAACCACTGCGTCGAAATCAGCGGCTCGATGACGGTCTTGCAGCGCTCGCACTTCGAGATGGAGAACTCGTAATCGACGACCTTCTCTAAGAGCCCCGCCTCCTCGAACTTTCGGACGACAAGCTCGCGCGCCTTGTAGCGGTCGAGGCCGGCGAACTCCGCGCCCGCCTCGGCCGTCATCCGCGCGTTCTGGTCGATGACGACGACTCGCGGCAGGTCGTGGCGCAGGCCCAACTCGTAGTCGTTCGGGTCGTGCGCGGGCGTGATCTTGACCGCGCCCGTGCCGAACTCGGCCTCGACGTACTCGTCCGCGACGAGCGGAATCTCGCGCGACGTGAGCGGCAGCAGGATGGTCTGCCCGACGAGGTCGCGGTAGCGCTCGTCTTCGGGGTGGACGGCGACGGCCGTGTCGCCGAGCATCGTCTCGGGCCGCGTCGTCGCGACGGTGATGCGGCGGTCGCCGTCCTTGAAAGGGTATTGCAGGAAGTAGAGCTTGCCGGCTTGCGGGTTGCGCTCGACTTCGAGGTCGGAGAGCACGGTCTGGTCGGTCGGGCACCAGTTGACGATGCGCGCGCCGCGGTAGATGTGCCCCTCTTCGTAAAGTCTGACGAAGACTTCGCGGACGGCGCGCGACAGCCCCTCGTCCATCGTGAAGCGCTCGCGCGACCAGTCGACGCTCGCGCCCTCGCGGCGCATCTGCTGCGTGATCTGCCCGCCCGAGGCGGCCTTCCACTCCCAGACGCGCTCGACGAAGCGCTCGCGCCCGAGGTCGTGTCGCGTCAGGCCCTCTTTCTTCAGCTCGCGGCTGACGACCATCTGCGTCGAGATGCCGGCGTGGTCCATCCCCGTCAGCCAGAGCGTGCGGTAGCCGCGCATCCGGTGGTAGCGCGTGAGCACGTCCATGAAGACGTGCTGGAGCGCGTGGCCCATGTGGAGCGAGCCCGTCACGTTCGGGGGCGGGATGGCGATGGAGTAGACGGGGGCCGAGGGGTCGCGGTTGATTTCGGGCGCGAAGCAGCCCTCGCGCTCCCAACGCTCGTAATGGCGCGCCTCGGCCTGTTTCGGGTCGTAAGTCTTCGGAATCTCCATAGACGACGAATATACTAACAGACCGCCCGCCTCCGCCAAACCGCATGACAGACGCGCCGCCCGCCCGCCGCGAAAGACCTTCCCGACGCGACTCGCCTTGAGTAGAATCAGGCCCCCACCGCTCCCTACGAAGTCCCCCTCAACGAAGGAGTGAACCCTCATGCAGACCTCCACACTAGGCAGAGCGCCCGTCTTCGCGGCGACTCTTCTGGCACTTTTGACGACGCACAGGACGAGCTGCGACGGGCCGCGCCGCGAAGGCGCGCGCACGCAGAGCGTCGTCACACACTGTGACTTGCTGCCGACGAGCGCCATCGCGTCCGTCGCCACCGAGACCGGGCCGGAGACGGTCGAAGACCCGAAGTGCGACGCGAGCATCTCGCCCGTCGGCCCGCCCGTCCCCGTCGATCCCGGCTGGCCCATCCCCGGCGGCGGGGTTCTCAAGTACGTAGACCGTTTTCAGGGGGCGTGCGAGCAGAAGATAGGACACAACGAGGAAGGCACGGGCCAGTGGAAGAAATCGACCGTCTGCCCCGACGGCGCGACTCGCTACCCGGACGGGGGCGGCGTCTGGAGATGTAAGCGGCCGGGGAAGACCGAGACGAAGGTCGAGACCTTCAACCCCCGCGAGAAATGTCTGAAAGATTTGCAAATCAAGATCGAGTGGGTCACGAACGTCTTTGAGGGGCAGAACAGAGTGACCAAGCCCGACCCCGACGGCACGCCCGACGAGGACACGGACGTCCTCCGCGTCGAGGGCACTTACGTCGGGCTGGCCGAGAGCGTGCGCGGCGGCGGGCCGTCCGACGTGAGAATCGCGTCGGAGATGGTCAACGCGTCGAATACCTGCAACCCTCCCAACTGCCTTCTGCTCGAAGTGACGACCAAGAAGGACACGCCACTCGGGAAAGAGTTTTTCGAGCTCACCTCGGCGGGAGGGTTCAACACCGCCAGTTGGACGTTCGCCGTCGAGAATTTCATCCCCCCCGACCCCGGCAGGCCGGATAACGTCAACGGCAACAGCAACACGCCCACCCCGACGCGCCAGCCGCCCCGCGACCCCAACACGGTCAGCGGCATCGACTGCGACTGCAGGGCGGCGGCGGGCGACTACGTCGAGCCGGCCGACCTCGTCAAGAGCGCCGATGGCGTCGGCGTGAGGCGCGACGCGGTGACGGGCGGCTATTACGCGCTCCAGTTGACCGGGCGCTGCACAAACGTCAGGCACAACACCAACGGCCTCCGCGCGGCTTGGGGCTTCAGCCCGCACGGCGAGTACTTCGTCGTCTCTGAAGTCACCACGAACACCTTCGGCGACAGCCTGCACGTCACGGTCTACGACCTTTCGACCTGCGTCAGCTTCACCCCGCTCAGCACCAGCGTCGTGCTGCCGCCGGCCGACGGGTGGGACGCCGCACACTGGGGCTTTAGCCCCGACGCGCAAGACCGCGCCCTCGTCGTCGCCACGAAGCCGAGTCAGCACGAGGTGCGCGTGTGGCTCGTCAACCTGCGCGAGCGCCGCACGCGCGTGGTCGAGTCGATTAACCAGAACGACCAGCGCGCCTTAGTCAAGGACGCGAACTGGTGGTTCAGCCCGTGCGGCGACCTTCTGGCCGTCAGGCAAACCGTCGGGACTGAGGAACTCTCGTTCCGCTGGTGGCGAGTCTCCAACGCGGACTTCTTCGCGCCCGGAAGCGTCTCGCTCGCGGGCAACGTGAGGGACGCGTGGCCCGCGACCACGACTCAAGGGCAGGTGCTGCGGAAGAGACTGGATAACGGGACGACGGCCGAGGAGTTAATCAAGGACGAGGCCGCGTCGCGCGAGTGCCGTTAGGCGCGGACGGGCGCGACCGGCGCGAAAGACAAAGGCGCGGGGGAATGTTGAAAATCATTCCCCCGCGCCTTTTATTCGTTCGCGTCTCTAGTCGCGCGCGTTACTTCTGCGCGATCTCGTCGAGGCGCTGTTTGATGAGGCGCTCGGCGAGCTCGGGGACGACCTCCCAAGCTATCTCGCGCACCTCGCGCTCGGAGAGCATCTCGACGACGCGTCGCGCGATCTGTTCGATGACTTCGGGCGGGAGCTGACTCGCGTCGAGCCGCGCGGGCGCGGACTGCGCGGCCTCTGCGCTCTCGGCGGGAGCGGGCGTCGGCGCGTAGGCGTCGAGCGGCGGGCGTGCGATGTCGCCCTCGACGCTCAGGTCTTGGACGGCGTGCGCGCCGGCCGGGTGCTCGGGCTCCTGCGAAGGCACGACGCGCGGCTCGATGAAGTCGCGCGTCGCCGCGCCCTCGGCCTCGCCGGCTTCCGCGTAGCGCGAGACTTCGGCGACCAACTCGTCGTAGGCCGGCGCGGTGCTCTGCGCGCGCGGCTCTTCGTCGCGGACATCGCTCGTCTCGGCGCTCTCCGCCAACTCGGGCGTCGCGCCGAACAGCGGCGGGGCTTCAAACGGCGACGCCGGTTCGGACGAAGGCGTGACCTCAAATAAAGACGCGGTTTCGTCAACGCCCGCGCCGTGCGCGGCCTCCGCGAAAGCACCTGCGGCGTCGGCGCGCGTATCGGCCGCCTCGCCGCGCGTCTCACGCGACTCCTCTCCCGCGTCGAAGGTGAACGGCGCTGCGGCGCTCCCCTCCGCGACGCGCGCGTGCGCGGAGGACGACGCGGCGGTGAAGGACGGCGAAGAGTCTTCGTCCAAGTCGAGCACGAAGTCGTCGGCCTCGTCGGCCGAGGGCGACGACTCGATGCGTCCGAGGTCGAGCAGCGCGTCGTCGGCCGCGGCGGGGCTGGCGAAGCGCGCGGCCAAGACCGGCTCGCCCGCACCCGCGCCCGACGCGCCCGCCGCCATGCCCACCTCGGCGGCGCTCGCACTCACACTCGTCGCACTCAACGCGCCCGCCTCGACGTTTGTCTCGCGGCCCGCGACGTTCGTCTCGCGAGCGGCGGCTTCGAAGCCGGCCGTCGGCGCGTCGAAGGCGCGCGCGAAAGGGCTGCCCGCGGCCGGCGCGTCCGTCCGCCCTTCGTCTTGAATAGTCATCCCCGTGCGTGTCGTTTCTTGAGAGACTTCGTAAGAGTCGTCCTCGATGTCGTCAGCCTGCGCGTCGGCGGCGGCGGACGCCCGTGCGCGGCCGAACACTTCGTCGGGCCGCGCCTCTATCATCCGGTCGTCAAAATCCATGTCCGCGAACGGCTCGGGCGGCGCGGCCTCGCGCGGCGCGTCGAAGGCCGCGGCGCTGGCGGGCGCGGCCTCGCGTGACTCGCGGCGCGCGTCCGTCATCGCACTTCGCGTGTCGCCCGTCTCGTCCGCGCGCGGGCGCGCGGCGGGCGTCGCCTCGGCGGCGGGCGTGTCGTCCGACGACTTCCCGCCGAAGAGCGAGCCGACCTTGCCGACGAGGTCTCTGATTGACTGGAATGGTTTGGTCAAGACTTCATCCGCGCCAACTCTGCGCGCCTCCGCTTCGTTGAAAGGTTCAAACGCACCGACGAGGAGCACGACCGGGATTCGTGCGAGCGACGCGTCGCGCTTGATGCGCTCGCACAACTCGTAGCCGCCGACGCCGGGCATATGCACGTCGGCCAGCACCACGTCGGGCCTGCTCCGCTCGATCTCCGCGAGGGCTTCCGCGCCCGTGCCGACCGCCGTGACCTCCATCCCCTCGTCGGAGAAGGTCAGATGGACGACCTTTTGGATGGTTGGTGAATCGTCGGCGAGAAGCAGTTTCCGGCGTCGGGCTGCCAAAGGTCTACTCCTTTTGAGGAGCGCCGGCCGTCCCGTTGGGGGTTTTGTTTCGCGAGCGCCCTCCCTTCCGAGGGCTCGCTTGCGGACGGCGGCGCGGGCGTGACGGGCGCTCCCGAAAACGTGTCGGATTTCGCTCCTTCGGAGGCCCGTTTTTAACCTAACACCCACGCTCGCGGCGCGTCAAGACTTTTCAGGTTAGGGCTTTAGGCGGGGCGCGGCCGAGTTTTCGTGACGGGTCGGGGAAGGTTTTTCAGCCCGCCGACTTCTGCGGCGCGCGGTTCCGGTCGTCGCCCTCGCCGGCGTCTTTCTTGATGACGCTCACGCGCCCGTCGCCTTCGAGGCACGCGCGCTTGACCTCCGACACGTCCTCGACGCCCTGCTCGCGCAGTTGGCTCATCAACTCAAGCTCGCTAATCATCTCGCGGCGCATGTTGCGGCGGTTCATGCGGCCGTCCTCGACGAGCGTGAGCGGCGGCGGGTGGAGGAGGCGGCCGATTGCCGGGAAGCGGAAGCCGAGCCAGTCGAGCAGGTAGTCCCAGAAGATGATGGTCGCGACGAGGAGCGCGCCCTCCGTGACGGATTTGTACTCGCTGCCCATCGCGTTCTGCACCGCGTCGGCGATGAGGACGACGACGAGCAGGTCGGCGATGCCGATCATGCCGGACTGGCGTTTCAGAAGGAAGCGGAGGAAGACGAAGAGCAGCAGGTAGACGAGCGTGCCGCGGACGACGATTTCGAGGAGGGAGGTGGAGGGGACGAAGACGGACTGCCAGTCGGGGCTGAAGATTTTATCCATTCGCCGTCGCCTAGTTGCCGAGCGTCACGTCGTCGGGCGTCCCCTCCTTGCCGTCCGGCCCGTCCGAGCGCAGCGCGAATCGCTCCTGCGTGCCCGCGTAACGGTAGGGGCGGTGCCACGGGTCGACGCGGACGACGGTCGGGAGGTAGCGCGGGCTCAGGTGGTCGATGAGCACGGTGAAGTCGTCCGCGACGACGTAGAAGCCGCGCTCGACGCGGTAACGTTCGAGCGCCTCGCGCACCGTTTCGAGCTGCGCCAGCGCGCTCACGGCCTTGAGCCGGTTGGACGATGCGATGACCGCCGCGAAGTCGCTGACGCGCTCCTCGCCGAGGCGGACGGCCGCGACGCGCCACTTCTTGTCGGCCCCCCTCTCAAGCTCGAACGACGCCGCGACGAAGACGACCGCGCGCGCCGAATTGGAGATGGGCGCAAGCTCCGTCATGCGCAGGGGGCCGCGCGTGACCTCGATGGGCTTCTCTTTGTCCTCGCCCGCCTCGCCGCGCTCGCGCGCGCGCTGCCGCGACTCGAACTCAAGCGCCGCCGACTGGAGCGCGACGCGCATACCTTCGAGCTGCCTGTAGTCGAGCGCGTCGGCGAGCCACTCGAAGCGCTCCCAACTGCGGTCGCCCGTCCGAAACTCCTCCGCGCGCCAGCCCTCGCCCTCGCCGCCTTCCGTCTCGCCGCCGACGCGGCGCAAGAGGACGGCCAGCTCGACCTCGGCCGCGACGACGACCGGCGTCTCGCCCGCCGCCGACACGCTTTTGATTTTGACCGCGCCCGTGTTGAGCGCGAAGAGGGGGGCGGCCGAGATGGCCCGCCGCGCGTCCGAGTCCTTGAGCGCGGGCTTCGGCCTCTTCTGCGCCGAGGCCGTCGAGGAGGCGAGCGACGCGGCGACGAGTAACGCGGCGCACGCCGCGAGCGCGAGCGGCGTGCGTGTCTTGCGTGTCGTGATTGTCGGTCGGTCGGTTCTGCTCACGGGCGGTCGGGCGGGAGGATGATGTCGAAGCGCTGCATCGTGCGGTCGGCCGCCTCGCGCGCGGCCTGTTCGAGTTCGAGCTCGTTCGGGAAGCGCTCGACGCGCCGCGTGCGCGAGGTCGGGACGGGGAGGCGGACGCCGCCGATGGTCGCCGCCTCTTGGTAGGGGCGCTGCCAGATGGTCTCGGTGTACTTGAGCGAGCCCGTGCCCGCCTCGTAGAGCCAGAGCTTGATGACGAGCTGGCGCGTGTCGGCGCGCCCGATGCTCTCGCGGCCGAACTGCACGTCCTCGGCCAGCTCGACGATGAGGACGTGCGTGTCCTTCGAGTTCTTCGCCTCGCGCTGCGCCTCCCCGCGCGAGATGCGACTGCCTCCGCGCGCCGCCGACACGCTCGGCGACTGCGCGAGCCGCGCCAGAAAAGTCTCCATCACCATCTCGCGCACTTCCATGAAGACGCGGTGCTGCGAGTCGTCCGACTCGTAGACCGAGAGCGTCAGAAGCGCCTTCGAGGCGGCGCGCTGGCCGCCGCGCGGGATGCTCTCGGACTCGCCTTCGGGCGTCGGCTCTGGCGTCGGCGTGGGGACGGGGCTGATGGGTTGCGGCGAGCGTCGGCCCGACTGCGCCGAGGCTTCGGGCGCGGACGCGAACGCGGCGAGCGCGGCGAGCGCGACGAGTACGAGCGCGAGCGCGGCGACGTGGCGAACGGCGCGTGACTTGGTGGCCGCCGTCGCCGCGTTGTCGGCGTCGCTCCGTCGTGTTTCTCCGTGACGTGACAAGGCCGAACCTCCCTTCTCCGGCGCGGGGCTTTTCACTTTTCGCGCGCGCGGAGACTTCGCGCGCGCGGGCCGCCTGCTCGCGGGCGCGCCTACTACCCCTGAGCCTTGCTGATGAGCATCCGCAGCATGATCTGGAGCTGCGAGGTCGTGAAAGGCTTCGGGAGGAAGACGACCGCGCCGGCCGCGAAACTGTCCGAAGAGAGTTTCGGGTTCTGCTCGGCCGTCATCATCATCACCGGAATCTTCATCAGCCGCCGCTCGGTGCGCATGTAGCGCACGAGCTCGGGGCCCTGTATGTGCGGCATCACGACGTCGAAGATGGCGGCGACGAAGTCGCCCTCCGACTGGAGGAGCTTGTAGGCCTCGCGCCCGTCGCGCGCCGTCACCACCGCGAAACCTTCCTTCTCTACGATGGCCGTCACGAGCCGGAGGATGGCCGGGTCGTCGTCGGCGACGAGGATGCGCCGCGGTGAGGTCGGGTTCTGCTCAGACACTTCTTTTAAACCTCCACCGCCCGGCCCGACGAGTCGGCGCGGGCGAGGCGCGCGGCCAGAAGGATGGCGGCCGTCATGCTCGAATGCTCGGCCACGCCGCGCCCCGCGATGTCGAAGGCCGTCCCGTGGTCGACCGAAGTCCTGATGAACGGGAGGCCGAGTGTGACGTTGACCGCCTCGCCGAACGAGAGGCACTTGACCGGGATCATCGCCTGATCATGGTAGCACGAAACGACGGCGTCGAACTCGCCGCGCGACGCGCGCAGAAAGACCGTGTCGGCCGAGAAAGGCCCCTGCGCGTCGAGGCCGTGCGCCGCGCGGCACTCCTCGACGGCCGGGGCTATCTCGGCCGCCTCCTCCACGCCGAACAGTCCGCCCTCCGCGCCGTGCGGGTTCAGGGCCGCGACCGCCAAGCGCGGGCGCTCGATGCCCCAACGCCGGAGCTCGCGCTCCGTCAGTCGCACGACCCGCACGATGCGCTCGCGGCGGACGAGCGTGATGGCTTCGGCTAAAGGGACGTGCGTCGAGATGAGGACGACGCGCAGGTTGGAGGCGACGAAGGCCATCGCGCACTCTTCCGCGCCCGTCAGGTGTTGGAGAAATTCCGTGTGGCCGGGGAAGCTGTAGCCGCCGAGGAAGAGGGCGCGCTTGTTGATGGGCGCGGTCGAGATGGCGTCGAGCCGGCCGGCGGCGCAGAGCCCGACGGCCGCCTCGATGTACTCGGCCGCCGCCTTCCCCGCGCGCCCCGACTCGACGCCCGGCTCGATGGCTGCCCCCATGTTGTCGAGATGATAAATGACGGGGCCGTCGAGCGCGTCGGGCAACTCCTCGCCGGCGCGGACGATCTCGTAGCCGCAGCGCAGGTCGAGCGTGCGCGCGGTGTGGGCGAGCAGTTGCGCGTCGCCGACGATGACGGGCGCGCAGGCGGCGAGCACCTCCGGCTCGGCGACCGACTTGAGCACGACCTCGGGGCCAATGCCGGCCGGGTCGCCCATCGTGATGCCGATGCGCGGCCGCGCCGGGTCGGGCGCGGCGCGGCGCGCGCTTGCGTCGGCGGACGTATGAGTGGCGTCGCTCATGGCGCTGCTGCCGGAAGCGTGTGAGGGCGCTTCGTTCGGAGGGGCGTGGCCCGCACGGCGGGGCCGCCTAATCGTCGTCGTCGCGCTCGTCCTCGTCGTCGTCGTCGCCGCCGCCGTCGCGGTCTTCGGCCTTGAACCTGTACTTGATGTTGTGCTTGAGCAGCATGACGTTGGGCGCGTCGCGGCGGTTGATCTTGAGGGCCGAGCGGTCGTACCACTCGATGGTGCCCTCGATCTCCTCGCCGTCCTGAAGGACGATGACCATCAGGGTGTGCGCGTCCATCTGCTTCTTGTAGTAGAAGATTTCGGCGCTCGTCTCGGCGGGCGGAATCTTCTTGCGCCCCATCGGCATGGACGACTCTCTGGAAGGGCCGCCGCCGGAGTCTTTCGAGTG
This sequence comes from Pyrinomonadaceae bacterium, assembly GCA_035634035.1. Classification (GTDB taxonomy): domain Bacteria; phylum Acidobacteriota; class Blastocatellia; order Pyrinomonadales; family Pyrinomonadaceae; genus DASQDT01. The sequence goes on along the minus strand of DASQDT010000219.1, from coordinate 4,604 downwards.
CTCGCGCGAGCCGCCGCCGCCGCCGCCCCCGCCGGGCCGCGGCCCGCCGCCGCGAGACATCGGCGCATCGCCGCGGTCGCGCCCCCCGGACGCCGCGCCGTGGTGCGTGGGCTGGTGCGACTCGCCGCGTCCCTTCACCTCGGCGAGCGTCGTTCGTATGAGTTTACGGTTCACTTCTTCAGTCACCTCCACGAGTGCTTAGCAAGCAAAAAGATTGCACGGGGCCGTCTTATCGGGGCGTCGGGATGGTCACAGAATCAGCCTCCGGCCGAGGAGGGCAAGACGAGGGATTGCGTGGACTCCGGCCCGTGCTGTGTGTCCTGATTAGAAAAGACGGGAAACGGCCTTGACCCGCGATTGATTTCAATCCTGTCAGGTTTGCGCGACACTCTACACGACGAGGGTGCAAAGTTCAAGGGCCGAAAAGGGAGTTACGAGTGAGGCGTTATAGCGGGGGCTTTAAGTCGTCACCCGTCACCCGCCAACCGTCAAATCTCTTAGTCTGCCTTCTTGCGGATGAAGGTCGGCACGTCGAGGTCGTCGGAGCGCGAAGGGGGCGTCGGGCGCGGCGGGCCGTCGCCGCCGGGGCTCGGCGGCGTGTAGCGCGGCGGGGGGACGTGAGCGCCCGCGTGCGTGGCCGTGCCCAAGGCGGCAATCTCTTTATCGAAGCCGGTGGCGATGACGGTGATCTTCATCTCGTCGCGCAGCGTCTCGTCGATGACCGCGCCGAAGATGATGTTGGCGTCGTCGTCGGCCGCCTCGCGGATGGTCGTCGCCGCCTCGTTGACCTCGTAGAGCTTCAGATCCGAGCCGCCCGTGATGTTGATGAGCACGCCCTTCGCGCCCTCGATGGTCGCCTCTTCGAGGAGCGGGCTGGAGATGGCCTGCTGCGTGGCTTCGAGCGCGCGGTTCTCGCCCGACGCGCGCCCCGCGCCCATCAAGGCGAGCCCCATCCCGGCCATGATGGTCTTAACGTCTGCGAAGTCGAGGTTGATGAGTCCGGGGACGATGATTAAGTCCGAGATGCCCTGCACGGCCTGACGCAGCACGTCGTCGGCGAGCTTGAAAGAGTCCTGCAGCGAGACGTTCCTATCGACCGTGTGGAGCAGGCGCTCGTTCGGGATGGTGATGACCGTGTCGACGCACTCGCGCAGCTCCCTCAGGCCCTGCTCGGCCTGAATCATCCGGCGCTTGCCCTCGAAGTGAAAAGGCTTCGTGACGACGGCGACCGTCAAGGCGCTGAGTTCCGTCGCGAGAGAGGCGATGATGGGGGCCGCGCCCGTCCCCGTGCCGCCGCCCAAGCCCGTCGTCACGAAGACCATGTCCGCGCCTTCGAGCGCCTCGATGATCTTCTCGGTGTCTTCGAGCGCGGCGTCGCGCCCGACCTCGGGGTTCGCGCCCGCGCCCAAGCCCTTCGTGAGTTTCCCGCCGAGCTGAATCTTGATGGGCGCGCGCGAGCGTTTGAGGGCCTGCAGGTCTGTGTTCGCGACGAGGAACTCGATGCCCTCGATCCCCGCCTCGATCATGCGGTTGACGGCGTTGCCGCCGCCGCCGCCGACGCCGATGACTTTGATGCGCGCGCCCGTGATGGGCGGGTCGTCGTCGATGGTGAAGCTGATAGCGTTGTCCGGCAGGCGGCCTTCCGATGTCATATCCTAATCAGTCCTCTCTCTTTCTTGGGCTTTTCACGGCCTCGCGAAAGCTCGTGCGGTTATCTTGGGCCGGGCCCGCCGGGTCGTCCAATATTTTGGGGACAACATATTGTGCCGGCTGGCGCGGCAGCATACAACAACTTGTCAGAAAATACTACTGAAACGGTGGCGAAATTTCGACACGAGGGCGCCGAATCCGCCCGCCCCGTTGCGGTGCGCGGCCATCGCGCGCATTTCCGCGTGGCGCGCCCTCTGCGCCATCAGACAGAGCCCCGCCGCGGCCGCCCACGCCGGGCTCTGGATGTCTTCGACGAGGCCGCCGAAGCGGTCGCGCTCCGGGTAGCCGAGGCGCACGGGCGCGTCGAAGACCTGCTCGGCCGTCTCGACCATGCCGTCGAGGAGCGCGCCGCCGCCCGTCAGGACGACGCCCGAGGAGAGCTGGCGCTCCCAACCCGAATCCCTGATCTCGTCGGCGACGTGCATCAGAACCTCCTCGGCCCGCGGCTGGAGGATGTCGCACAAGATTTGGCGCGAGAGCTGACGCGGCGGCCGCCCGCCCACCGAAGGCACTTCGACCAGCTCGCTCCGCTCGACCTCACTCAGCGACGCGCTCGACGCGCAGCCCGTCATCCGCTTGATGCGCTCGGCCTCGGGGATGGGCGTGCGCAGTCCGAACGCGATGTCGTTCGTGAAGTGCGACCCGCCCAGAGGGAAGACGGCCGTGTGCTGCACCGCGCCGCGCTGGTAGATGACGAGTCCCGTCGTCTCCGCGCCCACGTCGACGAGCGCCGCGCCGAACTCCTTGTCCTCGTCTAAGAGCGCGGCCTCGGCCGACGCGAGCTGGTCTAAGACCATGTCGCCGACCATCAGGCCCGCGCGGTTGACGGCGTTGATGGCGTTCTGGCGCGCCGTGACGGGGCTCGTCACGATGTGAACCTTGACGGCCAAGCGCGCGCCGATCATGCCGACGGGGTCGTTGATGCCGTCCTGATCGTCGACGATGAACTCCTGCGGCAGGCGGTCGACGATCTCGCGCCCGGCCGGCAGCTGAATCGCGCAGGCCGAGTCGATCGCGCGGCGCACGTCGTCTTGGGTTATCTCGCGGTCGCGGCCCGAGACGGCGACGATGGCCTGACCGTTGAAGCCCATGATGTGCGAGCCGGCGAGGTTCAGCGTGACCTCCTCGGCTTCGAGCCCGCTCATGCGCTCGGCGTCCTCGACGGCGCGCTTGACGGCCTCGACCGCCGCCTCCGGGTTGACGATCACCCCTTTGCGCAGGCCGCGCGCCTCGGCCTCGCCGATGCCGACGACCTCGACGAGGCCGGTGTCGCCCGGCTCGCCGATGATGCAGGTGACGCGGCTCGTCCCGATGTCCAGCCCGACGGTGTGGGAAGCGCGTTTTGGCATTGGGGGTTCTCTCTCCTCTTGGCGACACTCTCACGCGCGCGCGTGCGCGCGTCCGTCCCGTTTAACTCACGGCGCGGCGCGGCCGTGTCGAACCGTCCGCGCCCGCGGCGCGCGGCTTCTCGGCCGGACGCCGCTCCTTCGGCTTCTGCTCCTTCTGCTCCTTCTGCTCCCGCTTCGGCTTGGCGTCCGCGCGCCTCTGCGCGCCGCCGTCGCCCGCGAGCGAGGCGTTGCGCGCGGGCGACGCGCCAGCGCCGCGACTCTCGTCCGCGCGCGCCGCAACATCGTCGGGCGCTGACGCGCCTTGCGCGCCGGAGCGCGCGCCGCCGTCGAAGCCGACGGTGACGCCCTTGTCGCGCGTCGCGTCGAGGTAGATGACCGACCCGCGCGGCGAGTCCGGCGGCACCTCGGCGAGCGCCTTGAGCGCGCGCACGAGGCGGCGTCCGAAGTCGCGGTCGCCGAGGCGGACTTCGATCTGCGAGTTCGCGCCCGACAGGTGCGCGCGCACGTCGCGCAGGTCGTCGAGGTTCACTTCGCTGATGCGCTCGGCGTGGCCGACCGTCGCCCACTCCTGTTTCATCTCAAGCGCGCGCGCGACGCGCTCGCGGTTCTGCTCGCGCGCGAAGTCGTTTGCCGACTCGTCAAGGCCGCGCACGATGAAGTCCTGCTCGGTCGGCGAGGCCGCGCCGAGAGCGACGCCCTCGTCGTCGACCCAAGCGAGGCGGCCCGCCGCGTTGCGCGCGATGAGGCGCGGCTGGCGCTCCGTGACGCGGACGCGCAGGGCCGACGGCAGCACGCGCGCGACCGTCGCCGAACGCACCCACGGAAGCTCGCGCAGCTCGCGGCTCAGGCGGTCGAGGTCGGCGTTCCAGACGCCCGTCTCCGAAGCGGCGCGCTCGACCGTCTCGCGTATGCGCTCGCGCGAGGCCTTGTCCGTGCCGACGACTTCGACCCTCCGCAGGTGGAAGAAGGAGGCCGAGGTCGCCGCGCGGTAGCCCTTGTAGGCGAGCAGTCCGGCCGCGACCGCGAGCAGGACTTTGAGGGCGAGCGGGGCGTAGCCGAGCGCGCGGCGCAGCAGATTTCCGCGCGCGCGCTTGCTCACCTTCTGCGCGGGCTGGGCCGCGCCGCCCGCGCGACGCGGACGTGCCGCGCGCGGCTGCTGTTGCTGCTGCTGCGCGCCGCCGCGCGACGCGCGACCCGCCGCCGTCGCCGCGCCCCCGCCCCTCGTTGTCGCGACCTGCTCTCTCAAACTCACTCCCCCTGACCCTTAACGCTTCCGCCTTCGTCCTTGAAATCTTCGTCCTTGAAACTTTCGTCCGCCCCCCAGAGCTCGACCTCGTACTCCAGCTCGATGCCGTGCTCGCGCCGGAAGCGCTCGCGTATCTCCTCGGCGAGCGCGAGCGCGTCGGAGGCGCGCGCCCCCTCGCCCTCGGTGACGATGAAATTCGCGTGGACGGGCGAGACCAAAGCGCCGCCCCGCCGCTCGCCCTTCATCCCCCTCTCGTCAATCATCTTGCCCGTGCTCAAACCCGAGCCGGGCGGGTTCTT
>DASQDT010000218.1:0-2038 GCA_035634035.1 Pyrinomonadaceae bacterium | reverse complement strand
CGTCGTCGTCATCGTCGTCGTCATCGCCCTGCGCGGACGCGCGCGCCACCTCAAGCGCGTCCGCGCAGGCGGCCGCGTGCGCGCCGCGACCGGCGGCCACGCTCTCGCCGGCCGCGAGTGCGCGCGGCGGCCCCGCCGCCTCCCGCAGTTCGACCCCGGCCGAGCGCGCGGCGACGACCGTGGCCCCGCACGTCGCGTCCACGAGGAAGAGGCCGGGCCGCCGCCCGTCGTTGAAGACCTCGGCGTCGGCGGTCGAGACGGAGGCGGCGACACCGGCCGTCGTCGAAAGACGGACGCCGCCCGCTTCGAGTCGCGCCGCGACGCGCGAGGCCGTGAAGTCGAGACGGACGGACGTGCGCGGCAGCAACTCGACGCGGCCGAGCGCGCCGAGGCTGACGACCGCGCCCGAGGTCTCGCCGGTCTCGACGGCGCTGCCCGAAAAGACGGTCACGCCCGAGGTTGCGGCCCGGCCGTCGAGCCGGACGCCGCCCGCGGCCGACAACTCGCCGAGCACGAGCGCCCGCGGCCCGGCGGCCGTGTCAGCGGCGGCCGTCCGGGTCAGGCCCGCGAGCGAGGAGACTAAGACGAGCGCGACGAGCGGGCGCGTGACGTTTCGCAGGGAGCGTATGAAGTTCGGGTGAGAGAGGTTGGGGCGAACGAAAAGGCGCGCGACGTTTCGCGGCGCGCGCGGCCGGCGCGGCGACGGTCTGCGGTTCATGTCTTTAACTCCTGTGAGGCGAGGGCGTTCAGACAAACATCTGAATATCGTGAACCATTGCAGGGGCAGGGCTCGTCCCTGCCCGTCGAGTCCCATTAGCTTCGACGTTGAATCAACAAGTGAGCGGCCGGCAGGGACGAGCCCGGCCCGACAGTCGTCCCGACTTCGTTGACGCCGACAAGGCCGTCCTCACTGAAAGGCGTTGATGATGGCGTCGGCGAACTCGGCCGTCTTGGCCGTGCCGCCGATGTCGCGCGTCCGCACCTTGCCTTCTTTGAAGACTCTCAGCATCGCGCCCTCGACGCGCGTAGCCACGTCGCGCTCGCCGATGTAGCGCAGCATGAGGATGCCCGACTGCAAGAGCGCCGTCGGGTTGGCGATGCCCTGCCCGGCGATGTCGGGGGCCGAGCCGTGGACGGCCTCGAAGACCGCGCCTTGCTCGCCGATGTTCGCGCCGGGCACGAGCCCCAAACCGCCGATGAGCCCCGCGCACAGGTCGGACACGATGTCGCCGTAGAGGTTTTCCAGCAGCATGATGTCGAACTGCTCGGGGCGCATGACGAGTTGCATGCAGGCGTTGTCCACAATCTTGTCTTCGGCCGCGATTTCCGGGTAGTCGGCCGACACCTTGCGGAAGCAGTCGAGGAAGAGGCCGTCGGAAAGCTTCATGATGTTGGCCTTGTGGACGCAGGTTATTTTCTGACGCCCCTCGGCCCGCGCGTACTCGAAGGCGAAGCGCGCCACGCGGGTCGAAGCCTTCTCCGTGATGATTTTCAGGCTCTCGACGACGCCGGGCACGACGACGTGCTCCAGCCCCGCGTACAAACTCTCCGTGTTCTCGCGCACGACGACTAAATCGAGTTCCGGGTAGCGCGAGGGGACGTTCGGCAGCGCGCGCACGGGGCGCAGGTTGGCGTAGAGGTCGAGCGTCTTGCGCAGGCCGACGTTGACGGACGTGAAGCCTTTGCCGACGGGCGTCGTAATCGGCCCTTTGAGCGCGACCTTGTTGCGGCGGATGGATTCGAGCAGGTCTTCGGGCAGGGTGTTGCCGAACTTCTCCAGCGCCTGCGCGCCCGCGTAGTGCGTCTCCCACTGGATGTCCGCGCCCGCCGCCTCGATGATGCGCACGACCGCCGCCGAGACCTCGGGGCCGATGCCGTCGCCGGGGATGAGTGTGATAGTATGTTTCATCGTCAGAAGTCAGAAGCCAGAAGTCAGAATCCAGAAGCGAGGACTCAGAAGGCCGAAGACGGGACGGCTCACGCGGCGCGTGCGACGCGGTTTCATCTGACTTCTGGCTTCTGACTTCTGGCTTCTGTT
>DASQDT010000217.1:0-7148 GCA_035634035.1 Pyrinomonadaceae bacterium | reverse complement strand
GGACGCCCGCGCCGAGGCGCGCACGCCGTCGCGCATTTCGGGCGAGCAGCTCAAGCAGGTGACCGTGCTGTTCGCCGACTTCTACGGACTCGGCGCGCTCACCGAGACGCTCGACGCCGAGGAGACGAGCGAGGTGATGCGCGGCCTCTGGAACCGCGTGGACGCGGCCGTCATGGACTTCGGCGGGACGGTCGAGCGCCACATGGGCAACGAGGTGATGGCGCTGTGGGGCGCTCTGCGCGCGAGCGAGGACGACCCCGAGCACGCCGTCCGCGCCGCGCTCAGGATGCAGCGCGAGGTCGCCGACTTCGTCCGCGAACAACTCGCCGAAGCCGGAAGAGGCGACGGCTCGACGCGCGACGCCGCGCCCCTGATGAGAATCGGCGTCAACACGGGCGCGGTGCTTTTGACGGCGGACGGCGCGCGCGGGGAGCTGACGGCGACGGGCGCGGCCGTCAACGTCGCGCACCGTCTGGAGCAGGCCGCGCCGGTCGGCGCGATTCTCATCTCGCACGACACCTACCGACACGTCCGAGGCATCTTCGACGTGCGCGAGACGGAGCTGCCCGGCGCGGAAGGAAGGGCCGAGCCCGTGCGCACCTACTCGGTCGAGCGCGCCAAGCCGCGCGCGTTCCGCCTGCGCACGCGCGGCGTCGAGGGCGTCGAGACGCGCATGGTCGGCCGTCAGGCGGAACTGTCGCGGATGAGGGACGCGCTCGACACGGTCGTCGAAGACCGCGAGCTTCAGGCCGTCACCGTCATCGGCGACGCCGGCATCGGCAAGTCGCGCCTGCTTTACGAGTTCGGGAACGAGCTGGAGCTTCTGCCGCACCGCGTCACGGTCTTTCAGGGGCGCGCGCGGCAGTGGACGCGGGGCTTGCCCTACTACCTCGTGCGCGACCTCTTCTCGTCGCGCTTCGGCGTGCAGGAGAGCGACGCCGCCGAGGTCGCGCGCGCGAAGATGGAGCGCGGCATGACGGAGCTGTTCGGCTCGTCGGAAGAGTCGCTGATGCGCGCGCACTTCGTCGGCCACCTCATCGGCTTGGACTTCTCGGCGAGCCCTTACCTCGCGGGCATCATCGACGACGTCAAACAGGTGCGCGGACGCGCCTTCCACTACGCCGCGCAGTTCTTCGGGGAGGTCGCGCGCGCCGCGCCGGCCGTCATCTACTTGGACGACCTGCATTGGGCCGACGACGGCTCGCTCGACTTCGTCGCGCACCTCGCGCGCGAGTGCGCCGACGCGCCGCTGCTCATCTTGGGGTTCGCGCGGACGGACTTGCTCGAACGAAGGCCGGCGTGGGGCGAGGGGATGGCGAACCACGCGCGTCTGACCCTGCAACCGCTCACGCGGCGCGAGAGCCGCCAGCTCGTCGAGGAGATTCTGCGCAACGCGCAGTCGATCCCGCACGCGCTGCGCGAGCTGGTCGTGAGCGCGGCCGAGGGCAACCCGTTCTACGTCGAGGAGCTGATTAAGATGCTCATCGACGAGAGGGTCATCCTGCCTTCGGCCGACCGCTGGCGCGTGGACGCGAGCCGTCTGGTCGAGGTGCGCGTGCCGCAGACTCTGACGGGCGTGCTTCAGGCGCGTCTCGACGTTCTGACGCCGTGGGAGCGAGTCGTTCTGCAGCGCGCCTCGGTCATCGGGCGCGAGTTCTGGGAGGACGCGTTGGAGCAGTTCTCGCGCGAGGCGTCGGCGCGCGGCCACGCCGAAGAGGAGGGCGACACGAGGGGCGCGCTCGAAGTCTTGCGGAAGAAGGAGCTCGTCTACCTGCGCGAGTCGTCGGCGTTCACGGGCACGCGCGAGTACATCTTCAAGCACGCCATCTTGCGCGGCGTCGCCTACGAGAACGTGCTCAAGCGCGAGCGTCGTCGGCTGCACGGCGAGACGGCGCGGTGGCTGATTGCGCGCAGCGGCGGGCGCGTCGAGGAGTACGCGGCCGTCATCGCCGAGCACTACGAGCGGGCGCGCGACACGGCGCGCGCCACCGAGTGGTACGGACGCGCGGGCGCGCAGGCGCGCGCCTCTTACGCGCCCGAGGCCGCCATCGGCTTCTACCGCAAGGCGCTCGACTTTTTGCGCGAGGCCGAGGCGCGGGGCGACGCGCCCGCGAGTGAGGGCGAGGCGCGCGAGCGCGAGGCGGCGTCGATCAAGTGGTGCGGCGGGCTCGGGGAAGTCTTGACGATGCAGGCGCGCTACACGGAAGCGGTCGAGGCGTTCGGGCAGATGCTCGGCCGCGCGGAGAGGGCCGGGGACTTGGTCGCGCAGGCGCGCGCGTGGAACGGTCTGACGGCGGTGCAGGAGTACCGCGGCGACAACCGCGCGGCCTTAGAGAGCGCGCGGCGCGCGGAGTGTCTGGCGCGCGAGGCGGGCGCGAGCGCGTCGGCTAAGGCCGAGCAGGCCGTCGCGCTCAACCGTCACGGGCTGGCCTCGCACCGTCTGGGCGACGCCGCGAGCGTCGAGAGCCTCGGGCGCAAGCTCCTCGAACTCAGCGACGCGATGGAGGAGGGCCGCCGTCACGCGCGCGCCAACGGTCTGCGCCTGCTCGGCGTCGCGCACGAGACGCAGGGGCGTTTCGCTGAGGCCGAGGAGTGCTTCGCCCAGTCGCTCGCCCTGCTGCGCGAGTCGGGCGACCGGCGCAACATCGGGTTCATGCTCAACAACCTCGGCGTCATCTCTCATCTGCAGGGCGACTACGAGCGGGCGGTCGGGCGCTACACCGAGGCGCTCTCCATCTTCCGCGAGGTCGGCGAGCGGACGACCGAGCTGCCGGGGTTGGGCAACTTGGCGGGCGCGCAGATCGGGCTCGAAGATTACGCGGCGGCCGAGTCGAATCTGCGCGAGGCGATTGCGCTCGCGGGCGACACGGCGCACTTCGCGCTCTCGATGATCTACTGCTATCTGGCCGAGAGCTTCCGCGGGCAGGGGCGACTCGACGAGGCGCGCGAGACGGCGCTCGTCGCCCTGCGGCTCGGGCGGCGGGCCGAGAATCAGGACTACATCGCGAGCGCTTGGCGGACGCTCGGGCTCGTCGCGTCGGACTCGGCCCGGCCCGTCACGTTCGAGGGGCGCGACTACGCGGCGCGCGAGTGCTTCGCCGAGAGCCTGCGCGTGTTCACGGAGATGGGCGCGGAGGCCGAGCGCGCGCGCACGCTGCGCGACTGGGCGCGGTGTGAGTTGAGAGACGGCGACGAAGCGAGCGGGCGCGAGATGCTGCGCGAGGCGCAAGACATTTTCGCGCGCCTCGGGATGCGCAGAGAGCTTGAGCGCACGGCGGATGAAGTGCGCCGCGTCTGAGCTCCGACGACGCCCCGCGACGAGACTTTCGACGACGCCCCGCGTCTAGGCTTTGACGACGAACAGGTGACTCTGCGAGACGCGCAGCTCGCGGAACTTCGACGGGCGCTGCGGCGGGGTGCCGTACTCGGGGTGCGTGATGTCGCGCGCGCCTAATTCGTCGACGAGCTCTTTGACGAACCCGACCATGCCGAAGTCGTGGCTGCGGTACTGCCGGCCGACGACCGCCCGCTTGGCGCGCGAGACGAGTGGCCGCGCGAGCGGCACGCGGCGGAGCGCGCCGCTCAGTTGGAGGCGCGACAGAGCGCGCGTCAGTCGGTAGAGGCGCGGGTGGAAGGTTTCGGCCGCGCGGCGGTAGCCGACGCCGTCGAGCCAAGAGTCCCAGTAGCCCGTGCCCCAGTCCTCGACGACGTAGACGCCGCCGGGTTTGAGGTGGTGCTCGAAGATGTGCCAGAAGCTGACGCGCGTGAGCGCGCCGATGTGCGAGCAGTCATCGATGACGATGTCGAAGCCCTCGGGCGCGCACTCGCGGGCGATGCGGTCGAGCAGTTCCGTGTCCTGCTGCATCCCTTGATAGGTGCGCACGCGCCCCGTCGGGTCTTCGAGCCGGGCGGGTTCGACATCCAAGCCGACGACGAGCCCGCGCTCGAAGTAGTCGCGCCACAGGAGGAGCGAGCCGCCCCGCTTGATCCCGAGCTCAAGCAGGCGCACCGGCTCGCCGCGCAGGGGCCCGAAGTACTCCTCGTAGTTGCGCAGGTAGTGCGTGTGGACGGCCTTGTCCGTGTCGTAGCGGCCGGCGATTTCCGCGAGTGTGTGCACGGGGCAGTTTAGAGGGCGGCCGAAGGTTGTCGCCTGTGCGTGCGCTCGCGGTGGCAGTTGGCGCAGACCACGTCGCACTTCTCGATCTCGGCCATGACCGCGGCCCACGAGCGGGCGCGCCAAGCCTGACTGATGGCGAAGTCCTTGACTTCCCGGTGGTCGAAGTCCATCACGTAGAAGGGATAGGAGAGGCCGCAGTCGGCGCACGGGCGCGACTTGGCCTCGTTAACAAGCTGCCGGAGACGCGCCCTGCGCCGGACGGCCTTTTCGAGGTGGGCCCGCCTGTTGTCGAGGTAATGAGTTTGATTCGCCGCCCTGTGGCAGTCGCGGCAGTAGGATTGCAGACCCGACGCGCGCCGCTTGTTGACGAACTTGAGCAGCCTGTTTCTGCCGCAGCGCCCGCACCTCTTACGCACGGCGCGAAATATAACACGAACGGGCTCCGAAACTTTTAACGCCTCGAAGCCCGTTCGGTTGAACTGCGGGACTAGGACTCGAACCTAGAAAACCTGATCCAGAGTCAGGCGTGATGCCATTTCACCATCCCGCAACGGCCGGAGATATTTTCGACACCTCAAAGATGGTTGTCAAGTTGTCGAAAAACACGTCGGCGCAGAGTGGTCGCCCGGCTCTTGCGGCGCGGCGGCGGGCCGTCGCAATATACGTCGGCTCGTGTCCGGCGAGGTGAGGGGTGCGCGGTCGGGCGTTTTGTGTGGGGGGAGGCGTGATGAGCGAGGAGAGTTCGGGCGCGGGCGCGACGCGCGACGGGGAGGCGGAGTTGCGGCGTGCGGTCGCGGCCTGCGAGGCGCGGCTCGAAGAGGTGGCTGACATGGCCGCGCGCATCCGCCACGAGATCAACAACCCCCTGACCGGCCTCATCGGGCAGGCGCAACTGCTCCTGCGCGACTCGACCCTGAGCGAGCCGGCGCGAAGGCGCGTCCAGACCATCGAGCAGCTCGCCGGGCGCATCCGCGACCTCGTCGCCGAGCTGCGCGTCGTCCAGCACACCAACCACACGAGCGCCGACCCCGCGCCCCCCGCGCATCAGCCCGAACAAGAAGAGAGGGCGGACGGCCCGCCGCGCCACTGACGCGGCAACGCCAAAATAAAGAGGGCGCGGCAAGTTTGTTTGCCGCGCCCTCAGGTCTCTGCGTCGTCCACCCCTCGGGTCTGAGGCGAGTCTACTACCCGGCCCGCTGCTCACTCTTCACGACGACTTTCTTCTCCTCGTCCGTGTAAGCCTTGATTCGCGTGCCCTCTTTGATCTTGGCGTCCTTGCCTTTTTTCAGGAAGCCGAGGGGGCCGAAAAGGACGACGAGGGCCACGGTCGTCCCCGTCTTGTCGTCGCCCTCCCTGCCCTTCGAGGCGCGGAGCTTGACCTTCTGGTCGTCGACGGTCGTCGTCGAAAGAATTCTGATGCTCAGCGCGCCGCCCTTGCCCATGCGGCCGCTCTTCTTCGCGTTGGAGATTTCGCCTTTCACGATCGCGCCGCGGGCGATGACGACCTTGCCGTTGACGAGCAGGTCTTCGTCGACTTTAAACGTGACGGGGTCGCCCTCGACGGCCGTCTTGCTGGAGATCTCCTCGGTCGAGACTACGGTCAGCTCGGTTCCGTCGGGGATGACGACCTCCGTGCCGTCGGCCGCTCCCTGTCGCGCCGACGCGCCGAGGGGGGCGGCCGAAGGCGCGAGCAGCAGAAACGTCATCACGGCGGCGAAGGTTCTCGCCTTAGTGAGGCTTATCATGATTATTTCCTTTCTGGGGTTAGAGGGGGCTGAGAGCGCCGCCCGAGTTGATTCGATGTGCGGCAGGTGATGCCGCCGGAGGCTCAAGCGCTAGGCCGGGTCAGACTTGAGGCGCGGAGTGTATATGAAAATGCCCGGCCGCGCAAAGCCGCCGGGCACGTGCTCGGAATCAACTCCGGGCCGCAGACGCTCAGGCGATGGTCGCCTCTTCCTCGGCCTCCGCGACGAGGTAGGGAGAGGTCTTGGGCGTGTCGTCGTCGGCGGCGAGAATCTGCTGGACGATGGGGAGCGAGAGCGTGCGCGCGGGCTTGATGCCGGGGACTTCGCGGCCCTTCGCGTAGACGGCGTGGCGGCCGTGCTCCTTGTACCAGTCGGCGAGGTTCGCCGTCTTGTGCATTTCTTCGATAATCTGCCGCCAGCCGACGCCCGTGTTGTAGGCGCAGAAGCTGATCTCGCCCTCCTGCGTGCCGTACGGGATGACGCACATCTCGGTGCGGCGGAAGTCGTAGTTGAAGAGGTCTTGGAACCACATCCCCTCGACGCAGAGGACGCGCCACGCGTCCGAAGCGTCGTCGGCCTTGCCGGCCTTCATGCGGTCGTTGCGGTCGGAGTTCGAGTTGGTCGAGGAGGGCTTGAACAGGTTGATGATCTGGGAGACCGGAAAGCCCTCGGGCGCGCGCGAGGCGTCGAAGTTGCGCATGATGGCCATCGCGAGCTGCGCCATCGTCAGTTTGCGGCCGCGCGCCGAGTCCGTGATGACGTAGACGTCCTTCATGAACTGCTCGTAGTCGAAGAACTCGAAGAGCGAGCGGAACTCGCCCGTCTTGCGGTTCGTGACGAGCAGCGTGAAGATGCCGCAGTTCGGGTGGCAGTTACACGACGACCAGCCCCACGGCGCGTCCGCCCCTTGCAGCATATCCATCACGGACGTGAACGCCGAGTAGGACGAGAGCGGGAACCAGTCGCGCAGGGCCTTGACGCGCCCGCCGAGCTGCGACTCCAAGTCGCTCGCCATTCCCGCCAGCGTGTAGCGCTGCTGCTCGCGCACGTCGTCGGGCACGTCCTCGTCGCGGCCCGTGAAGGAGACGGGCTGGAAGGCGATGGTCTGCACCTTGTCGATGTTCTTCGCCGCGAACTCGACGATCTGGCCGATGGCGTCGTTGTTGATGGTGTTGACGATGGTCGTCACGAGCGTGACCTTGATGCCGACCGACGCCAAGTTCTCGATCGCGCGCAGCTTCACGTCGAAGAGGTTGCCGACGCCGCGGTGCTTGTTCTTCTCCTCG
>DASQDT010000216.1:0-32864 GCA_035634035.1 Pyrinomonadaceae bacterium | reverse complement strand
CCCATCCCGCCGACGCCGAGGCGACGGCCGACGATGTAGCGACCGAGCGAGGTTCCGGGTTCGAGCATCTGAGCGTGGTCGGGGTTTGCTCCGGGCGGCGTTCTAAGGCCGGGAGGGTGACAACGGTATCACAGATTTCCCGCGCGACTCATTCGCCGCGCGCGTGGCGCCGGGCCAGCTCGCGCTTCAAGACCTTGCCGGTCGGCCCTTTCGGTAGCGAGGCGACGACGCGCACAACCTTCGGGCACTTGTACTCGGCCAGACGCGCGCGGCAGAACTCGCTCAACTCTTCTCCGCTCGCCTCCGCGCCTTCGCGCAGGACGACGTGGGCGACGACCTCCTCGCCGTAAAGCTCGTCGGGGACGCCGAACGTGGCGGCCTCGGCGACGGCCGGGTGCGTGTAGAGCAGCTCGTCCGTCTCGCGCGGGTAGATGTTCTCGCCGCCGCGTATGATCATGTCGGACTTGCGGTCGACGATGTGGAAGAAGCCTTCGGCGTCGCGATACCCCACGTCGCCCGTGTGAAACCAGCCCGAGCGGAAGGCGCGTCGCGTCGCCTCCTCGTTCTTGTAGTAGCCCTTGAAGACGTTCGGCCCGCGCAGGACTATCTCGCCCGCCTCGCCGTCGGGCACTTCGCGGTCGTCCTCGTCGAAGACGCGCATCTCGTTGCCGATGGGCAGGCCGCACGAGCCGGGGCGTCGCCTCCCGTTGGGCGGGTTGAAGGTCGAGCGGCAGGTGGACTCGGACAGACCGTAGCCCTCGATGACGAGACAGCCGAAGCGCTCCTCGAAGCGGCGCAGGACTTCCGCCGGGACGGGCGCGCTCCCGCACATCGCGAAGCGCAAGCGTTCGATCTTAAATTCTTCGGGCACGCCGTCGGGGTACTTCGCCAGAAGCATCGAGAGCATCGTCGCCACCGAGCCGAACGACGTCACGCCGTGGTCGGAAATGATTTTCCAGAAGCGCGAGGCCGAGAAGCGCGGGCTGACGACGGTCGAGCCCCCGGCGTAGAGGGCCGTCATGGTCGTCACCGTCACGGCGTTCATGTGAAAGAGCGGCATGACGGTCAGGAGCCTGTCATCTTCCGTGAAGCCCATCCACTCGGCTATCTGCCGCGCGTTGGCGAAGAGGTTCGCGTGCGTCAGCAGACAGCCTTTCGGCTTCCCCGTCGTCCCCGACGTGTAGATGATGATGGCCTCGTCGTCCGACTCGACGTGCGTCGCGCCGAACGCCGCGTGGTCTTCGGAGAAGTGGCCGGCCGCCGTCTCCAGACGGTCGAACCTGACCGGCGTGACCGTCTCGCCGAGCGACTCGAAGAGTTCGAGCGCCTGCGCCTCGAACTCCGTGTGATAGAGCAGCACCTTCGCCCCGGAGTTGCCGACGACGTAGGCCATCTCCTCGGGTTTGAGGAGCGAGTTGACCGGCCCGGCCAGAGCGCCCAAGCGGAAGCAGGCGAAGTAGGCCGCGACGTACTCCGCGCCGTTCGGCAGCAGCAGACTCACCACGTCGCCCCTGCCGACGCCGAAGCCCGCGAGCATATTGGCCGCGCGGCTGACGGCGCGGTCGAACTCACGGTAGGTGTAGGCGCGCCCGTCCGCCTCGGAGATGAGAAAGAGTTTGTCGGGCGTCCGGGCGGCGCGAGTTTCGAGCAGACGGCCGAGGGTTTGCGTGCCGCCGTGGTGCGCGTGCGCGGGCACTTTTCGCTTTTCACCGCTCGTCACAGTTGGTATATTTGCCGCGTCGTTTGAAGCTCCGGACGCGCCCTCTTCAAAGTGTTCCGTCAAGTCTTCAGGTCAGTTCCGGCGCGACCAAGCTTATCGAAACGCTTGCCCGTAGACAACGCCGCCACGCCAGAGCCTTCGCGCCGAGAACTAGGAGATTCAAGCGCCCTCCGGGCCGAGCGGCCCGGAGGCGTCAGTGCCTTATGGAGACTTATCGCAACTTCGTCGGCGGACGCTGGGCCGAATCGTCCGCGTCAAAGACGGTCGAGAACATTAACCCGGCCGACACCTCGGACGTGCTCGGGACGGTGCGCCTTTCGACGCGCGAGGAGGCACGCTCGGCCGTCGAGGCGGCGGCCGAAGCCTTCCGCGCGTGGCGCTCGACGCCCGCGCCCGCCAGAGGCCGCATCGTCGCGCGCGCCGCGCGGATGCTCGAAGACGACAAGGAGAACCTCGCGCGCCTGCTCACGCGCGAAGAAGGCAAGACGCTCTCCGAGGCGCGCGGCGAGATTCAGCGCGCGGCGAACGTCGCGGACTTCTGCGCGGGCGAGGCGCGTCGCCTGAACGGCGAGACGATTCCGTCGGAGCTTCCCGCGAACTTCGCCTACACCCTGAAGCAGCCGCACGGCGTCGTCGCCTGCGTCACGCCGTGGAACTTCCCCGTCGCCATCCCGGTCTGGAAGATCGCGCCCGCGCTCGTCGCCGGGAACACGGTCGTCTTCAAACCCGCGACGCTCGTCCCGGCGACGGCCGCGCGCGTCGTCGAGATTTTCGCAGAGGCCGGGCTCCCGGCGGGCGTCCTCAACCTCATCCTCGGCTCGGGCTCCGACGCGGGCGACGAGATTGTCAGTCACCCGGCCGTCCGCGCCATCTCGTTTACGGGCTCGAACTCCGTCGGCATCAATCTCTACGAGCAGGCGGCGCGGCGCGGCGTCAAAGTCCAATGCGAGATGGGCGGCAAAAACCCGGTCGTCGTTCTGGGCGACGCAGACCTCGATCTGGCCGTCGAGTGCACGACGCAAGGCGCGTTCGGCTCGACCGGCCAGCGCTGCACGGCGACGAGCCGCGCGGTCGTCGTCGACGAAATCGCCGACGACTTCATCGAGCGCATCGTCGAGCGCGCGCGCGGCCTTCGCATCGGCAACGGGCTCGACCCCGCGACCGAGGTCGGGCCGATCGTCGACGAGTCGCAGTTCAAGTCAGTCCTCAGCTACACGGACATCGGCAAGGAGGACGGCGCGACGCTCGCGTGCGGGGGCTCGCGCGCGGAGGGCGACGGGCTCGAACGCGGCTACTTCGTCCGGCCGACCGTCTTCACCGACGTGACGCCCGAGATGCGCGTCGCCCGCGAGGAGATTTTCGGGCCGGTGCTCTCGGTCTTGCGCGTCAAGGATTTTGAAGAGGCGATGCGCGTCGCCAACGACAGCGAGTACGGGCTGTCGTCGTCCGTCTTCACGAACGACGCGGCGAGCGTCTTCCGCTTCGTCGACGAGATCGAGACCGGCATGACGCACGTCAACTCGCCGACGACCGGCGGCGAGGCCCACGTCCCCTTCGGCGGCATCAAGGCCACCGGCATCGGCGAGCGCGAGCAGGGCTCGACCGCGCTCGACTTCTACACCGAGCTGAAAGTCGTCTACGTCGACTACACCGGCCGCAGACGGGAAGGAAACCTTTACTGATGAGCACAGCCGAATCGCAAGCCACGCACGCCGAGACCGCCGCCACGCAGTCCGAGACGGTGCGCAAGCACAAGGAGTTTCTCTTCCCGGCCGTCGCGACCTACTATCAGGAGCCGCTCGCGCTCGTGCGCGGCGAAGGAATGTACGTCTGGGACGACGCCGGGACGCGCTACCTCGACTGCTTCGGCGGGGTGCTGACCGTCAGCGTCGGCCACGCCAACCCGCGCGTCAACGAGGCCGTCATCCGTCAGGTGCAGACGCTCCAGCACACCTCGACGCTCTACGCCAACAAGCCGCAGTCGGACTTAGCCGAGAAGCTCTATCAGATCACGCCCGGCCGGCTCAAAAAATCCTTCTTCACCAACAGCGGCACCGAGGCCGACGACACCGCCATCCACGCCGCGAAGCTCGCCACCGGACGCCACGAGATTGTCGTCCTCCGGCACAGCTACTCGGGGCGCTCGGCCACCGCCCTGTCGGCCGCGGGCCATTCGACTTGGCGTCCGCTCCCGCCGCAGGTCGCCGGCATCCTGCACGCGCGCGCGCCCTACTGCTACCGCTGCCCTCTGAACCTCTCCCACCCCGACTGCGGGCTCGCCTGCGCCGAGGACATCGAAGACTTGATCATGACCTCGACGACGGGCCAGATAGCGGCCTTCATGGCCGAGCCGATTCTCGGAGTCGGCGGCTTCATCGTCCCGCCCGCCGGCTACTTCGAGCGCGCCGTCGAGATCGCGCGCGCGCACGGCGGCCTCTTCATCGCCGACGAGGTGCAGACCGGCTGGGGGCGCACGGGCGACAAGTGGTTCGGCATCGAGCACTGGAACGTCGAGCCCGACATCATCACGTCCGCGAAGGGCCTCGGCAACGGCGTCCCCATCGGCATGACGACGGCGACGCCCGAGGTGGCCGACAAGTTCCCGGGCCTCACCTTCTCGACCTTCGGCGGCAACCCCGTCTCGGCGGCCGCCGCGCTGGCCGTCATCCGCGTCATCGAGGAGGACGACCTGCGGCGCAACGCGGCCGAGGTCGGCTCGTACCTGCGCGGGCGCTTGGAGGAACTCAAAGAGAAGTACGCCGTCATCGGCGACGTGCGCGGCATGGGCCTGATGCAGGCGCTCGAACTCGTCAAAGACCGCGAGACGAAGGAGCCGCACGCGCAGGCGGTTCTGCACGTCTTCGAGGAGACGCGGCGGCGCGGCGTCCTCATCGGCAAGGGCGGCCTCTACGCCAACGTCATACGCACCGGCCTCCCCCTCATCGCCACCCGCGACCACGTCGACGAGATGGTCGCCGCCCTCGACGCCGGCTTCGCCACCCTCAAATGAAGTCTACGATGAAGTCCGCCGCCTTCCTCGTCCTCTTCGCCCTCTCACTCGGCTGCTCCGGCGCGGTGGCGGGGCGCGCGGACGCGCCGGCCGCGCAGACGCCCGCGCCCGCGAACGTCGAGCCGTCGCCCGTGCCGACACCCGCGGGCGAGCGGGCCGACGATTTGAGCGACGTCTTCAAGGAGACGGTCGGGTGCTTCGTCTTCTACGACTCGAAGCGCGGCCGCTACGTGCGTCACGACGCGGCGCGGGCGCGCGAGCGCTTCAACCCGAAGTCGACGTTTAAGATTCCGAACTCGCTCATCGGCCTCGACTCGGGCGTCATCCGCGACGCCGACTTCCGTATCAAGTGGGACAAAGAGAAGTACCCTTCGGACGGCGCGGACTACGAGCCCTTCAAGTCTTGGTGGCGCGACCACACGCTGCGCACGGCCTTCCGCAACTCGGTCGTCTGGTACTACCGCGAGTTGGCGACGCGCGTCGGCCCGGAGAGGATGAAGTCTTACGTCGAGTCGTTCGCCTACGGCGACGCGAACACCTCCGGGCCGGTCGATCAGTTCTGGCTCAACAACACCCTGAAGATTTCGGCCGACGAGCAGTTGGAGTTCCTGCGACGGCTCGAAGCGGGCAGGCTCCCCGTCTCGCGCCGCGCGCTCGACACGGTCAGAGAGGTCATGGTGCTGGAGGAGACGCCGCGCTACGCCTTGCGCGCCAAGACGGGCGGCGGCGAGGTCGCGCCCGGCCGCGTCATCGGCTGGTACGTCGGCTACGTGACGACGGCCGACAACACGTACTTCTTCGCCGCCAACATCGAAGGCCCGACCTACCTCTCGATACGCGACCGCCGCATCGAGATCACGAAACAGGCCCTGCGCCGCCTCGGCGCACTTCCGGCTGAATGAAGTTTACGTCAGACGTGGACACCCCGCAGGAGAGTGCATGAAGACGCTGATTCGCAACGGGCGCATCGTCACGGCGGTTGACGACTACCGCGCCGACGTTCTGATTGACGGCGAGACGGTCTCCGTCATCGGGGCGAAACTTGAGATGGAGGCCGACCGGGTAATCGACGCGGCGGGGAAGCTCGTCATTCCGGGCGGCATCGACCCGCACACGCACATGGAGCTGCCGTTCGGCGGGACGGAGTCGTCCGACGACTTCCGCACCGGGACGATTGCGGCCGCGCACGGCGGGACGACCTCCATCATCGACTTCGCCGTCCAGTACAAGGGCGAGTCTCTGATTCAGGGTTTGGACAACTGGCACAGGAAGGCCGAGGGCAAGTGCGCCGTCGACTACGGCTTCCACCTCATCACGACCGAGCTGGAGGACAACCAGATCGAGGAGATGCACGCCGTGATGGACGAGGGCGTCACCTCCTTCAAACTCTTCATGGCCTACCCCGGCGTCTTCTTGGTCGACGACGCCACCATCTTCCGCGCCATGTCGGCCGCCGGCGAGCGCGGCGGCCTCAGCTGCATGCACGCCGAGAACGGCGGCGTCAGCAACGAGATCATCAAGCGCGCGCTCGCGGCGGGGCGCACCGCGCCGAAATACCACGCCCTGACGCGCCCGACGCGCGCCGAGGCCGAGGGCGTCCACCGCGCCATCGCGATTGCCGAGATGGCCGAGTCGCCCGTCTACATCGTCCACCTCTCGTGCGCCGACGCGCTCGATCAAGTGCGCGAGGCGCGCGACCGCGGCCTGCCCGCCTTCGCCGAGACGTGCCCGCAGTACCTTTTCCTTTCCGTCGACGACTACGGCGAGGGCTTCGAGGGCGCGAAGTACGTGATGACGCCGCCGCTCCGAGAGAGGTGGAATCAGGACGAGCTCTGGAAGGGCCTCAAGACCGACGACCTGCAAGTCATCTCGACCGACCACTGCCCCTTCTGCAGGAAGGAGCAGAAGGAGCTGGGCCGCGAAGACTTCTCCAAAATCCCGAACGGCGCGCCCGGCGTCGAGCACAGAATGTCGCTCATCTACGACGGCGGCGTCGTGCAGAACCGCGTCTCTCTCAACCGCTTCGTCGAGCTGACTTCGACGGCCGCCGCCAAGATGTTCGGCCTCTTCCCGCGCAAAGGCACGATCGCCGTCGGGTCTGACGCCGACATCGTCGTCTTCGACCCCGAGGCCGAGCAAGTGATCTCGGCCGCGACGCACCACATGAACGTCGACTACTCGGCCTACGAGGGCCGACGCCTCAAGGGCGCGGTCGACACGGTGCTCTCGCGCGGCCGCGTCGTCGTCGAGGGTGACGAGTTCAAAGGCAAGGCGGGCGACGGTCAGTTCTTGAAGCGCGGGACGTGCGCCGCGATGTGAGTCCGCAAGGCTTTCCGACCCGGAGGAGTTCCCCGTGAAACAGAGAACGTCGCTCGCCGCCCTGCTCCTCGCGCTCCTCTTCCCTCTCGCGGCCGGCGCGCAGGAGAGGGCCGAGCGCCCGCTCATCACCGTCACCGGCGAGGCCGAGATGCGGGTCGTGCCCGACGAGGTCTACTTCGACGTGTCGGTGCAGGCATTCAACAGGGATTTGAAGGCGGCGAAGGCGCAGGTGGACGGGCGGCTCACGAATCTCGTCGAGATGACGCGCCGCCACGGCGTCGCCGCGCGCGACGTGCAGACCGACTACGTCAGCGTCTCGCCGCGCTACCGCGGCGGCAGCGACGCGCGCCAGCTGCTCGGCTACTCCGTGCGCAAAGACCTCGCCTTCACCCTGCGCGACGTGTCGCGCGCCGAGGCGCTGCTCTCCGAGCTGATGGAGTCGGACGTGACGCGCGTCAACGCCATCGACTTCCGCACCTCGCAGCTGCGCAAGCACCGCGACGAGGCGCGCGCGATGGCGATCCGCGCCGCGCAGGAGAAGGCCGTCGCGCTCACCAAAGAGTTGGGCCAGCGCATCGGGAAGGCTTATTCCATCGAGGAGGTCGCGCCGAGCGCCGGCCCCATGTCGCAGAACGCTCTCGCGCAGAACGTGTCGCGCTCGGTGGGCGACGGCGAAGATTCGTCGGGCACGCTCGCGCTCGGCCAGATCAGAATCAGCGCGCGCGTCGTCGTCCGCTTCGAGTTACAATAGGCGGACGCCCCGCGCCCCCCCCACTCCGATATGACGACAGAGACACTCAAGGCCGGAAGCGCGGAAGCCGAGCGGCGCGACTTCGTCGAGCTGCGCGAGGACGTGTCGGGGAGCCCCTTGTGGAACCGCGACCTCGCGCCGACGACGCTCGCCGAGCGGACGTGGACGACGTGGAACATCGCGGCGCTCTGGATAGGGATGAGCGTCGTCATCACCACCTACACTCTGGCCGGCGGCTTCATCGAGGCGGGCATGTCTTGGTGGCAGGCGATGCTCACCATCCTGCTCGGCAACGTCGTCGTCCTCCTGCCGATGATCTTGAACGCGCACGCCGGGACGAAGTACGGCGTCTCTTTTCCCGTGCTGTGCCGCGCGAGCTTCGGGACGCGCGGCGCGAACGTGCCCGCGGTACTGCGCGCCGTCGTCGCGTGCGGCTGGTTCGGCATCCAGACGTGGATCGGCGGCCAAGCCTTAGACGCGCTCTTCGCCCGGATGTGGCCGGGGTGGGCGACGCTGGCGGGCGGCGCGGCCGTCCTTGAGATTCCGCTCCACACTTGGCTCGCGTTCTTCCTCTTCTGGGCGATTCAGGTCGTCATCATCGCGCGCGGCATCGAGGGCATCAAGCATCTTGAGTCTTGGGCGGCCCCGCTGCTTCTGGCCGGCGGGCTGGCGCTGCTCGCGTGGGCCTCTTGGAGGGCGGGGGGCTTGGGCCGCGTGCTCTCCGAGTCGGCGGCGTTGCAGAAGCAGCAGCAGAACTTCTGGACGATTTTCCCGGGCGCTCTGACGGCCTCGGTCGGCTACTGGGCGACGCTCTCGCTCAACATCCCCGACTTCACGCGCTACGCGCGCTCGCAGCGCTCGCAGATGTTGGGGCAGGCGCTCGGCCTCCCGCCGACGATGACCGCGTTCGCCTTCATCGGCGTCGCGGTGACGAGCGCGACGCTGCTCATCTACGGGGTGGCCATCCCGAACCCGGTGGACTTGATGGCGCGCTTCGACAGCCTCGCCGTCATCCTCTTCGCGACGGCCGTCATCTTCGCCGCGCAGCTGACGACCAACATGGCGGCCAACGTCGTCTCGCCGTCGAACGACTTCTCGAACCTCAACCCGCGGCTCATCTCCTACGTCACGGGCGGGCTGATCACGGCCGTCATCGGCGTCTTGATGATGCCGTGGAAGCTGATGTCTTCGATGGGCGCTTACATCTTCACTTGGCTCATCGGGTACTCGGGGCTGATGGGCGGCATCGGCGGGATCATGATTTGCGACTACTGGGTCTTGCGCCGCAGGCGGCTCGACCTCGCCGGCCTCTTCCGCGAGCGCGGCCCCTACAGCTACTCGAACGGCTTCAACTGGCGCGCCGTCGTCGCGCTCGTCTTGGCGATCGCGCCCGTCGTGCCCGGTTTTTTGCGCGCCGCGACGACGCCGAACTACGCGGGACAGTTGCCCGACCCGAACCTCTCGGACACGCTGTATAATTACGCTTGGTTCGTCACCTTCGGCGTCGGCTTCGTCGTCTACTACGCCCTGATGAGAGGGCACCCAAGTTTGAAGGAGGAAGAAAGCAGTCATGCCACGCACGGTTAAATGCGGACTCATACAGGCGTCCAACGCCGCGCCGACCGACGCGCCCATCGAGGAGATCAAGCGCGCCAACATCGAGAAGCACCTCGTGATGATCGAGGACGCGGCGCGTCAGGGCGTCCAGATCCTCTGCTTCCAAGAGGTCTTCACCACGCCCTACTTCTGCGCCGAGCAGCAGGTGCGCTGGTACGAGGCCGTCGAGCGCATCCCGGACGGCCCGACCGTCAGGCTGATGCAGGACGTGGCGAAGCAGTACGGCATGGTCATCGTCGTGCCCATCTACGAGGAG
The DNA here is from genome assembly GCA_035634035.1 of Pyrinomonadaceae bacterium. Taxonomy (GTDB): domain Bacteria; phylum Acidobacteriota; class Blastocatellia; order Pyrinomonadales; family Pyrinomonadaceae; genus DASQDT01. The sequence goes on along the minus strand of DASQDT010000216.1, from coordinate 23,191 downwards.
GAGATCACGGGCGTCTACTACAACACGGCGGCCGTCATCGACGCCGACGGCAAGTACCTCGGCAAGTACCGCAAGAACCACATCCCGCACGTCAACCCCGGCTTCTGGGAGAAGTTCTACTTCAAGCCCGGCAACCTCGGCTACCCGACGTTCGAGACGGCCCACGCGCGCGTCGGCGTCTACATCTGCTACGACCGACACTTCCCCGAGGGCGCGCGCGCGCTCGGACTCAACGGCGCGGAGATAGTCTTCAACCCGTCGGCCACGGTCGCGGGCCTGTCCGAGTACCTTTGGAAGCTGGAGCAGCCGGCGCACGCCGTCGCCAACGGCTACTTCATCGCGGCCATTAACCGCGTCGGCTACGAGGAGCCGTGGCGCATCGGCGAGTTCTACGGCCAGAGCTACTTCTGCGACCCGCGCGGCCAGATCATCGCCGAGGCCCCGCGCGACAAAGACCACTTGGTCGTCGCCGACCTCGACTTGGATAAAATCCGCGAAGTCCGCAACACTTGGCAGTTCTACCGCGACCGGCGGCCCGACACCTACGACTCGCTCGTCGCCGACTAAAGCCGAACGAGGTAAAACCATGAACCTCTCGATCACAGTTAACGGCATCGAGTTCCCGAACCCGTTTCTGCTCGGGTCGGGGCCGCCGGGGACGAACGCGCGCGTGATCGCCAAGTCGTTCGACGCCGGGTGGGGCGGGGCGGTGGCGAAGACCGTCTCTCTGGAGAGCGCGAAGGTCGTCAACGTCGTCCCGCGCTACGGGCGCCTGCGCTCGCGCGACACGGGCGAGGTCATCGGGTTCGAGAACATCGAGCTCATCTCCGACCGCCCCATCGACGTCTGGCTCGACGAGTTCCGCCAGATCAAGAAGCAGTACCCGCGCCACGTCCTCATCGCCTCCATCATGGAGGAGTACGAGAAGTCGCGCTGGCAGGAACTCACCCGGCGCGTGCAGGAGACGGGCGTCGACGCCTTCGAGCTCAACTTCTCGTGCCCGCACGGGATGACCGAGCGCCGCATGGGCTCGGAGATGGGCGAGCACCCCGACCTGACGGCGGAGGTGACGGGCTGGGTGACGGAGGTCGCGACCATCCCCGTCTGGGCGAAGATGACGCCGAACATCACGAGCATCAGGGAGCCTTCGCTGGCGGCCGTGCGCGGCGGCGCACACGGCATCTCGGCCATCAACACGATACTCTCGGTCATCGGCGTCGACTTGGACACCCTGCGCCCGCTCCCCACGGTCGAGGGCTACACGGTTCCGGGCGGCTACTCGTCGCAGGCCGTCCGCCCCATCGCGCTGCGGATGGTCGCGCAGCTCGCGCAGGCCCTGCCCGAGGGCGTGACGATTAGCGGCATCGGCGGCATCGAGCGCTCGCACGACGCCATCGAGTTCATGCTGCTCGGCGCTTCGACCGTGCAGCTCTGCACGGGCGTGATGCTCCACGGGCTGAAGATCATCGACGAGTTGCAGGATGGCTTGGCGCGGTTCATGGCCGACAAGGGGTTCGAGCGCGTCGAGGAGATAGTCGGCAAGAGCATCCCATACTTTTCGACGCACATGGACTTGGTCGAGCGGATGAAGGAGGCCAAGCGCATCAAGGCCGGCGAGTCGAGCCGCGACAACGACTGGGGCGAGAGGAGCATCACCGAGAAGACCGAGGAGCTGACCTCGGAGCGCGCGGCCGAGCGCGCGTAGAGGAGAAGGCGGAAGGTAGAAGTAAAAAGGCGGGGGGACGAGAACCACGAAGGCTCTCGTCCCCCAGCCTTTCGCCTTTCACTCGCGGTGTCGGGCGGTCAACAGAGTGTCGCGCCTACGGGCGCGCGATGGTGATGACGGGCGAAGTCCACGTCTCGGTGTGGGCCGGGTTGTTCTCGTCTCCGAGCGCCTTGAGGACGCGGAGCGTGATGCGGTACTGCCCGTTGGGCACGACCTTCGTCTTGCCCTTCCCGCCGTTGCTGTGGATGCGCGTGCCGTCCCACGCGAACGCGAAGAACGACGTCGCCGAGCTGTTGCGCGCGAGGTACTCGTCCTCGATGGCGTTGTGGAAGACGGGGTGGACTAGCTCGTTCGTGTTCGCGTCGCGGATCTCGAAGACGGCGCGGCGCGAGTGGTGGTCGAGGTGGGCGAGGAAGTAGGGGATGTCGCCGTTCTGCAGCGTGTAGGTCGCGCCGCCCGGCTGGTTGAAGTAGGTCGTCCCCGTGCGCTTCGCCAGCCACGGGAAGTTGTTGGCCGTCGGGGCGAGGACTGTGAACGACTGGTAGTCGCCCTTGATGCCCGCGAAGGGCACGCTGTAAGTCTGCCCGCCGCCCTGCGGCGTGAGCACGACGTAGCCGCCGTAGAGGCTGCGGTCGGAGAGCCCGGCGTTCGGCGCGATGGTCACGTCGAAGGTCGCCGTGGAGCCCGGCGCGACCGTGACGCTCGGCGCGCTGAAGGAGACGGCGGACGGGGCGTTGAGGATCGAGACGACGAAGGTGTTCGGCCCCGTCGCCGTCGCCGCCCTGTGCGACAGGTCGTAGGTCACGGGCGACGAGCCGTTGTTGGCGACCGTGACGGTGCGCGTCGCCGGGCCGAACTCGCTCTCCCCGAGCGCGAGCTCGCTCGGCGCGACTGAAGTCGTCGAGAGAATCGCCTTGTCTATCTGGAGCATCCCCGCGCCCTGACGGTGGACGGCCTCGACGAAGGCCGCGCTGGCGAACGACTGGCGGGGGCTGGCCGTGTTCTGGAGGATGCCGGCCACGTCCTCGGCGCGCGTGCCGGGTCGCGCTTGGAGCAGGAGGGCCGCCGCGCCCGCGACGTGCGGCGAGGCCATCGAAGTGCCGCTCAGGATGGCGAAGCCGCCGAGCTCAAGCGGGTAGGTCGAGCGGATGAGCCCGCCCGGCGCGCCGATGTCGGGCTTCATGCTGAGGTCGGCGGCGAGGCCGTAGGAGCTGCTGCCGTCGATGATGTTGCCGGTCACGTTCGGCGTCGAGCCGACCTGATTCGTCCACGTCATCGAGACCGGCCCCGAGGCCAAGCGGTTGTTGATGAGCACGCCGTTGGCCATGTCGACGGAGACGACCGGGATGTTGATGTTGGGCGGGCCGGCGACGGTGATGTTCTGGATGCCGGGGACGTTGTTGTAGATGACGACGCCGACCGCGCCCGCGAGCTGCGCGTTGTTGGCCTTGATGTTGAAGCCGCACGTGCCGCGGCGGATGAGCGCGACGCGGCCGGCGAGGCTCCCGGCGGGCAGCGCGCTACAGGCGTCGGCCGCCGAGCTGGCCGTCCCCGTGCGCGTCATCGGGAAGGTGCCGGAGGTCGGCGCGGCCGGCGCGGCCGTCGCCTGAAGGTAGCCGATGGCCGCGTTGTCGGGCGTGATGGTGAAGGCCGTCGAGTTGATGTGCGAGTTCTGGAAGTTGGCGACGCCGATGACCTTCGAGCCGACGCCGGGGGCGCCCGCCGCGTAGAGGCCGCTGGTGCCGCTGTTGCCGATGGAGGCGACGACGACCACGCCCTGCTTGACGAGGCGGTCGGCGGCGACGGCCGTCGGGTACTGCGGCCACTGGAAGGCCGCGCCGATGCTCATGTTGAGGATGTCCATGTCGTCGTCGAGCGCGCGCTCCATCGCCGCGATCATGATGTCGGAGTCGGTCGTGCCCGAGCAGCCGAAGACGCGGTAGGCCCCGAAGGAGACGCCGGGGGCGACGCCCTTGACCGTGCCGTTCGCGCCGACGATGCCGGCGACGTGCGTGCCGTGGCCGCCGCAGTCGTCGGGGTTGTTGTCGGGGACGGGCGTGAGCTGCGCGCCCGTGCCGCTGGAGTTGTAGTTGTCGCCGACGAAGTCATGGCCGGTGACGACGCGCGAGGTCGGGAAGGGGGTCGAGTCGTCCGTGCCGTTGCCGGCGAAGTCCGGGTGGTCGATGTCGATGCCCGTGTCCATGACGGCCACCTTGACGCCCGCGCCCGTCAGCCCGAGGCTGTTCTGCGCGACGTTCGCGCCGGTCATCGCGAGGGCCGTCATCATGTCGGGGCTTGAGTCGAAGCTCGGCGACGGGAGCGCGATCTGCTCGACGCCGTAGACGGCGACGACGCCGGGGATGCTGCGGATGGCCGACAGTTGGCTCGACGTGGCGCTGACGGAGAAGCCGTTCCAGAGCTTGCCGAAGGCGTAGCGCTCCGTGTACTGGACGCCGGCCGCGCGGGCCGCGTCGCGAAAAGCCTTCTTCTCGTTCTGCAACGCGGCGCGGTCGCCGCCGTCGGTCTCGGGGCGTCCCGAAAGCTCGACGAACCAGCGCTGCGGCGTTTCGTCGACGGCCTCGCTGGTCTCGTTGTCGCCGGGGGGCATCGTGAAGAGCGGTTCGAGTCCGCCCTGCACGCGCGCGGGGGCGGCGGCCGCCGCGACGAGGCAGAAGGCGAGCAGAGAGGTCAGGTAGATTCTAATGCTGCGTGGGGACATGGTCGGTGAAAGTCCTTTCGGGGGTCAAAGCACCGGGCGGTGAACACGGCGCGGGTGGAAGGCGGGGCCGGGCGTGTAGGCGGCGCGGCCGCGGGTCTGGGCTCCTTAATCTCTCGGCGCGTCCGAGGCGGGCGGACGGCGCTCGCATGAGTCCTGAACGGTAGTGAAGTTATGACTAATACAAGAAGGGACGCGCGGCCGGGAGAGCCCTCAGGCGTCAGGTCTTCGCGGCGGCTTCAGGGCGGCGCACAAGCTATTACAAGCGGGTCGCAAAGTCAAACCGTCTGCGGCCGCCGCGCCCCCGCCGCGATTTAAATCTTCCCTCCTCCCGGCGCTTCGCATACACTGTCGGGCGCTTCAGGCCCGAACCCTTCCGCGCGAGGCTTTAAGAGATGAAAACTGCGGCGGCCGAACCCGTGCTCGATTTGGGCGAGGTCGTGGCGGACGACGTGTCGGTCGTCGGCGGGAAGTGCGCTTCGCTGGGCGAGCTGTCCCGCGCGCTCGTGCCGAAGGGCGTGCGCGGGGAGACGGGCCTCGTGAACGTCAAGGCGATGATACCTTTCTGCCGGGCGGTCGAGGAGGGCGAGCGCAACGGCGCGGTCGAGCGCATGGTCGCGCACGCCATCGAGGCCGCGCGCCGCGCCGGCAAAAAAATCGGCATCCGCGGCCAAGCGCCGTCCGACTACCCGGAGTTCGCGCGGTTCTTAGTCGAGCGCGGCATCAACTCGATTTCCCTGAACCCCGACACGGTCGTCCAGATCACGCGCACCATCCTCGAAGCCGAAGGGCGCGCGGGCGCGGCGACCGCCGCGGGCTCCGCCGAGTAGACGGGAGAACCCCTCTCGGGCACGGAGGATTTCACTTGAGCGCCACTCCCCCTCTCACCTCCACCGCGCGCTACCGCCCGGCGACGACTCTGGCGAGCGTCGTGGTCGTCCTCCTCGGGTTAAATATGCTGGCGAGCCTGCTCGGCATCGCCTCGGACTTCGTGCAAGTCGACCTCGCGCGCGACGGCGTCGTGTTCGGCGAGGGCGCGGCGGACGCGCCTTTCGACACGCGCGAAATCGTCATCCTCCTCATCGCCCTCTTCGAGCTGCTGGTCTTCGTCCCGACGGTCGTCATCTTCTGCGTCTGGATGTACCGCGCGCACAAGAACCTCGTCGCCCTCGGCAACCCGCGCCAGCACCTCGAACACCCCCCGGGGTGGGCCGTCGGCAGCTTCTTCGTCCCCATCATCAACCTGTTCGTGCCCTACCGCGCGGCGCGCGAGATTTGGGCGAAGAGCGACCCGGAGGTGACGACGTTCGACACGCCCTTCGCGCGCTACGCCCTGAGCGCGCCCTCCGTCCTCAAACTCTGGTGGGGCTTCTGGGTCGCGTCGAACATCCTCAACAACGTCTCCTTCCGCCTCTCTTGGAGCGGCGAGGGCGTGGCGGCGGCGACGGCCTCGGCGTGGGTCGACCTCTTCGCCAACATCCTCGAAATCCCGGCCGCGCTCTTCGCCATCGCGGTCGTGCGCGGCGTGGTCGAGCGGCAGGAGCGCCGCGCGCGGCTCGTCAACTACGTGGACAACGTCCCGCCGCCGCCGCCCATCTTCTCTCCACAGACCGTCCCCTCGCCCTTCGACGCGGGGTACGCGGCCCGGCCGCCGCACGGCCCCGGGCCGAACACCTGAGAGCCGGCGAGACGGGCCCGACATTAGCGCACGGAGTTTTTAAGGAGTGAGCCGCCCCGCACCGAACCGCCCGACGAAGAGAGTCGCCGCCGCGTCGCTCGCCGCCGTCATCGCGCTCGCCGTCGCGTCGAGCGCCGTCGCGCCGGGCGTCGCCGCGCAGAAGCCCGCGCCGGCCTCGACGCCGCGCGGGCCCTCGCGCGAGCCGTTCCTGCACATCGAGACGGGGATGCACACGGGCCCCATCAAGCGCATCGGCGTCGACTCCTCCGGCCGCTTCCTCGTCACCGCCTCCGAAGACAAGACGGCGCGCGTCTGGGAATTGCCGTCGGGGAGATTGCTGCGCGTCCTGCGCCCGCCCGTCGGCGCGGGCGACGAGGGCAAGCTCTACTCAATCGCCATCTCGCCCGACGGCCGCGCCGTCGCCGCCGGGGGCTCGACCGGCTTCGAGTGGGACGGCACGCACTCCGTCTACATCTTCGACCGCGAGAGCGGCCGCATCGAACGGCGCGTCACGGGGCTGCCCGAAGCGATCAACCACCTCGCCTACTCGCCCGACGGGCGGTTTCTGGCGGCGACGTTCGCCGGCGCACACGGCGTCCGCGTCTACCGCACCGACGACTACTCGCCGGCGGGCGAGGACAAGGACTACGGCGGCGCGAGCTACGGCGGCGCTTTCGCGCCTTCGGGCCGGCTCGTGGTCACCTCGAGCGACGGGCTGATACGCCTCTACGCGCCGCCGGGCGAAGGCGGCCTGCGCCTGCTCGCCAAGCGGGCGGCGGCCGGCGGCACGCAGCCTTACACCGTCAGCTTCTCGCCCGACGGGTCGCGCCTCGCCGTCGGGTTCGTCGACACGACGAAGGTCTCCGTGCTTTCCTCGGCCGACCTCTCGCCGCTCTACGAGCCGGGCGGCGCGGGCCAGCCCGGCGACAGCCGCGCCAACGTCGCGTGGTCGGCCGACGGCGCGACGCTCTACGCGGGCGCGGTGGGCGGCGGCGCGGGCGGCGGGGCCACCATCCGCGCGTGGGCCGACGGCGGGCGCGGCGCGCACCGCGACATCGGCGTCCCGACCTCCAACACGCTCACGCACATCCTCCCCTTGCGCGGCGGCGGAGTCGTCTACGGCACCTACGACCCGGCCTTCGGCGCGGTCGACGGGGCCGGGCGTCAGACGCTCCACGTCGGCGCGGCCACGGCCGACAACCGCAACAACCAGAGCGGCTTTCTCCTGTCGCCCGACAGCACGGGCGTCCGCTTCGCCTACACGCTCTTCGGCGAGTCGCCCGCGGTCTTTTCGAGCGTCGAGCGCAAGCTCGACACCGCCGCGACGGCCGCCGCCGGCTGGCGCGCCCCCGTCACCGGGAGCGACGCCTTGCGCGTCACCAACTGGGCGCACGTCGTCGGCCCCCGACTCAACGGCAAGCCCCTCCGGCTCGGGCTGCACGAGAGGTCGATCAGCGTCGCCGTCGCGCCCGACGACAGCGCGGTGCTGCTCGGCGCGGATTGGAACCTCTACCTCTTCGACCGCGAGGGCGCGAAGCTCTGGAGCGTGCCCGCCCCCGGCGCGACGCTCGCCGTCAACGTGTCGGCCGACGGCCGTCTCGCCGTCGCGGCCTTCTCCGACGGCACGATTCGCTGGTACTCGATGAAGGATCGCACGGAGCTTCTGGCCTTCTTCCCGCACGCCGACCGCAAGCGTTGGGTCGCGTGGACTCCGTCGGGCTACTACGACGCCTCGCCCGGCGCTGAAGAACTCATCGGCTGGCACGTCAACAACGGGCCGGACAAGGCGGCCGACTTCTTCCCCGTCGCGCAGTTCCGCGAAACCTTCTACCGCCCCGACGTGGTCGCCAAAGTACTCAAGACGCGCGACGAGGGAGTGGCCCTGAAGGAGGCGAACGCCGCGCGGGGCATCGCCCCGTCGCGCCCGGCGGCCGAGGTGGCCGAGATTCTCCCGCCCGTCGTCGACATCCTCTCGCCTTCGGACGGCGAGCAGGTCGCGCCCGGCGAGGTGACCGTGAGGTATCGCGTGCGCGCGCCGTCGGGCGCGCCCGTCACGAGCGTGATGGCGCTCGTCGACGGCCGGACGGTGGCGCTCGAACACTCGCTGAATCTGAGCGCGGGCGGCGACGGCGTCGAGCGCCGCATCACGGTGAAGATTCCCGAGCGCGGCGCGAGCCTCGTCTCGGTCATCGCCTCCAACCGCTTCGCCCCGAGCGTCGCCGCCACCGCGCGCCTCGCCCCCGCGACGCGCCCGCGCGACGTGACGAACCCGAACCCGAGCCCGACGCCCGACGCCCCGCGCCCCGCGCTCAACGTCTTGGCCATCGGCGTCGGCCGTTACGAGAGCGGAAAAATCCCGGGCCTCAAGTACCCGGCTAAGGACGCCGAGGCGTTCGCCGCGCTGATGAAGGGTCAGGAGGGCCGCCGCTACTCGAAGGTCACGACGCGCGTGCTGCCGGACGGCGCGGCCAACCGCCTCGAAATCACGAAGGGGCTCGACTGGATTCGGCGCGAGACGGGCGAGCAGGACTTCGCCATGATCTTCTTCGCCGGCCACGGCATGACCGAGGACAACCTCTACTACTTCCTGCCGACCGACGCCGACACCGAGGCGCTGACCGGCACGGGCGTCTCCTTCGACATCATCGTCAACACCTTCCTCCGCATACGCGGCCACAAAGTCCTCTTCATCGACACCTGCCGCTCGGGCGCGGTGCTCGGGCCGCGCGGCGTCATCGACATCAACAACATCGCCAACACGCTCAACAAGGCGCAGTACGGCGTCGCGGTCTTCACCGCCTCGACCGGCAACGAGAGCGCCGAGGAGCGCGACGACTGGGGCAACGGCGCCTTCACGAAGGCTCTCATCGAGGGTCTGGGCGGCGGCGCGTCGCAACCGGGCGCGCCCGAAATCTACTTCTCGATGCTCGACACCTACCTCACGCGCCGCGTCAAGGAACTAACCAACCGGCGGCAGACGCCGACCGCCACGCGCCCGCTCTCCGTGCCCGACTTCCCCCTCGCCCTCGCGCACTAGGCCCGCCCGCCCGCCCCCCCGGCGTCGCCCCCGCCGCGCAGGAGAGTTTCGAGCCGCTGCTCGCGGACGCCGTAGAACTTCTTCAGCTCGTCTATCTGCCGTCGCACCTCGGACGCGTCGGCCGCCGCGCCGCGCCGGACGCCCGCGATCATCGTGTTCTTGCGCGTGTGCTCGGTCGAGACGAACTCGAAGACCTTCGTGCGGTAGCCCGACTCTTCCAGCAGCAGCGCGCGCAGCGTGTCCGTCAGCATCTCGGACGCGCGCTCGCGCAGGATGCCGTGGCGGAGCGCGGGCGCGAGCACCGGCGGCGGCTCCAACTGCGGGCGCAGCTCCTTGTGACAGCACGGCGCGGTGATGATGACCTGCGCGCCCGCGGCGACGCCCTTGTGCATGGCCTCGTCGGTCGCCGTGTCGCAGGCGTGGAGCGCGATGAGGATGTCGGCGCTCTCGACCTCGTAGTCCTCGATTCGCCCCGCGCGGAACTCCAAGCCGTCGAAGCCCGCCTCCGCGGCGACGCGGTTGCACAACTCGACCAGCTCGCGCCGCGCTTCGAGCCCGAGAACCTTCGCCTCGACGCCGAGCCTGCGGAAGTATTCGTAGACGGCGAACGTCAGGTAGCCTTTGCCCGCGCCCATGTCGACGACCGTCAGCCCGCCCCTCTCGCGCAAGGGCGACTCCGAGTAGAGGCCCGCGACCGTCTCGACGAATTTGTTTATCTGCCGGAACTTGTCGCCCATCGCCGGGCGCACTTCGCCGCGCTCGTTCGTCACGCCCAAGCCGCGCAGCCAGACGCTCCCCTCGGCCTCGACGAGTCGGCCCTTGCGCCGCTCGTGCCCGCGCGACGTGTTCGCGCCTGTCATCGTCGGCGGCCCCTCCGTGAGCCGCGCCTCGCGCCGCCGGTTGAACTCGATGCGGAGGTCGCGCGCGCTCGTGAAGAGGTGTGCGGAGAGGAACGACGCGCCGAGCAGGGACGCGATGATTTCGAGACCTTCGGCGGCCGCGTGGTTCTTGACCACGTCGCGCGTCTCGTGGCGGTAGAGGAGGGAGAGGTGCGGCTCGCCGCGCAGCTCGACGGGCTTGACGTAGAGGTTGCGCAAGCCTTTCTCCGCGCCGCGGTACTTGCCGAGCGTGAGCTTGACGAGCGAGCCGTCGCCCGCGCTCTCGCGCACGGCGCTCAGAAACGTCTCGGCCGCCGCGTGCTCGGTCAACGCGCGTCGCCCCCGGCCGCGGGCGTCTCGCCCGCCGACAACTCCCACAGCACGCGCGGCAGCACGTCCGCCAACTCGCGCGCCAGAAAGCCGAGCGGCGCGACGCGGCTCGCGAGGATGTCGCCCGCGACGGCGTGCGCGTGGACGCCCCAGACGGCGGCCGTCGCGGCGTCCGCGCCCCGCGCCGCGAGCCCCGCGACGAGTCCGGCCAGAACGTCGCCCGACCCCGACGTGGCTAAGCCGACGTTGCCCGCGCGGTTGACGAAAGCGCGCCCGTCCGGCGCGACGACGAACGTCTCGCGCGCCTTCGCCACGACGACCGCGCGCAGCCTCGCCGCCAAGAGTCGCGCCGCCGCGAGCGGGCCGTCGGGCGCGTCTACGCCGGCGGCCTTCAGAACCTCCGACATCTCCTCCGCGTTCGGCGTCAGCACCGCGCGATTCCCGAACGCCCCCGCGAGCGCCGAAGCGACGTAGGCCGCGACGGCCTTCGAGTCGAAGACGAGCGCGGCGCGCGTCTCTTCCGACAGAAGCTTCTCCAAAGGCCCGTGCTCGCGCTCGTCAGTCCAACCCGGCCCGACGCAGACGGCGTCGGCCTTTCGGAAACACTCGTCGAACGCGTCGGCGCGTCGCCCGCGGTCGAGCGAAAGCACGCGCGCCTCCGGCAGCGCGACGCCGAGCGCGGCCGCGCGCGCCGCGTCCGAGGCCGTCACCTGCAACTTCCCCGCCCCGGCGCGCAGCGCGGCCGTCGCCGCGAGCAACGTCGCGCCCGGCGTCTCCGGCCCCCCGCCGACGACGAGCACGCGCCCGCGCGCCTCCTTGTCGTCGTCCTCGCGCGGCCGTGGCAGGGGCATCGCGCGCAGAACCTCGCGCGTCACCTCGACGGCTTCAGTCTCCGAGTCGTTCACCCGCACGCCTTTCATTTATGACCGAGGCTCATGAGCGCCAGCACGTACGCGACGACGAGCGCCAGCAGCAGCCCGACGGCGACGCGCGCCGCGCTCAGTTTTATCTTCGGGAAGAGGAGGTAGGCGACGAGGATGACGGCGAGGAAGGCTATTCCGGCGGCCGTCGGCCCCGACATCCAGCGGTAGAGGAGCGCCGAGAGCACGACGACGCACGAGGGCAGCAGCGCGCCCGCCACCCAACTCTTCCAGCCGCCGCCCTCGCGCCCGTCCGTCATGCCTCTTAAAAACCTTGCCCCGCTTCCCCGCCCGCGCTCAAGTCACCTCGACGACGACCGGCGTGTGATCCGAAGGGCGCTCCCACCCGCGCGGCTCCTTGTCTATCCACGCGCGCGTCGAGCGCTCGGCCAGAGGCTCTGAGACCCAGACGTGGTCGATGCGCAGCCCCGTGTTCTTGCGGAACGACCCGGCGCGGTAGTCCCACCAAGAGAAGTTCCCGCCCTCGGCGACGTGACGGCGGTAGGCGTCGACGAAGCCCCAATCCTTCACCGCCTGCAGGGCCTCGCGCTCGGGCCGGCTGAAGAGAATCTTGCCGCGCCAGAGGTCGGGGTCGTGCACGTCGCGGTCTTCGGGCGCGACGTTGAAGTCGCCGCAGAGCAGCACCGAGTCGTCGGCCCAATACTCTTCATCGAGGAACTCGCGCAGGCGACGCATCCAGCCGAGCTTGAAGTCGTACTTCTCCGAGCCGACGTAAGCGCCGTTCGGGACGTAGACGTTGACGACGCGCACGCCCTCGACCGTCGCCGCCAGAAGGCGCGCGTGCGCCGTCGCCTCGTCGTCGGGGAAACCCTTCTGCACGTCGGCCGCGGCCGCGCGCGAGAGAATCGCGACGCCGTTGTAGGTCGGCTGCCCGTGCGTCTCGGACTTGTAGCCCAACTCCGCGAACTCGCGCGCGGGGAAACGCTCGTCGGCGCACTTCGTCTCTTGCAGGCAGAGCACGTCGGGCCGCTCCTTTTCGAGCCAGCGCAGGACAAGCGGCAGCCGCGCGACCACCGAGTTGACGTTCCAAGTCGCAATCTTCACGGGCACTCATCTTAACGCCGCCCGTTGATAATTTGTAGACGGAAGCGTTGCGAAATTACACGTCGGCGGGGCGAGGGGCGCGGCGGGCGCGGCGGGCGGGGCGTGACGGCCGAAATCCGAAGCACGGGATTCGGCCGTCACGCGGCCTTCGGGATGGTGTGTCGCGTCGCCTCGCGGGCGCGCGTTTTCACTCTCGGGAACGTCTTACTGCTTGACCGAGATGTCGCCGCCCATGTAACGCGTGTAGACGAAGACGTGCGACGAGAGCAGGAAGTCCTGACACCTGACGACCTGACTGCCCGGCGGCATCGGGATGCCCGCGTCGTCTTTGCGCTCGGCGTCGGTCGCCGTCCACTTCAGAGACGCCCCGTTGTCGTCGGGCCGCTCTGCGTCCTTCGGCACCCAGCCGCCCGCCGTCGCGTTGTAAATCCTCCACGACAGGAGGTCGTGGTTCGTGTTGGCCGGGTAGTTGTCCTCGACGACGAGCAGCACGCGCTGCCCCGTGTAGCTCTTCGGGTTCGAGTCCGTGACCGTCCCGCCCATCACGGCCCGGTTGCGGCTCGCCGTCAGGCAGTCGAACGTCGCCTTGATGTAAAAGTCGGTGGGCGTGGTGCCCGTGCGCGGGTCGCCGCCCTCCGAGCTCGGGTCTGAGCCGTACATCTGGCCGCTGAGAGTCATGCCGCCGCTCGTCGTGCCGCGCGAGTCGGTCGAGGCGCTGAACTCGATGGACTTCGAGAGCCCGTCAGAGAGCGCGAAGCGGAAGTTGCCGCTCGCGGACTGCGGGGCCACCTGCGCGCCGGCCGCCGGCGTCGTCGGCAGACTCAGAAGCGCCAGCCCCAAGACTAATGCACACGCAATTATCTTCATTGATGTCACTCCTTTTAAAGTCAAAGTCGAATCTTCAAAGGCCGGGGGAGACGGACGCGTTGGGGCAGGGGCGAGGGCGGAACTTATATAACCGACGGGCGCGGAAGTCAACGCCTTCGGCGCGCCCATGTAATAGAAAGGTAATTTCTGGCCGCGCGGCGCCGGCCGCTTACAAAAAGTCGTTTGTTTGGGTTATATTTCAGCACCAACAAAACCGAAGCCGAACGGGCGCGCTCGCGACCCCCCTTTTTGACGCAAAGCTTGTAAGACCCACGCACGCGGGGAGGACGGACTTGGCGGCAGCCGCATTCTACGACCTCGAAGGAACGCTCGTCAGCACGAACCTCGTGCACACGCTCGGGTTCTACGCCAAGAACCAGCAGGGCATTCTCCGCTCGATTCGCAAGAGCGCGACGACCGTCCTGAGCCTCCCGCTCTTCGCCGTCACAGACCAGTACAGCCGCAAGGTCTTCAACGACCTCTTCTTCAAACGCTACCGCGGCGAGACCGAAGACCGCCTCCGCTTCTTCGCCGAAGAGTTGTTCGAGGGCGTCCTGAAGCCGGCCGTCTTCCCCGGCACTTTCGATTTGATAGAGAAGTCGCGCCGGCTCGGCCTCCGTCAGGTCGTCGTCACCGGCGCTCTCGACATATCCGTCGAGCCGCTGATGCGTTACTTGGGCATCAAGGACTACGTCGCCAACAGGCTCGAATTCGTCAACGGCGTGGCGACGGGCCGCCTGCTCCCGCCCGTGCTCGCGGCCGCGACGAAGGCGACTTGGATACGCGCGTTCGCCGAGCGCGAAGGGCTGAACCTCTCGGAGTCCTACGCCTACTCGGACAGCATGAGCGACCTGCCCATGCTCTCCATCGTCGGCCACCCCGCGGCCGTCAACCCAGACTTTCGTTTGCGCCAGACGGCCCTGCACCACGACTGGCCGATTCTGAACCTGAAGTGACGAGTGATGAGCCTACAGCTACGACGTAAAGTCCACGAGTCGGTCGTCTACATCGACCGCGACAGCGCGCCGCGCATCATCCCCTCGGGCGAGGACTTCCTCCTCGAAGACCTGCCCGTCGGCACGCGCGTCATCTACCCGAAGCCGCCGATTAAGGGCCTGCCCAACCGCGAGGCCGCCATCCGCTACGCCCTCAACCACCCGCACGACTGCGAGCCGCTCTACGCGCAACTCGCGCCCGGCATGAAGGTGACTATCGCGGTCGACGACATTTCCCTGCCGCTCCCGCCGATGGCGACGCCCGACATCCGGCAGACCGTGCTCGAAGTCGTCCTAGACCTCCTCGCCGCCAACGGCGTCGACGACGTGCACATCATCATCGCCAACTCGCTCCACCGGAAGATGACCGAGTGGGAGATGAAGCGGATGGTCGGGCCGAAGATTTTCAAAGAGTTCCACCCCGACCGCTACTACAACCACGACGCCGAGTGGGACGACGGCCTCGTCAAGCTCGGCGAGACGAAGCACCACGAGCCCCTGCGCATCAACCGCCGCGCCGCCGAGAGCGACCTCGTCATCTACGTCAACATCAACCTCGTCCCGATGGACGGCGGGCACAAGTCGGTCGCCGTCGGCCTCTGCGACTACGAGTCCCTGCGCGCGCACCACGAGCCGAAGACCATCCGCGCCTCGGACAGCTACATGGATCCGGCGCGCTCGGAGCTGAACCACAAGGTCGTCCGTCTGGGCAAGCTCGTCGACGAGCACGTGAACGTCTTTCACATCGAGACGGCCTTGAACAACCGCATGTTCACCGGCGAGATGGACTTCCTCCTGAAGAACGAGGACGACTTCTCCTCGTTCGACCGGCTGAAGTTCGAGGCCGTCCGCCGCACGATGAGCGCGATGCCGCGCACCGCCCGGCGCAAGATGTTGCAGGCGATGCCCTCGCAGTACGAGATGATCGCCTGCCACGCCGGCCGCACCGAGCCGGCTCACGCCAAGATCATCGAGAAGAACTTCGAGCAGTATCTAATCCCCGTCACGGGTCAGTGCGACATCCTCATCACGGGCATCCCCGACATCTCGCCTTACAACGTCTACTCGATTCTCAACCCGCTGCTCGTGCAGGTCATGGCTCTGGGTTATCACTTCAACTTCTACCGCAACAAGCCCTTGCTCAAGAAGGGCGGCGTGATAATTCTCAACCACCCCTGCTACGACCTCTTCGACCACGACTTTCACCCGTCCTACATCGAGTTCTTTAATCGTCTCCTGCCCGAGACGCGCGACGCCGAAGTCCTGCGCGACAAGTACGAGCGCGAGTTCGCCGAGAACCCGTCCTACATCGAGATGTACCGCCGCGGCAACGCCTACCACGGCGCGCACCCCTTCTTCATGTGGTACTGGGGCGAGAACGGGCGCCAGCACGTCGGCCGCGTCATCGCCGCCGGGGCGGAGAACGCGCACGTCCCGGCGATACTGGGTTGGGAGCGCGCCGACAACCTGACCGAGGCGATCGCGATGGCCCGCAGTTACATGGGACGCTCCGCCGAGATTACAATGCTCCACCAGCCGATGATCGGCATCTGCGACATGAGTTGACGCGCATGACGCCTGCGCGGGAGAAGAGTTTATGTTGAGGACGAGAGATTGCGGGAGGCACTTGGCGGTCTGCGCCCTGTTCGCGACCCTGCTCGTGTCCTGCGCTCAGGGCGCGCGCGGTCAGCAGATTCCCGACCCGACCTTCGACGCGCGCGTCGCGCGGCCCGCGCACGCGAAGAAGCGCCCGAAGGTTCTTTTCGACGAGGCTCATAACAACTTTCACACGGCCGGCGGGCGCTACAAGGCTTTCGCCGACCTCATCACGAGCGACGGCTACGAGGTGACGCCCGGCAAGGTCAAATTCACGAGGGAGTCGCTTAAAGGTTACGACATCCTCGTCATCTCGAACGCCATGGGGTCGCCGGACTTCGACAGCCCCGACGCCAACCGCTCCGCGTTCACCGAGGAGGAGTGCGACGCCGTGCGCGACTGGGTGCGCGGGGGCGGCGCGCTGCTCATCATCGCCGATCATTTCCCCGTCGGCGGCGCGACCGGCCCGCTCGCCGCGCGCTTCGGCGTCGAGATGAGCAACGCCTACACGGAGGACGTGGCCAGCCGCGACAAGGCGCTCGGGCGCGAGATTTTCTCGCGCGAGAACGGGCTGCTCGCCGACCACCCCATCACGCGCGGCCGCGACGCGAGCGAGCGCGTCAACCGCGTCGCGACCTTCACGGGCCAGTCGCTCAAAGGCCCGCAGGGCAGCGTCGCCATCCTCAGACTCGCCGACACGGCCGTCGACCGGCTCCCGCCCGACGGGCAGAAGACCGTCTCGGCGGCGGGGCGCGCGCAGGGCCTCGCGTTCAGGTTCCGCAGGGGCCGGGTCGTCGTCATGGGCGAGGCCGCGATGCTCACGGCGCAACTCGCCGGGCCGGAGAAGTCGAAGTTCGGCGGACTCAATCAGGCGGGCATCGACAACCGGCAACTCGCACTCAACATCATGCGTTGGCTCTCAAGGGTGTTAAATTAGGAATCCATGAAGCTGTCTCCGACAGAGATTTATCAGGGCCGCAACGTCTTCTTCATCGGCGCGACCGGGTTCGTCGGGAAGGTGACGCTGTCGATGCTTCTGCACCGCTTCCCGGGCGTCGGGCGCGTCTACACGACCGTCCGCGCGCGCTCCGAAGAAGAGTCGCAGACGCGCTTCTGGAACAACGTCGTCACCGCGCCGCCCTTCGACCCCTTGCGCGAGCTCTACGGCGCGGCCTTCGAGGATTTCATCAGAGACAAAGTGGTCATCGTCAACGGCGACATCGCCGAAGACAATCTCGGGTTCAAGGAGGGGCGCGCCGAGGAGGTCGCCCGAGACATCGACGTCGTCATCAACTCGGCCGGCAACGTCACCTTCAACCCGACTTTGGAGAGCGCGCTGCGCACCAACGTCGTCGGCACGCAGAACGTCATCCGCTTCGCCAAGCGCATGAAGCGGCCCGCGCTCGTCCACGTCTCGACCTGCTTCGTCGCCGGCAACCGCTCCGGCCCCGTCTGGGAGAGCGACCCCGTCCCCGGCTACTTCCCGCGCCGCGACGAGATACCGGGCGTCGAGTTCTCCGTCGAGCAGGAGATACGGGATTGCGCGAAGCTGGCCGACCGCGTCAAGGAAGAGGCGCGCGACGCGATGCAGGCCGCGCGCTTCAGAGAGCTGGCGCGCCAGCGACTCGTCGAAGAGGGGCGCGACCCCGACGACCTTGACGCGATGGGCCTCGCCGTCGCCCGCGAGAGAAAAGTTTGGACGCGCGAGCGCCTGACCGAGCTCGGCATCGAGCGCGCCGAGTTCTGGGGCTGGCCGAACATCTACACCTACACGAAGTCTCTGGGCGAGCAGCTCGTCGCCGCCGAGGAAGGCATCGTCAAGTCGATCGTCCGCCCGTCAATCGTCGAGTCGGCCAACACCTACCCGTTCCCCGGCTGGAACGAGGGCTTCACGACGACCGCCCCGCTCATCTTCATCACGCTCAAAGGGCAGACGCAGATTCCCGTCAACGAGAAACTGATTCTCGACATCACGCCGGTCGACGCGGTCGCCTCCGTCATGCTCGCCGTCGCCGCCGAGGCGTGCGTGCGCGAGCCGCGTCTGGTCTATCAGGCCGCGACCGGCGACAGCAACCCGAACACGATGGAGCGCATCGTGGGGCTGCTCGGCCTCTACAAGCGCAAACATTTTCAGGAGAAGGAGACGGGCTTCCGCCTCGTCAACGAGCTGGCCGCGCGGATGGAGGCGCGGCCCGTCACGACCGCGCGCTTCGACACGACCTCGACGCCGATGGTCAACGCGGCGGCGAAGAAGGTTTCGGGGATGCTCGACCGCGTGCGCCCGCGCTGGGGCGGCGGGCGACTCACGGACATCATCGACCGCGCGAAAGAGCAGGTCGACCGCGTCGAGGAGTTCACGCGCGAAACGAAGGGCGCGTTCGAGATGTTCCGCCCCTTCATGGTCGAGAACGCCTACGTCTTCCGCGCCGACAACGTGCGCTCGCTCTTCTCCGCCATGCGCAAGGACGAGCAGCCGCTCCTGCCGTGGGCGGTCGAGCGGCTCGACTGGTACGACTATTGGATGAACGTCCACTTCCCCGGCCTCAAGAAGTGGGTCTTCCCGAAGCTCGAAGAGGATATGCGCGCGCAGCCGAAGCGCGTCTACACGTACCGGGATTTGATGGAGCTGTTCGAGACTTCGAGCAAACGTTTCGCCACGCGCGTCGCCATGCGCGTCGAGCGCGACGGGCGGCACGAGCAGTACACCTACGCCGACCTGCACGAGCTCGCCACGCGCGCCGCCGGCTTCCTCGCCGCGCAGGGCGTCAAGCCGGCCGACCGCGTCCTGCTCCTGAGCCGCAACGCGCCCGAGTGGGGCATGAGCTACTTCGGCGTCTTGAAGGCCGGCGCGACGTGCGTGCCCGTCGACCCCGAAAGCTCGACCGACGAGGTGCTCAACTTCGTGCGCGCGAGCGACGCCGCGGGCATCATCGCGAGCCGCGAGATGCTCGACGAGCACGCGTCCCTCCGCGGGCGTCTCGACACGGAGGGGCTCGCCGCGACGCGCGTCTGGACGTTCGACGAGGTGTTCGAGCTGATAGACGAGCGCGCGGAGGACGAGCGTCTGGCGCTCCTGCCGCCGAAGGTCGGCGCGCAGTCGCTCGCCTCGCTCATCTTCACCTCGGGGACTACGGGCAGCCCGAAGGGCGTCATGCTGACGCACAAGAACTTGTCGCACATGGTCTCGATGCTCTCGTCCGTGTTCGACATGTCGACGAGCGACGGCGTCTTGTCGGTGCTGCCGCTCCACCACACGTTCGAGTTCTCGACGGGCTTCCTGACCCCCTTGAGCCGCGGCGCGCAGATAACTTACCTCTCGGAGTTGAGCGGCGAGGAGCTGGCGCGCGCCATCAAGAACGGCCACGTCACGGGCATGGTCGGCGTCCCCGCCCTGTGGGAGCTTCTGCACCGCCGCATCAAGACGCGCCTCGGCGAGCGCAGCGAGTGGGTAGGGCGCGCCGCCGACCTTCTCATCTCCGCGAACAGTTGGCTGCGCGACCGCACGCCCTTCAACCTCGGCCGCGTCGTCTTCTACCCGATTCACGAGGGCATGGGCGGGCGCATGCGCTATCTCATCAGCGGCGGCTCGGCGCTGAACGAGCGTGTCAAGCGCGAGATGCACGGGCTCGGCTTCACCATCCTCGAAGGCTACGGGCTGACCGAAGCCTCGCCCGTCCTCACCGTCACGCGCCCGCAGAACAAGCTTCTGGCCGAGAGCGTCGGCAAGCCCCTGCCCGGCGTCGAGATACGCATCGCGGAGGCCGACGCCTCCGGCATCGGCGAAGTCTTGGCGCGCGGCGCGAACGTGATGGCCGGCTACTACCTGAACGAGGAGGCGACCAAGCGCGCGCTGCAAAACCGCTGGCTCTACACCGGCGACCTCGGCCGGCTCGACGACGAAGGGAACCTCTACCTCGTCGGCCGCTCCAAAGACATCATCGTCGACACCAACGGCAAGAACGTCTACCCCGACGAGATCGAAGAGCTCTACTCCGACTCGCCTTTCGTCAAGGAGCTGAGCGTCGTCGGGCTCGCCGACGGGTTGGGCGAGAAGGTCGCGTGCCTCGTCGTCCCCGACTACGACCAAGACATCTCGCTCGCGCGCAACGAGGTGCGCCGCAAAATCGAGGAGCACTTCCGCGACGTGTCGACCGCGCTCCCCTTCTTCAAGCGCGTCAAGGTTCTGCACTTCACGGACGAGGAGCTGCCGCGCACGGCGACGCGCAAGGTGCGCCGCGGCGAGGTCACGGCGAAGCTCGAAGAGCTTGAGCGGCGCGGACGCGCGGGCGTGATTGACGACGCCTCGCGCTCGCGCACCGGCGACGCCGCTTGGCTCTTGGACATCGTCGCCACCGTCTCGAACCGCCCGCGCGCGCAGGTCACTTTGGAGACGCGCCTGTCCGAGCTGGGCTTCGACAGCCTGATGTTCGTCGAGCTGGCCTCGGCCATCGAGCAGGCGGGCGGCACCGTCTCGTCGCCCGAGACCTTGAACACCGTGCAGGACGTGCGCGAGCTTCAGTCCATCGTCACGCGTCGGCCCTCGGCCGCGCAGCGGCGCGAGGCCGAGCGCCGCGCCGCCGAGGAGGAGCAGCGCGCCGACGACGAAATCTACATCCCCTCGGCCGTGCGGCTGCTCGGCAACCGCGGCCTCGACGTTCTCCAGCGCGTCTTTTATGAGCGGATGCTCGACTCGAAGATCGAGGGGCAGTCGAACGTGCCGACGCACACCAACTTCATCGCCGCCTCGAACCACGCCTCGCACCTCGACATCGGGCTGGTGAAGGTCGCGCTCGGAGAATACGGCCGCGACATGGTGGCGCTCGCCGCGGCCGACTACTTCTTCGACAACAAGTACAAGCGCGCCTACATGAACAACTTCACGAACCTCGTCCCCATCGAGCGTTCGGGCTCCCTGCGCCAGTCGCTCCGCCACGCGCGCTCTTTCCTCGAACGCGGCCACACCGCCCTCATCTTCCCCGAGGGCACGCGCTCTCAGACGGGCGAGATGGGCGAGTTCAAGTCGGGCTTCGCATACCTCGCGCTCTCGACGCGCACGGGGATTCTGCCCATCTACATCCACGGCACGTACGAGGCCCTGCCGAAGGGGTCGAACGTGCTGAAAGGCCGCGACATCGGCGCGAAGATCGGCCGCTTCCTCTCGCCCGAGGAGCTGGAGGGGCTGACGCGCGGGATGCCGCGCTCGGAAGCCTACCGCATCGTCGCCGCGCTCGTCCGCCACGAGATTGAGAATTTGAGGGACGGCGTCCGCCGCGACTTCGACGCCAAATCTCTGCGACGCCGCTGGCGCGCCGAGCGCCGCGCGGGCGCGGCCGCCGCCGAAGAGACGACCGACGCCGAGCTCGCCGCCTCCGGCGACTGATTAAACTTTCCCGATGGCGACGAAGAAGAAGACGACAAAGCGGACGGCCGCGAAGAAGCCGGCGGCGAAGAAGGCCGCCCGCAAGACGGCTGAGAAGCAGACGGCGCTCGAAGCCGGCCCGCGGGCGCTCGTGCGGCGTCGCGCCCCGCTCACGCTCGTCACGGGCGGGACGGGCTTCCTCGGCTCGCACTTAGTGCGTGAGCTCGTCGCGTCGGGCGTGAAAAACCTGCGCGTGATGTCGACGTCGCGGCCGGCGTGGTTGGAAGAGTTGGGCGTCGAGTCGGTGGCGGGCTCGGTTCTGTCGGCGGAGGACGTGGGGCGCGCGGTCGAGGGCGTCGGAGAGGTTTACCACCTCGCGGGCCGCGTCTCGCGCGAGCGCGAGGACGCGCACCTGATGTACGCGCTCCACGTCGAGGGGACGCGCCTTCTGTGCGGCGCGGCGCGCGAGGCGGGGGTGCGCTCGCTCGTGCTCGCCTCGACGAGCGGGACGATAGCCGTGACCGAGGACGGCGACGCGCGGCCCGACGAGGAGTGGCCGCAGCCGCTCGACATCATCTCGCGCTGGCCCTACTACGCGAGCAAGGCTTATCAGGAGCGCGTCGCCGTCGAGCACTTCGCGGGCGAGGGCCGACGCCTCGTCATCATGAACCCGAGTCTTCTGCTCGGGCCGGGCGACGAGCGCCTGAGCTCGACGCGCGTCGTCTTGGATTTCATCTCGCGCAAGATTCTGTCCGTGCCGCGCGGCGGACTGAGTTTCGTCGACGCGCGCGACGCGGCGCGGGCCTTCGTCCGCGCGATGTCGGACGGGCGCGACGGCGAGCGTTACCTGCTCGGCGCGGCCAACTGGACGTTCGACAAGTTTTTCGGGAGGCTTGAGCGTCTGACGAAAGTCTCGGCCCCGCGCGTGGCGCTTCCGTCGCGCTTGGCGGTGGCGGGCGCACGCGGTTTGAGCGCGCTCTACAAACACTGGAAGCTCGCGCCGCCCGTCGAGCCCTCGGAGATCGAGATGGCCGAGCACTTCTGGTACCTCGACTCGACGAAGGCCGAGCGCGAGTTGGGCTTCGCCCCGCGCGACCCGTCCGAGACCCTGCACGACACCGTCGCCTACGTCCGCGAAAACTTCCTCGGCGCGTCGGCCTTCGGCACGGCCTAAAGTCTCACGCGCACCTCACGCGCAGGGCGCCCGGCAGCACCTCGAAGGTCGCGGGCAGGCGGCCGACCAGCTCGCCGTCGACCTCAAGCTTCACCTCTTCGTCATCGATTGGCCGGGCCGCGACGCGGCGCGCGAGCGCGTGCCCGACCTGCTCCATGCCGAGGTGCGTGCCGAGGTAGACGCGGTAGGAGTTGGCGAGGATGCGGGCGGCGCTCATGTCGCCGATGGCGACCACGTCGAGCAGCCCGTCGTCGAGGCGCGCGCGCGGCGCGATCTTCATGCCGCCGCCGAAGTAGCGCGCGTTGGCGACGCAGAAGTTGGCGACCGTCAGACGGAACTCCGCGCCGCCGTCGAGGCTGATGCGCGCCGAAGGCTTCTCGAAGGCGAGCGTGGCGCGCAGCGCGGCGAGCGCGAAGGTGAGCTTGCCGCCGAGCGCGCCCACCCCGCCGCCCGCGAGCAGCGCCGAGGCCGCGCCCTCCTTGACGCGGCGGATGACCTCGCCGCCCATCCCGAACGAGGCGACGTTTAAGAAGAATCTCGTCTCCTCTTCCCCCGCGCCGTTCGTGTAGGTGACGCGCCCGGCGTCCATCCTGCGCGCGCGGCCTTCGCGCAGGCGGCGCGCGGCGTCGGCCGTGCGCGTCGGCGCTTCGAGCGTGCGGCGGAAGTCGCCGCCCGTGCCCGAGGGCAGGACGCCCAACTCGGCGTCGCGTCCCGACTCCAAGATGCCGTTCGCGACTTCGTGAATCGTGCCGTCGCCGCCGCACGCGACGATGAGCGCGCGCCCTCGCGCGGCCTCGCGCCGCGCAATCTCGCTCGCCTCGCCGCGCTCCCTTGTCAGGGCCGGCTCGAA
>DASQDT010000215.1:0-42134 GCA_035634035.1 Pyrinomonadaceae bacterium | reverse complement strand
CGTGCGGTTCTGCGTCTCGCCCTCGCGGTCGTTCAAGACGCCGCCGACGACCGTCGTCCCGCCGTCGGGCACGAGCACTTCGGTCTGCATACGCTGCGTGTCGATGCCGGGCGTGCCGAGCGAGTTGGTCAGCGTCAGGTTAACGCTGTTGTTCTCGGCCACGATGCGCAGGACGACCGTGCCCGCGTCGGAAATCTGCGGCGTGACGGACAGGCGCAAGGGCACCGAGATGAAGGTCGTAGTGAAGAGCGTGCCGCCCGAGCCCGAGCCGCCCGACTGCGGGGTGACGACGGGAATCTGCGAGCCCGACTCGATCTGCGCCGGGCGGTTGTTAAGAGCGGTGACGCGCGGCGTGGCGACTATCTTGGCCTGACCCTTGACCTCGGCGGCCGTGATGGCGGCCGTGATCTGCGCCGTGCCGAAGATGCCGGTGGTGAGTCCGATGACGGTGCTCGGCGTGTTCGCGCCGAGCGTGCCGCCCGGCTGCGTGATGCCGCCGATGACGACGGGCGTGCCGTTCGGCTGAAGCCCCGTGATGTTCGAGGTCAGGTTCGGCAGGGTCGTGCCGACGACGCCGCCGCCGCGGCTCGGGTTGAAGACCGCGCCCGCGAGCTGGACGCCCAAGTCGCGGCTGAAGTTGCGGCTGGCGATGACGATGCGCGTCTCGATCTCGACCTGCGGCTCGGGCTGGTCGAGCAGCGAGATGAGCTGGCGGATGGAGTCGATGTTCTCGCGCACGTCCGTCACGATGAGCGTGTTGCTGCGCCCGTCGTACTCGACCGCGCCGCGCTTCGACAGGCGGCGCGCGATGATGGGCAGGATGCCCGCGTCGCCCGTGCCGCCGCCGCCCTGCCCGCCCGAGAAGCTCTCGTTCGACGTGCCGCCGGCGAAGTTGCCGGTCGTGCCGGCCTGCTGCGAGAGGCTGTTGCCGGCGCGCGCGTAGTTGAGGCGGATGAACTCCGTGATGAGCGGCGAGTTTTCCAGACGCGCCTCGCGGATGCGCGCTTGGACGGCCGCCTCGTCCGCCAAGACCTTCGTCGTCGCGACGCGGAGGATGTTGCCGCTGACCTCGATGCCGAGGCGGTTGGCCTTCAGTATCGAGTCGAGCGCGATGTTCCACGGGACGTCGGTGACGTTGACGGTGACGGGGACGTTGCCGACCGAGGCGTCGATGACGAAGTTCACGCCGTACTGCTCGGTGATGTAGTTGAGTATGTCGCGGATGTCGGCGTTGACGACGTTGAGGTTGACGGGCTCGCCGACGAAACCGGGCTGGCCGTAGCGCGAGCCCTGCGAAGAGGACTCGGGCGTCGGCGTCGCCTGCGGCTCGGCGGTGGCGGCGGCGGCCGCCGACGGCGGGGCCGACGGCGACTCGGAGCCTGCGGCGCGCGCCGAAGTGGCGGCGGCCTCGGGCAGGAGTTCGAGGACGAGCGTGTTGTCGGAGATGTGCGAGCGCGCGAGCGCCGGGGCGCGCAAGTCGACGAGGAGGCTCGTCAGCGTCTCGCCCTTCGGGGTCGCCGTGCGGCGCACGGTCAGGCCGGCGACGAGCGGCGACGAGAAGTTGTAGCGCGCGGCGAGGCGCGAGGCGTCGACGCCGGGCAGGTCGAGGGCGACGGTGCGGGCCTCGGGCCGTCGCACCGAGTAGGCGAGCGGCGCGTTGGCGTCGACGATGATGAGCGTGGCCGCGCCCTTGTGGGTCGCGCGGACGGCGCGCGCCGCCGGGGCGACGCTCGCGCCCGCGCCGGACGCTAAGGCCGTCGCCGTGAGCGAGCACGCGGCGAAGAGCACGAGCGCGACTCTTCGGGCGGCTGCCGGGAGCAGGTGTTCGACGTATCTCATATTCTCTTCCTTCGTGGGATTGACCGTGTGAGCGATTCGGCCTTCCTTACGCCACGCGCTAACGCTCGTTCGGGCCTGCGGGCGACTTCCCCCGCGGGAAGGCCCTCGACCCTTTTAAGCGCGCGCCGCACAACGCGTTCGGACGGCCCGGCTCGCTTGTCAAAAGAACCGTCGGTTTCGGGGGGACAATCCTTTTTTTGTCCTTGTGAGTTCGCCGCCCGTGTGGGCGGCCGGCGGGTTGGTGAGGCGGGGCGAAAGTTTCGAGGGCCGGGCGCGCGCAGACGTGCGGCGCGCCCGGCCGTTCGGGGGTTCTAGTTGCCGCCGGGGGCGGACTTCTCTTCCTTCTTCTCTTCCTTCTTCGCGTCGGCCGAGTCGGACTTCGCGTCGGCGGGCTTCGCCGCCTCCTTCGTCGCCGTCATCGTCTCGACGACCGAAGGCGTGCGCAGCGGCTTGGTCTCGACGGCCACGTCGCGGCGGCCGTCCGTCCAGCGCGTCTCGCGGCGGAAGACGAGGCGGTTCTCCTCGATGGCGACGAGCATCCCGTCGTAGAACGGCTCGCCCGGGTAGATGACGTAGGAGAGCTTAATCGGCGTCGCCTCGACCATCGCCGCGTAGCCGCGCGGCGTGCGGAAGATGCCGGTGACCTCGACCTCTTTGAGCAGCAGCGCCGTCGTCGGCTTGGGCGCGGGCTGCTGGAGGTTCATCGCGGCCATCTTCTGCGCCTTGTACTGGTCGATGCGCGCCTGAATCGGCGGCGCGGCGACCGGCATCGGCTTCGGCGGCTCCTTCCTCTCGACCTTGCGCTTGAAGTAGACCTTGTAGCGCGAGAACGGGTCGCGCTTGACCCCGCGGAACGAGGTGCTGGCCTCCTGCGCGCTCGCGGCCGTGGCCGCGCCCGCTCCGAGGACGACGAGCGCCAGCGTGGCCGTCGTGATGAAAGTCTGTGCTCTCTTCATGGTTCGTTTCCTGAAAGTCTACGGGTCTTTCGTTGTGGGCGGCGCACGCGCGCCCCCGCGACTACTTGGCCGCCGCGGCGGCCGCCTGCTTCTGCTTCGCGGCCGCCTCGGCGACGGCCTGCGATGCCTGCTCGCCGCCCGGCTTCCCGGCCGCCGCGCCCGCGGCCGGCTGCGCGTTCTGCACGCGCTCGGGCGAGGCGTAGTAGGCCTTGAGCTTGAACTCGGCGTTGACGGTGCGTCCGCGCAACATCTGATCCTTGTCCTCGCTCTTCTTCCTGTCGAAGGCCGTGAACTTGAAGTCGGTGATCGAGACGATGCGCTGGTAGGCGGCCATCTGCGAGAAGAACGAGCCGAGGTTGTTGTAGTTGCCGGAGACGCCGACCTCGACGAGCTTCGACGAGTAGAAGTCCTGCTGCTCGTCGTCCTTCGGCGCGAACTTGCGCACCGACAGGCGGCCCCGCGCGCGGTCTTGGATGTTCTGCAAGACCATCGTCAGCTCGCGCTGCTCGGGGAGCAGGGCTTCGAGGTCTGCGTACTCCGACTTGACGCGCTCGTAGGTGGCGCGGAATTCGTTGAGGCGCTGCTGCGCGATCTGCGCGGCGGCGTTCTCGCCCCGCAGCTTGTCGGCCTTCGCCGTCAAATCCGCCGTCTCGGCGCGCGTGCCGCTGGTGACGAAGTACCAGAAGCCGACGTAGAGGACGAGGGCGACGACGCCGAAGGCGGCGAGCTGCAAGTACCAGGGTTTCTCTTGTAAGGCTTCGAGTCTGCTCATCGCTTCTCCTTGCACACGGCCGCTACTTCTGCGCGACTTGGTTGGCGGCGGGCTTGGCGGGGTCGGCCGCCTCGGCCGCGGGGGCCACGCCCGGCTGGTTGTACTTGCAGGTGATCTTGAACTTGACGACCTCGGGCTTGGGCGCGGTCTCGTCGATCTCGATCTTCTCCTCTTCCATGTCCGTGTCCTTCGGCTCGACGAGCTTGCGCTCGGTCTCGACGCTCACGTTCTCGAAGAGCTTGTCGGAGAATTCGAGCGAGCGGGCGAAGCGGGTGACGGCCGCCTCGTCGTTGGCGTTGCCCTCGATGGTCAGGGTGTCGCCCTTCTGCTCGACCATCGTGAGCATGAAGTCGTTGACCGTCGGGAGGCGCTCGTTGATGGCCGAGAGCACGGCGACGGGCCCCTGCTGCGAGGCGCGCAGGCGCTTGATGGCCTCGATGCGCTTGTTGACGGCGTCGATCTTCTTTTCGAGCTCGTCCTTGTCCTTGTTGATCTGCCGCACCTGCGCGGCGATGCCCTCCTGCTTCTTCAACTCCTCGCCCGCCGCCGCGTGCTTGTAGTTGGCGTGGACGTAGTCGAAGAGCATCCCGAGGGCCATGACGGAGAAGACGGCGGCCGCCAGCATCCACGAGCGCGCGCGCGGGTTGGCGACGCGCGACTCGACGGCGGCGACGCTGCGCGCGCGGTCGGTGACCGAATCCAGAAGGTTGACCTTAATCATTTAGGCTTCCACTCCTCTCAGGGCGAGGCCGACGGCGACCGCCATCTCGGGCACGATGTCGCGCATGTAGTCGGGGTCGAAGCGGCGCGCGTCGACCTTGATGCGGCGGAACGGGTCGAAGCGCTCGACGGGGATTTCGAAGCGCCCGGCCAAGTACTCGGACAGGCCGCGCAGCTTCGAGCCGCCGCCCGACACCAGAATCTTCTGCACGGCGGCCTCGCTGTCCTCGGCCGTCGCGCGGTAGAAGTCGAAGGTCTTCGAGATTTCGAGCGCGAGCATATCGGAGACCGTTTCGAGAATCGCGTCGAGGTCGGCCGACTCGTTGCCCGCCGGCAGCGGCCCGCCGCGCTTGATGGCCTCGGCCTGCTCGAAGGTCAGGCCCAACTCCTTCTGCAGCAGCGACGTGTACTGCTGTCCGCCGACCGACACGTCGCGCGTGAAGACGCTGCGGACGCCCTTGAGGATGTTGATGTTCATCGTCGCCGCGCCGATGTTCAAGAGCGCGACCGTCTGGTCGTCCGTCGGCTCGTAGTTGACCTCGTAGCAGTTCTGCAGCGCGAAGGCGTCCACGTCGATGACGACGGGCTGCCGGCCGGCGAGCTGGATGGCCTGACGGATGTTGGCGACGAACTCGCGCTTGCAGGCGGCCATCAGGACGTGCAGCGAGTCGTGGCCCGAGCCGACGATCTGGTAGTCGAGCGCCACGTCGGAGATGTCGAACGGGATGTGCTCCTCGGCGTGCCAGTCGATCGACTCCTCCAGCTCCTCCTCGCTCATCTGCGGGACGATGATGTTTTTGACGATGACGGAGCTGCCCGAAACGCCGGCCGCGACGCGGTCGGTCTTAATCTGGTGCGCGCTGAAGAGGCCCGAGATGGCGTTCGACACGTCGTTGAGCTCCATGATCTGGCCGTCGACGACCGTGTCGGGCTGGAGCGCCTCGTAGCCGAGGTTGGTGAGCATCAGGCTGCCGGGCTTGCCCGTCAGCTCGATGGCCTTCACGGAGCTCGACCCGATGTCAAGGCCGACGAGGTTCTTCTTGCCGAGACTTTTTTTGAACATGCGCTATTTAGTCCTTGCGTTGGTGGCGGCGGTGGGTCTCTTGCGGTGGAGCTGTCGGAGACGGGCGCGGACACGCTTCACTCTCGGATGAGAGTTGCGCACGTGCGTCGTCCGGTTGGGCGTGACGGCTGCGGGTTTCATTTCTGGTGGCTCTTCTCCGTCGGCCGGCCCCGCGGCGGGTGCGGGGAGCGTGCGCGCGCTCAGTTGCCCCTGCGGGGAAAACCCTTTGTGACCCGAGGGCGGGAGAGTTTTCTGGGGCTTCGTGGAAGGAGCAGGCGGAGGGGTTGCGAAAGTCCCGTTCCCTTAGAACGGACTCGCGCGGATGAGCCGTCTCCCCTTCGGCAACCCGGCCGAGTCAGTCGCAAGTCTTTGCGAGCGCGCCTGACTCCCGTCGGCTTTGCGGCCCACGCTCGCGCGTGGTGTGCCTTTGTCGGTTGAGTTTCAAAGAAAGCCGCGCCCGTCTCTCGGTGCAGACAGCGACCGCTCGAAAGGCGCCTCGCGCCCCGAAACGCGCCGGGTCGTGGTCACGGTGGCCCGTAAACTTTTCAACCCGCACGACAGTCCGGGGCCTCGGCCCGACTGACAGGAGGAACTATAAACCAGCGAGTTTGGCCGTGTCAACCGATATTTTGCGATGTTTAACTGATTGAGCATCATGCAGTTGGAAACGCGAAAACGCCCGTCCGGCGACCTTTTCAGGAAGGCCGGGGCGAAACTTCCAGATTCACGTCGGGCGACGGCGGCCCGCGCGGGGCGACTGAGACGGGAGGTTTCTTGCCTCGCGTTCGGGGCGGCGGTTAGGATGGGCGCGTCATGTCGCGCAAGCTCAAGGTCGTCATCCTCGTCCTGCTCGCGGCGCTCACCGCGCTCGTCCTGCTCTCTTGGAACCGCCCGCAGAGGGTGGACATGACGGCGTATGTCCCGGCCGACTCGCTCGTCTACGTCGAGGTCAACAGCCTGCCCGATGTCTTGGAGGGCGTCACCTCGTCCGACGCTTGGAAGCGTCTCGCGCCGGCCGCGGGCGTGAAGTCGGACGTGAGCGGTTTCGGCCGGCTCTCGAAGGTGGCCTACTGGACGGGCGCGGGGTCGGCCGAGACGGTCGTGCTGGCGCGCGCGCAGTTGGCCTTCGTCGTCCTCGGCTTTCAGGCGTCGGAGGAGCCGGGCTCGTCCCTGAAGATCACGCCGCGCGCGGCGCTCGTCGCCGAGACGCACACGGGCGAAAGTCGCGTGCGCCCGCTCGTCGAGCGTTGGGCGGGTGATTTGGCGTCGCGAATGTTCGGCGCGACGCGGGTCGAGAGGAAGGACTTGGGCGGCGCGGCGGTCACGGTCTGGGCGTCGCAGGAGAACCCGCGCCGCAAGGTCGTCGCCGGAGTGGCGGACACGCTCGCCGTCGTCGGGAACGACGAGACGGCCGTCGTCGCGTGCCTCGCCGTGAGGCGCGGCGAGCGTCAGAGCCTCGCGGGCGACGCACGTCTGCGCGAGTCGCGCGCCCGTGTCGGCGGCTCGGACGCGCTCGCGTTCGGGTACGCGCCCGCGGGGAGCGCGGCGAAGGTTCTGGAGAGCACCGCGCCGCTCTACGTCGAGCAGATTTCGGAAGACCCGAAGACGCAGAGCATTCTGGCGAGCGTCGTCCCGCGCCTCGCCGACAGACTTTTGCGCTCCGCGGCGTGGGGCGCGCGCGTGCGCGACGGCGCTTTCGAGGACAGGTATCTTCTCGAACTCCCCGAGGGCGTCTCGGCGCGTCTCGGCGCGAGTCTGACGGCCGCGCCCGAAGCGGCCGAGGGCGCTTACTCGCTTCTGCCGGCCGACGCTTACCAAGTCTCGCGTTACGGCTACGCAGACCCGGCCGCCGCTTGGGCGGGCTTTCGCGCGGCCGTCTCGTCGCAGGTCGACACACTGCACGCGCCGCTCGTGAGCCTCGCGCTCGAATCGCTCCTGAAGCCCTACGGCATCGAGGAGCCGCGCGAGTTTCTGGCCGCGTCGGGCGGCGAGATTGTGACGGCGCGTCTCGACGGCGAGAGCGAGAGCAAAGTTCTAATCGTCCGCGCGCGCGACGCCGAAGCGCTGCGCGCACAGGTGCGCGCGCGACTCGGCGAGGGCGCGCGCGCCGAGACGGCGGGCGGGCAGGAGATGCTCGTCTCGCGCGACGCGGAGGGCGGCGCGGCGAGCTTCGTCGGCGAATACCTTCTGATGGGGGGCGGCGAGGACGTGCGTCGCTGTCTTGAGGCGCGCGCGCGCGGCGAGACGCTCGACAAGGCGCGTCCCTACACGTCGGCGCGTGCGCGCGCCGACGGCACGCCCGCGCAGGTCTCGACCGTGACCTCGGACGCGGAGTACGCGGCAGACTTCGTCAACTACTTCGCCCCGCGCGGCGGCGAGAGGCGTGACGAGGAGGCTCTGCGGAGGGAGTTGGCGGCGTTGCCTTACAGCGTCGCGGAGACGCGGCTCGGCGAGACGGGATTCGAGAAGCGCACCGTCTCGGCGTTCGGGCTGCTCGGCGAGATAATCACGCGATACGGGCCGCGCCGCTGATTGGAACTCACGATGGGCGCGTGGGCGGGACGAACGGGTGGGAGGCGAGCACGGCGCGCATATTGACTTGGCCGAAGAGCGTTTCGAGGTAGGCGCTGAAGCGGTGTAGGACGGCGCGCTGCTCGGCCGCGCCGCGCGTCGTCGTCACCTCCTCCGCGAAACGCTCGTAAGTCTCCCAGTCCTTGTACATCAGGTTTCGCAGGCTGCCGGCGCGGAACGTCTGGAGCGCGTCGGTGAGCGCGGCGATTGAGTCGCGACCCGCCTCGGCGCGGCGCACGCTCTCGGAGACCTCCCACAGGTCGCGCCGCAGGGCGAGCGACAGTTCGAGCTTCGTCTTGAAGTTGTTGAAGAGGAGCGCGCCTTCGAGCTGCGGGTCGAAGATTTGCGCGAGCGCGACGATGGACTGCTGGAAGCAGTCGCGCAGAAGCCCGTGCGCGTTCTCGACCTTCGCGTAGACGTGCGGCGCGTGCGTGAGCGAGGCGAGGCCCGACAGCTCGTGCTCGAAAGCCTTTCTCAGCTCCATGCGGACGGCGTAGAGCGTGCCGTCGAGCTGCTCGGCGACCGACGCGTCGAGCCCCTCGATGCGGAGCGTCCTTTCGCCGAGGAGCGTCAGCAGCGCGTTCGTCTCCTCGCGCAGGAGCGTGAAGAGCGGGAGCGTCTGCTTGAGCGGCCTGTCCTCGGCGAGCGCGTCCTCGACGTTGCGCAAGAGTTCGAGCAGGCCGAGGAGCTTCGCGAAGACGGCGCTGATGTCCGCGCCGAGCGCGTCGGGCGTGACGCGCTCGGCGACCGCGCGAAGCTGCGGCCAGAGCGGCGACTTCACGTGGCGCGCCGCCGCGGACGAGGTCAGACGCCAAGCCGTCTCGGAGCCGTTCAGTTGACGGACGAGGACTCTGCCGAAGCTCGTCCACACGTCGAAGCTCTCGCGGCCCGACGCGCCGAGGGCTTCGGCCAGAGCGCACAACTCGCCGATGATTTCGTGCAGTTCGCCGTCGGACGCGTCGCCGCCCAACGAATCGACGAGCGACGCGGCGGGCTGTTCGTCCCCGAAAAGCATGGAGGCCGAGTCCGCGCCGCAGGCCAGCGCGGCCGAAAGGCGCGAGCAGCGGCGCAGGGTCTCGCGCGCGATGGACGCTTCGCAGGCGAAGTCGCGGGCGGCGGGCGGCTGTTCGGCGTCGGCGGCGCGGGGGTGGTTGCCGAGCTCGCAGAAGCTCTGGAGCGCGCGCAGCCAGATTCCCAACTCGCGCGCGGCGTCGAGCGGCTCACGGCCCGGCGTCTGGTGCGCGGCGGGCGTGAAATGTGAGGGCATGAGTTCCGGCGGCATGGCGTGCGCCGCCTGTTCTAGGATGTCTGCTGGTACACTCAAAATGCTTGACCACCTTCGGGCAGGACGTGACGGACGCGCGGCGGGAGCAGAGCGCGCCCGAATTAAATTGTTAGCACACGCGGCCGCCGCCGGTAAAGAGCTTTAAATTCACACGCGCCGCGCGGGAGTTCTCGCGCGAGTGCGCGGCGAGGCGGAAGACGGCATTAACGGAGGGCTTCGTTGGAGGACGTGCAAGAGCTTCTCATCGCGACGCGCAACGCGGGCAAGGTCGCCGAATTCGCGCGGATTCTTTCGGACTTGCCGCTGCGCCTGCGCGGCCTCGCGGAGCTCGGCGTCGAGGGGGAGGCCGAGGAGACGGGCGCGACCTTCGACGAAAACGCGACGCTCAAGGCCGAGTTCTACGCCGCGCGCGCGGGCGTCCCGACACTCGCCGACGACTCCGGCCTCGAAGTCGAGGCGCTCGGCGGCGCGCCCGGCGTCCTCTCCGCGCGCTACGCCGGCCCGAACGCCACGGACGGCCAGCGCGTCGCGCGTCTTCTGCGCGAGCTCGAAGGCGTCGGCGACGACGAACGGCGCGCGCGCTTCGTCTGCGTCATCGCGCTCGTCTTCCCCCGGACGGGCGAGAGCGAGCTTTTCAGAGGCGTCTGCCGCGGGCACATCGTCCGCGAGCCGCGCGGCGCGGGCGGCTTCGGCTACGACCCCGTCTTCGTGCCCGAAGGCCACACGCAGACTTTCGGCGAACTCCCGCACGAGATCAAGAACCGCGTCAGCCACCGCGCCCGCGCCGCCGCCGAAGCCGCGCGTTTCCTGCGCGGGCGTTTCCCGCGGGACGCTTGACCCCTTCGCAAGCTAGTCGTTAGAATCCAGACGCTTTCAGGTTCGTGCGCGACTTCGCGTAGAGTTTGACGGAGCGCCCGCGCCGACCTTGAGTGTGATTTCGGGCTGTAGCGCAGTCTGGTAGCGCGCCGCATTTGGGATGCGGAGGCCCTCGGTTCAAATCCGAGCAGCCCGATCAGTTCCGCCCTCGGATTCTCGTCAGACCCGCCCCCGCAGAAATTATTGATAAAAAACGGCCGAAAAATCGCTTTTTTTCGAGACGCGGGGCTGTCCGTTGTGATATATGTGCTGCGTAAGCTTTTTCGAGTTTATTCCCCAATTCGCAGGAGGTAGCTACGTCACGTCATGGCGACCAAAGCAGGCAAGAAACGCATGTCACAGTCGGAAGTGTACAACCACTTCGCCGAGAAGACCGGGATGAAGCGCGCGCAGGTCAAGGAGCTCTTCGAGGAGCTGGCAACCCTCGCGATGAGTGAAGTTAAGTCGAACGGCGAGTTCGCCTTGCCGGGCTTCGGCAAGCTCGTCCTCTCGGAGCGCAAGGCGCGCGAGGGCCGCAACCCGCAGACCGGCGAAACCATCCAGATTCCTGCCAAGACGACGCTCAAATTCCGCGTCGGCAAAGGCATGAAAGACAGTGTGATGCCCAGAAAGTAGTTCGCCCGCTAGTCTTACATTTTCAACAATTTACCCATGAGCGACGCCTGCCGGGGCCGCGACGCCAGAACTGCCGTCCGCGACTGTGGCAGGCGTTTTAGCGTGTTCGGCCGCCTGACGTTTTACAACCGGCGCGGCCTTCCCGACTGAAATGCCCGTCGAGGCGCGCGCGGTGATTTATCTTTTTCGCGTGGAAGGATTTAGCCCCCGACTAAAATAAATCTGGCTTTTTTCGGAGCTTTTATATAGAATGCCTTTTTTCGCAAGCCCCCTGCTCAAAGTGCTGAGTGTCATAGGGATAAGGTCGGGGGAAGGTTTGCGCAAATTTTCGGGGATTGCAACCGAAACGCATCCCCGTCAAGTCAGAAGGCATCTAAAGTCTGCTTCAGTCGGAGTTAATTTAACCCCTGTGATTTATTCCCCCGGGGGCGAACAAATAAGGAGCGAGGAAAACAGTGAGTCTCATGATGTCATTTCCGTTGGAAGAGCGTTTGAAGGCGATCGACCACATTCAGGCGCGCCGCTACTCGAAGCTGGCCGGCCCGACTCTGGACATCGCTACCGAAGGCATCCTGCGCCACCTGCGCGCCTGCGACCGCATGGATGTCAACCCTGACGTCGCCGCCGTCCGCGAGATCATCGACGACGCGCTGAACGGCCGTCGCGTGTTCGCCGAGACGTTCAACAACGCCGCCTAAAGGCGCGCGCGGCTTAACGCCTCGTAAAAGAGACCGTCAGGCCCACGCGGCCGGCGGTCTCTTTTCTTGTCTCAAATCCTTTCCGCCCCCGACGCCCTCCACCAGCCCTCTCACGCGCCGGCCTCGCCCTCGACAGTCCGCAACTCCCCCTGACTCTCAAGAATCGTGTCGCCCTCGGGCGGGTCTGCCGGGCCGGCGTGGCGCAGGAAGTCGAGGAGCGCCAGCGTGATGGCGACGATGACGGGGCCGAGGACGAGCCCGATGACGCCGAAGACCTGAAGGCCGCCGAGCACGGAGAAGAAGATGATGAGCTCGTGCAGGCGCGTCCGCTCGCCGACGAGTTTGGGGCGCAGGAAGTTGTCGACCGTGCCGATGGCGAACGTGCCCCACAAGGCGAGCGCGAGCGCCTTGCCCCACTCGCCCGTCGCGAGCAGGTAGAGCGCCGCCGGAACCCAGACGATGAACGCGCCGGCCATCGGGATCATCGAGAGCAGAACCATCACGACGCCCCACAGCAGCGGCGACGGCAGCCCCAGAGCCCAGAAGGCCATCCCGCCGAGCGCCCCCTGTATGGCCGCGATGACGAGCACGCCGTAGACGCTCGCGCCGATGACCTCGTTCGTCCGCTGGAAGATCTCGCTTGAGCGCGCGCCTTCGAGCGGGAGCGCGCCGCGCAGCGCGCCACGCATCCGGTCGCCGTCGCGGAACAGGTAGTACATCGTGAAGATGACGAAGAAGGTCTCGACGACGACGCCGAGCACGCCGCCGACGAAGCCGAGCGTGCGGCCCGCGACGGCGCTCGCCAAGCCCCTCAGGCGCTCGGCGATGAACTCCTGCGAGCGCAGCTGCTCGATGTCGACGTAGGGCTCGATGAGGCGGAGCAGCCGGCCCGTCGTCGGCGAGTTCGGGTCGAGCAGGGTCTCGACGTTCGTCTGGAGGTTCTGCGCGAGGCCCGTCATCTCCTTGACGACGGCGAGCGTGACGAGCGTGAGCGGGACGAGGATGGTGACGATGACGAGCAGGCAGGAGACGAGCGCGCTCCAGCCGGGGCTGTTGACGCGCGCGCGGATGCGCTTGTGAACCGGGTAGAAGAGGATGACTAGGACGAGCGCCCACAGCAGCACCTCGATGAAGGGCTGGAGCATCAGCCAGCAGAGGTAGAGCGCGATGAGCGTCACCGCGGCCAGCGCCAGCCAGCGCACGAGCGAGCCCCTCGTCATCTGTCGTTCCGCCACGGGGCCACACTCTATCACAACGCGGTAACTTTTAACGTCATAACTTTTTCGCCCTGTTTGACTCGACGACTCGGGCGCGTGTTAACATCCGCGTGTTCGAGACCTCAAGCCCGCCCCCGTAGCTCAGAGGATAGAGCAACGGTCTTCTAAACCGTGGGTCGCACGTTCGAGTCGTGCCGGGGGCATCGTCGCCGACGCGCCGCCGTCGCGGACTCGCGGCGGCAACTTGTCAGGCGGCGCGGCGCTTGGTTAGAATCAGCGGACAGTTTTTTGCGGCGGCTATAGCTCAGTTGGTTAGAGCGCAAGATTGTGGCTCTTGAGGCCGAGGGTTCGAGCCCCTCTAGCCGCCCTCCAAATTTCGCCACGCGTCGCGCCCGCCGGGGCGCGCAGCGGCCTCCGGCCCTCCCCTTTCAAAAGTCTGACAGAAGATGAAGTCACCGAGTTTCACGCTCTTCGGTTTCCGCCGGCCGCGCGAGGTCGTCTGCCTCGCGCTCGGGCGTCTGGAGCGCGAGGTGATGGAGGAGGCTTGGGGGCGCGGCGAGACGAGCGTCGCCGAGTTTCACAAGGCCTTCGGCGAGCGCGTCGCCTACACGACTCTGATGACGACGCTCGACCGCCTCTTCAAGAAGGGGCTGCTCGCGCGGCGCAAGGACGGGCGCGCCTTCCTCTACTCTCCGCGCCTCACGCGCGAGGAGTTCGAGCGCGGCGTGGCCGAGGACGTGATCGACGGGCTGTTAGACCGCGACGCCGAGATGGTCGAGCCGCTTCTGGCCTGCATCGTCGAGACGGTGAGCGAGCGCGACCGCGAGCACCTCGACACGCTCCTGCGGCTCGTGCAGGAGAAGCGGCAGGAGCTTGACGGCGGGGGCGAGTGATGGTCTACGAGCTGCTCGGAATCACACTCGCGCTGGCCGCGCTGCTGACGCTCAACGCCGTCGTCACGCTCGCCGCGTCCGCGCTCTGGCGTTTCTTCCTCGCGCGCCGCACGCTCCGCTGGCCCGCCGCCGCGCGCGCCAACCTCGTCTTCGCCCTGCGCGCTCTGCCGCTCCTCACCGCCTCGGCCTGCGTCGTCGCCCTCCTGATTCCGGCCTACGTCATACACGAGCCTCGTCACACGGACGAGGAGATAAGCACGACTCTCATCGCGCTCGCGGCGCTTTCGGCCGTCGGCATCGCGCTCGCCGTCGTGCGCGGCGTCTCGGCTTGGGCGGCGACGCGCCGCCTCGTGCGCGACTGGCTGCGACACGCCGAGCCCGTCGCGCTGCCCGGCGTCGGCGTGCCGGCTTACGTCCTGCGCCACACGTTCCCGCTCATCGCCGTCGTCGGCGTCTTCCGCCCGCGCCTGTTCGTCGCCGCGCAGGTCTTCGACGCGCTCGGCCGCGAGGAGTTAGCCGCCGCCATCGCGCACGAGGCCGGACACTTGCGCGCCCGCGACAACCTGAAGCGCGCCGCCCTGCGCGTCTGCCGCGACTCGCTCTCGATCTTCCCGAGCGGGCGCGTGCTCGACCGCGCTTGGGCGCGCGCCGCCGAGATGGCCGCCGACGAGTGTGCCGCGCGTTCGGGCGGGCGCGTCGCGCTCGACCTCGCCGCCGCCCTGATTAAGATCGCGCGGCTCGTGCCGCCGCAGGGGCGGCCCGCGATCCCGGCGGGCGCCTACATCAACGGCGCGGGCGGCGACGGAGTCGAGGCGCGCGTCCGGCGACTCCTGCAACTCGCCGCCGCGCGCGACGGTGAGACGCGTGCCGGGGAGTTCGCCCTGCGGTGGGTGGCGTTCTCGTCCGCCTCTGCGCTGCTCGCCGCAGTCCTCGTCCCGCTCGCCACGCCCGACGCCTACGAGGCGATTCACGCCGTCATCGAGCACGTCGTCGCGACTCTCTAGCGCCGCTTCCCCTCCCCTAAAACCCGCGACAACGCGCGTCCGCGCCCCGACTACGGCGGCTGGTAGTAGTTCGCCCGAGTGGCTAAGCTCCCCTTTCAGTCACCTACACCGAAGACACGACCATTACGCACACGGTTGAGACGATGAAAAGATTTGCCCCGGGCGCGCGCGCCCTCCTCGCCATCATCTTCATGACAACTCCGCTGACGGGCGTCGCTCGGGCCGCGACGCAGGACGCGGGCGGACGCATCACGGGCGTCGTCCGCGACGCGTCGGGCGCGGCCGTCGCCGACGCCGACGCGTCGCTCGTGACCGCGCAGCAGACCGTCATCGGCAAGACGAAGTCGGACGCCGAGGGGCGCTTCCGCTTCGAGAACGTCGCCGCCGGCTCGTACCTCGTCGTCGTCTCGCGCGCCGACTTCGTCGCCCGTCGCGTCGCGACGCAGGTCGCGCCCGGCGCGGGCGTCGAGTTCGAGGTCACGCTCGAAGTCAACCAACTGTCCGAGCAGGTGTCGGTGACGGCCGAGGCCGGTCAGGTCGCCGACGCGCGCCAGACGGCGCAGCCCATCAACGTCATCGACCAGCAGGAGATCGGCGAGCGCGCGCCCGAGGTCGTCGCGCAGGTCGTCGACGAGGAGCCGGGCGTCAACCTCCAGCGCACGAGCCCGTCCCTGAGCGCCGTCTTCGTGCGCGGCATGACGGGGCGCAACGTCGCCGTCTACGTCGACGGCATACGCTACACGACGAGCGCGCAGCGCGGCGGCGTCGGCACGTTCTTCAGCCTCATCGAGCCGTCGAGCCTTGAGACCGTCGAAGTCCTGCGCGGGCCGAACAGCTCGCAGTACGGCTCGGACGTGCTCGGCGGCGTCGTCAACTTCGTCTCGGCCGCGCCCGCCTACGGCGACACCGACGGCAAGTTTCACGGCCGCACCGCCGTCTTCTACACGTCGGCCTCGAACGGCTTCGGCGGCAGCACGCAGCTCTCCTACGGCACGCGCCGCTACGGCCTGCTCATGAACCTCGCCGCGCGCCGCATCAACCGCCTGCGCCCCGCCGACGGCCGCGACAGCCACTCGGCCATCACGCGCTTTCTCGGCCTTCCGTCCGACATCATCGGCGACGCCCGCCTGCCCGACACGGGCTTCACACAGTACGGCGGGCTCCTGCGCGCCAACTTCAACCTCGACACGACGACGCAGATTCTCTTCAGCTACGCCCGCAACCATCAGGACGGCGGACGCCGCTACGACCAGCTCTTGGGCGGCGACGGCAACCTCATCGCGGATCTGCGTAACCTCGCGACCGAGCTTTTCTACGCGCGGCTCGTCAAACAGGAGTTCGCCTTCTTCGACAACGCGTCGTTCACGTTCTCTTACAACGGCCAGCGCGAGGAGCGCGTCAATCAGGGCGGGCAGGGCAACCCGTTCGCCGCCGTCACGGCGCAGCGCGAGCGGACGAACGTCCTCGGCTTCAACTTCCACCTCGACAAGCAGCTCGGCGCGCGCCACACCCTCACCCTCGGCGGCGACCTCTACCGCGACAAGATAAGCGCCCCCGCCTACACCCTCGACCCCGTCGGCGGCGCGGCCGTCGCCTCGCGCCCGCGCATCCCGAACGGCGCGCGCTACATCTCGACCGGCGTCTTCGTGCAGGACGTGTTCAGGGTCATCCCCGAGCGTCTGAGCCTGAGCGGCGCGCTGCGCTACAGCGTCGCGTCTTACAGGTCGCGCGCGGAGAACGCGCCCGTCGTGGGCGGGCGGCCGCTCTTTCCGGATGACAGCCAGCGTTTCGACGCCTTCTCGGGGCGCGTCGGCGCTGTTTTCAACGTCGGCGGCGGCTTCGACATCGCGGGCAAGTACACGCGGGGTTTTCGCGCGCCGAACACGACCGACCTCGGCATCATCGGCCTCGTCGGCACGGGCTTCGAAATCGACGCGGCGACGGCCGCCTCGCTCGGCGGCTTCATCGGCACGACGGCCGGCGACGACGCCGTCTCTTCGGGCGTCCCCGTCACGCCTCTGCGCCCCGAGACGAGCGACAGCTTCGACCTGACCCTGCGCCTGACGCGCTCGCGCCTGAGGGCCGAGCTGACCGGCTTCACGAACAAGCTGAGCGACGTTTACTTCGATCAGGCGCTCGTCCTGCCGCCCGGCGCGACGGGGACGTTTCTGGGGAGCGAGCAGATAGTGCGTCAGACGGCGGCGGGGCTCGTCTTCGTCGGCGTCGCGACCAGCCCCGTGCTCGTCCGCGCCAACTTCGACGACGCGCGCTTTAACGGCGTCGAGTTCAACGCCGAGGCGCGTCTGAGCGGGGACTTCACGGCCGAGGGGAACTTCACTTACATACGCGCGCACAGCCTCCTGAACGGCCTGCCGCCGAACGTCGAGGGCGGGGTGCCGCCCGCGACGGGGTTTTTGAGTCTGCGCTTTCAGCCGCGCGGCACGTCGCGCTACTACGTCGAGGCCTACACGGTTCTCGCCGCGCGGCAGAACCGCCTCTCCTCGCTCGACCTCGCCGACCGGCGCACGGGCGCGGCACGCTCGCGCGCGCAGATTCAGAACTTCTTCCGACGCGGCGCGTGCGTGCGCGGCATCACGACGCCGGGCGCGGGCGGTTGCGGCACGGCGGGCGGCATCCTCATCGCCACGGGCGAGACGCTCGCGCAGGTGCAGAACCGCCTGCTCCCCATCGGCGCGACGATTAACGGCGTCACCGTCGTCAACAACGACACGGCCGTCCCGCTCTTTACGGCCGTCGCCGGCTACGGGCTCGTCGGCCTGCGCGGCGCGCTCCGCTTCGGCGAGGGCTCCGAGGTCTTCGTCGACTTCGAGAACATCGCCGACAAGTCGCACCGCGGCATCAGTTGGGGTGTTGACGGGCCGGGCCGCAGCCTGACCTTCCGCTACCGCTACCGCTTCTAAGAGTT
This sequence comes from Pyrinomonadaceae bacterium, assembly GCA_035634035.1. Classification (GTDB taxonomy): domain Bacteria; phylum Acidobacteriota; class Blastocatellia; order Pyrinomonadales; family Pyrinomonadaceae; genus DASQDT01. The sequence goes on along the minus strand of DASQDT010000215.1, from coordinate 24,699 downwards.
TTGAAAGTTTCGGCCCGCCGCGCGAGAATCGGCGCGGGCGCAACCGGAATATAACCTCATCGCAACGTGACGGGGCGCGCGGCGTGTTAAATCATTGCCGTGCGCCCAAACTCTTCCGGGGCGCATTGCCCTACTCGAAAAGCAACCTTTCGGGATTCAATTTCTTTCATAGACGCGCGGCCGTCCACCGGGCCGCGTCCGTAAACAGGCGTGACTCGCACGCGCGCACGCGCGCAACACCTGCGCGCGGACGCCCCGCCGTGCGGCGTGCGGGCCGACGCCGGAGGTACAGCCGAGATGCTTAGAATGGGACGTTCCCCTCGGAACGAGCAGAACGAACGGCAGCCGCAGCAAAGCCCTCAACAGCAGCAACAGGCGCAAGCGCCGACGCCGTCACAACAGTTCGGCCGCCCCGCGCCGGCGCAGCCGCCCACGCCGCCGCCCGCGCACGCGCCCGCGGCCAACTCGTCGCAGTCGGCGACTCACGCGACGCACACCTCGTCCGCGCCTTCGCCGGCCGCGACATCTTCCGCGCCGCCGCGCGCGCTCTCGGAGTCGGAGGCGCTCGCGCGTGACATCAGGGATGGTTTGATGAGCGGTTTCGTCGGCCCGACGACCGTGCTCAACGGCGAGGCCGACTTCAAGGGGATGCTGCGCGTCGACGGGCATTTGACGGGCCACGTCAACTCCGAGAAGGGCACGCTCATCGTCAGCGCGGGCGGGCGCGTCGACGCCGACATCGCGGTCGCCGCCGCCAAAATCAACGGCACGGTCAACGGCGACATCAAGGCCACGGAGCGCATCGAGTTCGGCCGCAACGCGCGCGTGCGCGGCAACATCCAGACGCCCGCGCTCGTCATCGAGCAGGGCGCCATCTTCGAGGGCAACTGCCGCATGGCGAGCGCGCCGGCCGAGCAGCCGCAGGGCGTCTCCGAGAAGTCCGCTTCGGAGGCGAACGGCGAACGGCGCGCGACCGAGTCTTCGCAGGCGAACGGCCGCGCGCGCGCCGAGCGCCGCGAGCCCGCGAAATCTTCCGACTCGGCGGCCGAAGCGCCGGCCGCCCCGGCCAACGCGAAGCCGGAGCCGGCGGCCGTCACGAGCGCCGCCGGCTGACGCTCCTTCGTGTGTGAACACTCCTTCCGTGGGTGAGGTGCCGAACGCGGGTGTGGAAATAATTTCCGTTTGATGCTACGCTCAAGCCCGCCGGGGCGGGCCGCCACCGCCAACGCCTTCGCGCGGCGGCGTCGCCCGAACGCCCCGAACTCCCGGCATCTCACGCAAAACCGACGCGACCGACGCTCTGACCCGAAGCGCCGACGCGCGTCCGCGTCACGGGCTCGCGCAGTCCGGAGCCCGTCCGCAGCCACGGCCGCCAAACGCTAGCGAAGCGTTTGAAGGAGTGTTCGCCCCCGATGCCCCGAACCGTCATCTGCTCCGGCTGCGGCAGGGAGCTCCTCTCCACCCTCGTCATCTGCCCGGAGTGCGCGACGCCCGTCCCCAAACCGGCGTCGCCGAAGGCCGAGGACAAGCGACCTCACGCGACGCCGCCGCGGCAGGACGAGGGCTTCAAGCCTTACCGCTGGATGGGCTCGTCGGAGCTTCCGCCGCAGGCGCAGCCCCGACAACAGCCGCCGCCCTACCAGCCGCCCGCGCGACCCGTCGCGCCGCCGCCCCCGCAGCCGCAGCAGCAGGCGCAGAACCTCTTCTGCCCCGGCTGCGGACGCGGACTCCCGCAGCTGGCGGCCTTCTGCCCGCAGTGCGGCCGGCCTTTGCAGCCCTCACAGATGCAGCCGCACGCGGCCCCTTTTCAGCCGGTGCGGCCCTTCACGCCGCTCCCCGCGCCGCAGCAGCGCACGTCGGGCGAGCAGGCCGTCATCGCCGTCGTCGCCGTCGTCGCGGCGATAGTCATCCTGATGTTCTTCTGCTGAAGCGCGTAAGACCTGAAGAGACCGAAAGAGACGATGTTCCGCTACCTCGGAGACAGACTTTTCCTGACCTCGGTCGCGCTCTACGCCGTCAACCGCTGGCTGGTCAAGCCGCGCCTCGCGCACGGCGACCACTTTCTGCGCAACCACTTCAACGACCTGCTCGTCATACCGTGCGCGCTCCCGCCGCTGCTCCTCTTCCACCGACTCGTCGGACTGAGAAAGACGGACGCCCCCCCGCAGGGCGGAGAGGTCGCGCTTCACCTTTTCATCTGGTCGCTCTTTTTCGAGGTGGCCGCACCCGTCTTCGTCTCGTCGGCGCGCGCCGACGCGTGGGACGTGGCGGCCTACTGCGCTGGCGGGCTCGCCGCGTGGGCCTTCTGGAACCGCTCGCTGTTCACGGTCGCCGCCCCTCGCGACCTCACCGGAAACGTCACGACATGAAGGAGTTCAAGGACGATACCCCCGATGACGAAAAGCATCCCCCGTTTGATTCTCTGCACGGCCCTCCTCCTCATCACTTTTCCCGACGCGCTCTCGCAGAAGCGCAAGGCGTGTCCGACGCCGCCGCCCTCGCCCTTTAAACACAGCGGCGAGATCGTGACGAGCTTCGACGCGTCGCGTCGCCTCGTACGCACCACGCTCGAACACCCCGGCCCGATCTCGGCCGGCGCGGAAGGCCCCGTGTACCTTTCGGCCTCCTTCGTCCACCGCGACGCGCGGACGGGCGCGCGCCAGACGCTCGACCTCGTCTTCGTCTCGGCCTCGCGCGTCAACCGCTTCGGGCGGTCGCACGACATCACGCTCGTCTCGGACGGGCGCGCGGTGGGCCTGTCCTCGCCCGCGCGCTACGAGTCGAAGTCGAGCGGGGGGACGGTCTACGAGACGGCGGGCGTGACGCTGACGGCTGAGAATTTGGCGGCGTTGACGGGCGCGCGGAAGGTTTCGGCGCGTCTGGGCGCGGTCGAGTTCGAGCTGACGAAGAATCACCTCGAAGCTCTGCGCGAGATGGCGAGCCTGATGGGCAACTCGCCTTCGCGCTGGAGCGCGGAGTAGCGTCGCACCCATCCGTTAGGTAATGAGGAGCGGGCCGCCGCGTGCCCACCCTTTAAGCCGCGGCGGCCCTCCGGGCATCGACACTCCCCCCAAGCAACGGAGTGCCGTGCCCTCGGGATGGTGCACTCATCCCGATAGCGTGTCCCCTTCGCAAAACTCAACGGCCGGCGTCTGACGCCCGGCGCTCAATCCTCCACATCGAACTCCTCCCGGCCCGAAAGCCCCTCCTCATGTTCCGCGATGAGGCTGCGGCGGCGCGGGACGACCGGCCTGCGCTCGGAGAGCAGGTCGCGGTGACGGTGGTTGATGATGGAGGCGAGGCTGTGGTGGTGTCTGAAGCCGAGCAGCCGCGCGGCCCTCGTGACCGAACCGCGCGCGTCGCGCAAAGCGCGCTCGATGATGGCGGCCTCGTGACGCCGCATCGTCTCCCTGAAAGAGAAGTCTCGCCAGTCGGGCGGGACGGGGCTGGCCTGCGTGAGGAAGAGCACGCGCCGCGCGCACGCCGCGAGACGCCTGTGCGCGGCCACGTCCTGCGACGCGGCCAAGAGCCCCGCCGCCTCGTCGAAGGTCGCCGACAACTCCTCGTTCGGCAAGTGGTCGCCCAACTCCTCGACGGCCGCGAGGGCGGCGCGCCCCGCGCCCTCCTCGTCGCCCGCGTGGCGCGCTATCTCGGACGCGCTCCGCAGGGCGAGCCGCGCGCGCTCGTGCTTACCCAGACGCGCGAGCGCGACGCCGTGCGTCGTCATCACCTCGGCCAGAAGTGTGCGCTCCTCCCCCCTCTCCAACGTCGCGACGGCCGCGCGCGCAAGCTTCTCGGCCTCGGCCGGACGCCCCTCGGCCAGAAGCACGCGCGCGCGCGTCTCGTCCACCTGAGCCAGATGCGCGCGGTCTTTGAGCGACGTGAGAAGGGCTTGCGCGCGGTCAAGATGTTCGTGCGCCTCGCCGTGTCTGCCGAGCGTGAGAAACAGGAAAGCTAGATTGTTTTCGACGCAGGCTCGGTAGCGCCTGTGCTCGGCCTCGCCGAAGTGGTAGCTGGCGGCGGCGTACTCGATGAGTGCGCGGTCGACGTAGTCTCCGCGGCGCTCGTCGACGGCGAGCCCGTGCAGCACCTGAGCGAGCTCGTTATGGAATCTCCCTTTGAGCGTGTGATTCTCGCTCCGGCCGAAGAGCGGCGCGGCCTCGGTCAGAAGGCGCAGAGCGTCTTTGAGACGGTTCGCGGCCTTCTCCACGGCCGCGCCGCGCAGGAGGGCGAGGGCTTTTACGTCGCCGTCGTCGCCTGCGAGCAGGTCGAGCGCGTCGCGCAGCATCACGCGCGCCTCGTCGAGCGCGCCCGTGCGCCAGTAGCAGACGGCCAACTCGACGCGCGACTCGGCGACCTTCTCATCATCCCGCAACTCTTCAAAGACGGTCATGCCTTCCGTGATGAGGTTCTTCGCCTCCTCCTGCGCGCCCGCCGTCTGCGCGACGCTTCCAATCCATCCCGTCAGAGCGCCCGCGCGCAACAGCACTTCGGCCGCGGCACGGCGGCCGAGCCCCTTGACGGACGGCCGAGCGTTAACGCCCGGCCAAAGCTCGCCGAAGACTTCCTGCGCGCCTTTGTAGTTGCCCCTCTCTTCGAGGTGCTTGGCGAGGCGGCAGCGGAGCGCGGCCCGCTCGTCGCGGCCGAGCGCGGGGTCGGCTATCCGTTGGAAAAGCTCTTTCGCCGTCTTCATGTCAGGGCCGCATTCAGACGCGCCGGTAGAGTTCACTTCGGCGCTCCGGTTCGCGTGTCTATTTTGTGAGCGCCGAGCCGGCGTGTGCGTGGGGTAAAGCCCGGCGAGGCAGACGCGCTCACGGCGCGAGAGATTAACCTCGCCGCAAGCCGATTGCAATAGAAGAGTGCGAAAGCCTTTTGCGCGTCTAAAGGGTTTACGACCTACTGTCAAAAACTTTGCATCGCGGATGGACTTTTTTAGCCGCGCGCGGGCGCGTCGCGGCCGCAAAAAGTTTGCAATTCGGGCCGGGACGAGTTGTCGTCGCGCGTCGGCGTGCTCAGCGCGTGTAGCCCGCGGGGTAGTGAATCGTCCCGTCGGTCAGGTCGGAGGCGACGCGTATGCGGTGGAAGCCCTTGCCGGGGTGTGTCGAGAGATAGGTGAGCGCGAACTGCCGCGAGAGCAGCGTGTCTATCTCGCGCACGTAGCGCTCGAAGCTGACGGGCGCGCTCGTGCCCTGTATGAAGGCGTGGCCGCCCGTCTCTTCGGACAGACGCGAGAGTGAGCTCTGGCCGTTGCCGACGAAGGTGCGGCGCGTGTCGGTCGTGCCGCCGGCCGTCGGCGCGTAGATGGTGTAGACGGCGACGCCGCGCCGCTGCGCGTCCTGTATGGCGCGCTGGAGGTCGACGCTCGTGTGCGGCGTCGAGTTGCTCGCGCCGCGCGAGAGGTCGACGCCGTCGCTGACGAGAATCAGCGCGCGGCGGCCGACGGGCTGGCCGTCGAAGCGTTTGAGCGCGTCGCGCGTCAGGTCGTAAGGGTTGAAGGGCGCGGCCACGTCGACGCCCACCGGGATGCGCAGAGACTTCGCGGCCCGCTCAAGGTCGTTCGTGAACTTCTGCCGCACCTGTAAAGTCCCCGCGCGCAGGTAGGCGACCATCACGCGCGACCCTTGCGGCAGGCGGCGGATGAAGTCGGCGAGGCGCAGGACTTCGGGGCCGACGTTCGGGACGAGGTCGTCTTGGATGAGCAGGGCGAGCGTGAGCGGCGACTGCGGCGCGCCGCGCGTCGTGAGAATCTCCTGCGGCTCGCCGTCCTCGAAGACGATGAGCGTCTCGATGTAGCGCAGCTCCTGCCGCTCGGGCGTCTCGGGCTGCTCGCGCAGCTTGACGGTCACGGGGATCGTCATGCTGCGCACCGTCCGACGCCCCGTGCCCGCCGCGCCGCCCTCGCCGCGACCGCCCTCGCCCACACTCGCGCTCTGCTGCGCGGTCAACGCCTGCATCGCGCAGACGACGGTCAACAAAGACGCCAGCGCCGCCCTCTTCAATCCGGCTCTCATCGCTCCTCCAGTCGAATGGCCCGAACTACTTTACGCGTGCCGACGCTCATTATAACCGCTGGCGACGCCGGAAGCGCACGCCGGGCGCGGCTTTCGCGTGCCGAATTTTCATGTTAGGTTGAAGGTCAAGGCCCTTTGGCTCGTTAAAACATCAGAAGGCGCGCGCGGCGCTGACGGTTGCCCCGCGCGCCCGTTTTTCGGACGGACGGCCCGGGAGGGAGACTTTTTTATGGCCGCGAAGGGGCGGACGGCGAAGTTGACGGCGGGCGAGCGCGCGATGGCTCGGCTTTTGCGCGCCGCGCCGTGGCTCGCCTTCTTCGTCGTCGCCTTCCCCGTCCCCCTCTACTTCCTCTGGCAGTATTTCGGCGCGGACGCCGAGGCGGCCGTCTATATGCTGCTCACGCTCGTCTCGCTCGCCGCCGGCTCGTTCGTCGGACTCCTCGCCATCATCTTTCTCATCCTCTACCGCAGGCGGTGGGAGCGAAGTTTGCGCACGCGTCTCGCGGCCGACGGCGTGACGGCCGACGAGCTGTCGTGGTTCATGTCGGAGCTGAAGCCTGCCGAGCGGCGCGCGCTCAAGGAGGCCGAGGCCAACAGCCCCCTGCTGGCCGACGCCTACCGCGAGACTCTGGCCGCGCGCGTGACGGCGGCCCGAGTGCTCTCGAACGCGCGGCGCGAGATGGTCGCGGTCGAGAGGCGTCTCGGCCGCGCGTCGACGTCGAAGGGCTCGCAGCGCGCGGCGCTCGAACAGGAGCTGCGCTCCGACCGCGAGCGCCTCTCGCGCGTGATACGCGAGACGACCGAGCACAACGACGAGATCGAGACCCGCCTGCAAATGATCGAGGCCCTCAGCGGGCGCGGCGCGAGCGAGGCCGAGACCGAGCGCGCGCTCCTCCAACTCGGCGCGACGCGCGAGATGCAGCCGCTCTCACTCACCGCCGCGCAACTCGAACGCGAGGCGCGCGAGCAGGCCAAGAGAGAGCTTGAGGAGCAGACGCGCAAAGAGCTAGGCGAGCCGAACCGCCCGGCCGGTTAATTCCCCGCCCCGATTCAAGTCTCACATTCAATCCGCGGGTTCATCATTTAATTCAGCGAGTCTCTTATCAAAGTCCGCGAGGCGGTAGACGCCCACGTCTTCGCGCACGGCGTAGCCTTCCTCGACGAGCGCGCGGTTCCCGAGCCCCGCGTCCGCGCGCGAAAGGCCCGTCACCTTCGCCAGCTCGCCGCGCAGGGTCAGCCCCGCGCCGTCGAGAAACGCGCGCGCGATCTCGCGCAGGGCGTCCCCGCGCCTGACCTTCGTCCGAAGCTCTGCGGGGAAGCGACCCTCGGCCAGAGTCCAGATGTATGTGAACCACGGCTCGTAGAGCACCTCGCCCGGAATCACCTTCATCGCCAGCTGCAACTCGTCGAGCGCGCGCGTCAACTCCTTGCGATCCGCCACGCCCGCGTCCTTACGCAAATCGGCCGTCGCCATCTCCCACTCGCGCCGCAAGACCTTGAGCACGGCCCGCGCGTTCGGCGAAAGCGTCGCCGCCTCCTTCGCGCGCGCCACGCCCCAGACGGCGTTGAAGTGCGCGACCAGACGCGGCGCGACGAAGAAGGCGCGCTTGCCCGCGAGCTTCGCGTAGTAGACCCGCCCGCGCCGCATCAACTCGTCCTTGAGCAGCCACGTGGCGGAGCTCTCCGGGTCTTTCTGCACGTTGCGCGGCATGTGCGCGTCGCGCCGGCCGCAGACGGCGATGTAGAGCGAGGGGCCGGGCCGGCGCGAGTCGGTCATCGTCGCGCAGAAGCCGACGCGCTCGACCAGACGCTCGGCCTCGACGGCCGTCTCCACGCGCCGCTCCGGCTCGCGCCGCCAAGCGTAGTCCCTGAAAGCCTCGACCTCCGGCGGCAGAGAATTCTGGAATTCGTTTCTGAGCCCCATCACGCCACTTCCAATTTCTCGCCCGAACCCTTGACAAACTTCCGCCAACTCTGTTTAATCTACGTGCCTTCGGCCGCCGACTTGCCCCCGGCGCAACCTCCAAGAATGGCCGTCAGTCCGAGCGGCCGAGCCTCACAAACCTCGTTCTCTCAAGAGTTTGCGCCCGTCGCGGCGACGAGCGGCTCCGCCCGCCCTTCCGAGTTAAAAGTATGCCCGCACACACAAGGCCCGCGCACCGCCGACGCCTCGCGGCACTACTCGTCGCCCTCTGCCTGCTCCTCGCGCCCGCCGCGGCCTACGGCTCGAAGGGCGACAAGCATTATAAGCGCGGGCTCGAACACGAGGCGGCGCAGCAGTGGGAGCGCGCGGCCGAGGAGTTCTCGCTCGCGGTCGCGGCCGCGCCCTCGAACGCCGAGTTTCAGCTCCACTACCGCCGCGCGCTCTTCAACGCCTCGCAAGCCTTCATGCAGCAGGGCACGGCGCTGGCCGAGCGCGGCGACTACGTCGGCGCCTACAACGCCTTCCGGCGCGCCTACGCCTACGACAACTCGAACGAGCTGGCGCGCTCTTTCATGGAGCGTGTGCTGCGCCTGCAAGCTCAGAAGGACGGCACGCCCTCCGGCCTCCCGCCGGAGACGACGACCGACTCGACCGCGGGCGTACTCATCACGCCGACGAGTTATAACACGACGCGCGAGGAGCGCGCCGCCGCGCCGCTTCCCGTCAGCCCCGTCGCGACGCGCGCCGAACAGCTCCGCGTCATCACCTACAACGGCGACCTCGAAAAGTTCATCAAGTATCTCGCGCGCGAGATGCGTCTGAACGTCATCTTCGACCGCGACTTCCCACGCCGCGAAATCAGCGTCGACTTGCAGGACGTGACCTCCGCGCAGACGCTCGACTACATTTTTCTAACGCAGGGCCTCTTCTTCCAGAAGCTTTCGAGCCGCACCATCCTCGTCGCCGACCAGACGAAGCGCCCGCAGTACCAGCAGCTCGTGCTGCGCACCTTCTACCTCTCGAACATCGACCCGAACGACGCGCGCGCGTTGATTCAGGCCTCCATCCCGCCGCAGGCCGGACGCCAGCCCGTCATCACGCCGAACAAGGCGACCAACTCCATCACCGTCCGCGACACGCCGGAGAACGTCCGCCTCGTCGGCGACCTGCTCAAGAGCATCGACAAGGATCGCGCCGAGGTCGTGATGGACGTGCAGATCTACGAGGTCTCGCGCACCGACCTGATGCAGTTCGGGAATCAGATAGGCGACTCCGCGTCCCTGACCAACCTCGGCGGCGTCGGCACGGCCTCGTTCGGCGGGCGCACGCTCTCGCTCCCCGGCGCGACGGCCGCGCTGCCGACCGTCCTCAGCGCGGCGGTGCTTCTGCCCGGCTCCGGGATGTCGGCGCTCCAACGCCGCGACAACACGCGCCTCATCGCCTCCACGCAGGTGCACGCCTTCGACGGCGAGAAGTCCACCGCGCACATCGGCCAGCGCGTGCCGGTGCAGACGGCGGCCGTCACCTCTTTCGGCGTCGGCGCGCCTGCACAGGACGGCGCGAACCCGCAGCCGGGCGTCGCGCAGACGCTCTTCGGCGGCAACGGCTACCCCGTCATCCAGTACGAAAAGACGGGCCTGACGCTTGAGTTCACGCCGCAGGTCGCGCCGAACTTGGACGTGCAGGTGAAGATGAGCATCAAGTCGAACGACGTGGCGAACGCGGGCAGCGCGTCGCTCACGCCGACCTTCACCGAGCGCAACATCGAGGGCACGGCGCGCATCCAGAACAACCGGACGATGATGATCGCCAGCGTCGCGCAGAATCACCAATCGCGCGGCCGTCAGGGCCTGCCGGTGCTCGGGCTCGTCCCCGTCCTCGGCCGCCTCTTCACCGCGCCGCGCCGCGACGACCGACAGACCGACATCGTCATCGCCGTCACGCCGCACGTCCTGCGCGCGCCGAGCTTCACGCCGCGCGACGAGGAGATGCGCCCGTCGGGGACGATGCAGACGCCGACGGCCGAGACGCTCGAAGCGATGATCCGCGAGGTCGAGCGCGACGAGCAGTTCGCCGCCGCGCGCCGCATCCCGACGCACGCGACGGTCGTCCTCCCCGACGCCGAGCGCGACCAGCCCGCCGAGCGCACGCCCTCCCGGCAAACGTCGCAAACGCCCATTGAGCAAACGTCTGATGAGCAAGCGTCCTTCGTCCCCGCGCCGAAGTCTCTCGCCGGCGCGGACGACGCCGTGACGCTCCGCGCCGACGCCGCCGTTGTCCCCGCAACGCCCTCAGTCTCCGCCCCGCAGCAGACGCGCCCGCGCGTCGTCAACGCCTCGCACGACGCGTTGAAGGAGGCGGACGTTGCGTTGCCGAGCCAAGCGCAACAGCCGCGCGAAGCCGAGCAGACGACGGAGGACGCGCCCGCCGAGTCGCAGGCGGACGCGCCGAACGTCTCGCCCGCGCCGCGCTCGGCCGCGCAGCTCATGCTGATGCCCGAGCCGCAGCCGCTCCGCGTCGGCGAGCGACGCCAGCTCAAACTCTTCTTAAAGACCGACGCGCCGCTCGGCCTCGTCGCCGCGACCCTGCGCCTCGACCCGAAGGTCTTCGCCGTGCGCTCCGTCACGTACGGCAACCTCTTCGCCAACCCCTTCGACCCGCCGCGCGTCACCCACTCGGTCTCGCCCGACGGCGCTCTCATCTTCTCCGTCGCGCCTCCCCCGGCCGCCCAGACCTTCACGGGCGCGGGCGTGCTCATCTCCGTCGAAGTCGAGGCGCTCGCGGCGGGCGCGTCCGAGGTCAAGATAGACACTTCGGACGTTCACCTCATCGCGCACGACGGCCGCAAAGTCCTGCTCAAAGTCCTGACGAGCGCCGTCACGGTCAAGTGAGTGAGGCGTGACGGCGACCGGTCATTTTGAAGAACTCCTCGTGCCAGCCTGACCGATGAAGCCCGCAAAGGCGTCCACGACGGACGCCACGAAATCTGAGAAAGCTCCTTAAATCAAGCCTTTACGATTCGGCGTCGGCAAAGGCACGGCGGTTGCCCCTTGTGAGGGCGCGGCGCTGCGCGTCGCCACGGAGCGCCCCGCGTTCACACTCGTCGAAAACGTATCAGGCGGAACCTACGATGCTAAACTGTCCCCCCAAACATAAACTCTTGAGGCCCGCGGCCCTCGCGCTCGCCTTCGCGCTCGCGCTCGGCTTCATTCTCGTCGACCGCACGGCCGTGAAGGTCGACGCGGCGTCGTCGAAGCTTCAGGATCTGCTCGGCGGCGGCCGCGAGAGCAAGCTGTCGTGGCGTCTGGCCTCGCGCGCGAAGCGGCGCGGCAAGTCGGGCGGAGGCGAGGAGACCGTCAAGGTCATCGTCCAGCTCGACGGCCCGGTCAGCAAAGACCTCGCCGCGCTCCTCAAGAAAGAGGGCGTCCGCGCGCGGAAGCTCTTCAAGCACCTCAACGTGCAGCCCGTCGAGCTGCCCGAGAGCGAAGTCGAGAAGCTCGCCGAGTTCGACGAGGTCTCCTTCGTCACGACCGACGACGAGGTGACGGCGCTCGGCGGGCACGTCTCGGCGACGACCGGCACCGACTCCATCCGCCTGACGAACAACGCCTCGCCCACCGGCGCCTTCGACGGCTCGGGCCTCTCCATCGCCGTCATCGACTCGGGCATCGACCCGAACCACGTCGCCTTCACCAACGCGACCGGCACGGCCTCGCGCATCGTCTACGGCCGCGACTTCACGGGCGAGGGGCGCACCGACGACCCCTTCGGCCACGGCACGCACGTCGCGGGCATCGCGGCCGGCAACGCGCGCGTCTCCAGAGGCAAGTACATCGGCATCGCGCCGAACGCCAACATCGTCAACCTGCGCGTCCTCAACTCGGTCGGCACGGGGACGACCGCGGGCACGCTTGAGGCCCTCGACTGGGTCATGGCCAACCGCGCCATCTACAACGTCCGCGTCGTCAACATGAGCCTCGGGATGTTGGCCGTCGACTCGTACAAGAACGACCCGCTGTGCAGGGCCGTGCGCCGCTTGGTCGACGCGGGCGTCGTCGTCGCGGCCGCCGCCGGCAACAACGGCAAGGACGCCTCGGGGCAGAAGCTCTACGGCCACATCCACGCGCCGGGCAACGAGCCCTCGGCCATCACGGTCGGCGCGAGCAACACCTTCGGCACCGACGCGCGCTTCGACGACACGGTCGCCTCCTTCAGCTCGCGCGGGCCGACCCGCAGCTACACGAGAGACATCCTCGGCACGAGGCGCTACGACAACCTGCTCAAGCCCGACCTCGTCGCGCCCGGCAACAAGATCATCTCGGCCAAGTCGGCCGGCAACAAGCTCGTCCGCGAGAACCCCTCGCTCGACGCGAAGGTCGCCTCGAACGACCCGCGCCGCGACATGATGCGCCTGAACGGCACCTCGATGGCGACGCCCGCGGTCGCGGGCGCGGCCGCGCTGATGCTTCAGGCCAACCCGAAACTGACGCCGAACCTCGTCAAGGCTCTCATGATGTACTCGGCCCAACAGCTCGCCGGCTTCAACACGCTGGAGCAGGGCGCGGGCCAGCTCAACGTCGACGGCGCGGTGCGCCTCGCGCGCCTCGTCAAGACGACCCTGACGAACTCGACGCCGCTCGGGACGGCGATGCTCACGGCGGCCGCTCCCGCGCCGCACACGACCATCGCCGGCCACGCCTTCCCGTGGTCGCAGGGCATCGTCGCCGGCCGCGGCGTCGCCTCGGGCACGCAATTAGTGACTAGCTACCAGAAGGTCTACGGGACGGGCGTGCTGCTCTCGGACGGCCTCGTCACGGCGGGCGGCGTGCTGCTGAGCGACGCGACGATGTTCTCGTCGGGCGTGCTGCTGAGCGACCACATCGTGACGAGCTCCGGCATCACCATCACCGAGGGCGCGCGATTCCTCTCGCTCGGCGTGCTGCTCTCCGACGGCGTGCTGCTCTCCGACGGCGTCATCCTCTCCGACGGCGTCCTGCGCAGCGACGGCGCGCTCCTCTCCGACGGCGTCATCCTTTCCGACGCGCGGCTCGAAGCCTACTCGGCGGCGGCCGGCGGCGAGGCGACGCCCGAGATGCTGGTGGAAGTGGACATGGGGGTTGACGGGGCGGGCTATTAATCCGCCCGCCCGCAAGACGCGCTCACGACGCGAGACACGAGAACGGCCCGCACGAACCTTCCGAGGAATCAGACCAATGACACCCGCAGCCGCCACGCAGTCAGCGCAGACGATGAACTGGCCCCCGGCCGTTCTCGCCGCCCAAAAGCCCCGCGTCGAGGCGCTCGAAGAGTCGCACCGCGAAGAGATTCTCGGCTTCCTCTCAGAGCGCCCGCTGCACACCGTCTACATGAGCGGCCTCGTCCGCGACAACGGCGTCCAGAGCCCCTTCAACCGCGGCGCGTTCTACGGCTGCCGCGACGAGGCGGGCGCGCTCGAAGCCGTCGCCCTCGTCGGCCACGCCACGCTCATCGAGGCGCGCACCGAGCGCTCGGCCGCGGCCGTCGCCGAGTTCGCGCAAAAGTGCCCGCGCCTGCGGCTGCTGCTCGGCGAGCAGGAGCGCATCGAGCAGTTCTGGCGTCACTACGCGCCGGGCGGGCGCGCGCCGCGCCGCTTCGCGCGCGAGATGCTTTTCGAGAAGAGCTGGCCGGCCGAGGTCTGCGAGCCCGTCGCGTCGCTCCGGCGCGCGAACATGGGCGACCTCGACTTGGTCGCCGCCGCGCACGCGCAAATGGCTTTTGACGAGAGCGGCGTCGACCCGCTCGCGACCGACCCGCGCGGATTCCGCCAGCGCTGCGCGCGCCGCGTCGAGGCGGGACGCGTCTGGGTCGTCGTCGAGTCGGGCCGCCTGCTTTTTAAGGCCGACGTCGTCTCGGAGACGCCCGAAGTCGTCTACCTCGAAGGCGTCTACGTCGCGCCCGAGGAGCGCGGCCGGGGCTTGGGCCGGCGCTGCCTCGCGCAGCTCTGCGACGACATACTCTCCCGCGCCCGCTCGGTCGCGCTCTTGGTTGACGAGCGCAACGAGCGCGCCGCGCAGTTCTACCGCCGCGCGGGCTTCAAGCTGCGCGCCTTCTACGACACCGTCTTTCTCCGCGCGGAGGATTAGAGAGACCTGATTCGCGGGGGCACGGGGGGGAAGTCTCCGGTTGATGACGAGTCAAAAACTGTTCAAGCCGTTTCTCTGGGCGGTGGCCGCCGCGGGCGCGGCCGCCCTCTTCTCTTCCGTCATCAGCCTCCCCGTCGAGACCTTCGACGCGCGCCTCGCCGTCCTCTGCGCGCTCACGCTCTGCATCACCTCGCACATCTCGATCCCGATCCCCGGCGTCAAGGCCGAAATCTCCGTCTCCGACACGTTCGTCTTCCTGACGCTGCTGCTCTACGGGGCCGAGACGGCCGTCGTCGTCGCCGCCGCCGAGTCGGCGCTCAACGCGCTGCACACGAGCAAGACGCGCCTCACGTGGGCCTTCAACATCGGCTCGATGGCCGTCTCGACCTACGTCACGGCGTGGGCGCTCGGCCTCGCCTTCGGGCGCGTGCCCGACCCGCACGGCGACTTCGGCGCGGACTACGTCGCGGCCGTCTGCCTGATGGCCGTCGTGCAGTACGTCTGCAACTCGGGCACGGTCGCCGTCGCCGGCGCGCTGCGCACGGGCCAGCCCGTCCTGCGCACTTGGTACAAGCACTACCTCTGGACTTCGATAACCTACGTCGCGGGCGCGTCGGCCGCCGGCATCATCGGCCGCCTCATCATCGCCGCCGGCGACTACGCCATCGTCGCCGCCACGCCCATCATCGTCATCGTCTACTTCACCTACCGGACGTACCTGAAGAACGTCGAGTCGTCGGCCGCGCAGGCCGAGCAGGCCGAGCGCCACGTCGAGGAGCTGTCGCACTACATCGCCGAGCAGGAGCGCATCCGCGAGCAGTTCACGCAGATCGAAAAGCTCTCCGCGCTGGGCGAGCTGGCCTCGGGCGTCGCGCACGACTTCAACAACACTCTGGCCGGCATCCTCGGCCGCGCGCAGCTGATGCTCCGCACCGACGACCCGGAAAAGATCAGGCGCGGCCTCCACATCATCATCAAGACGGCCGAGGACGGCGCGAAGACCGTCAAGCGCATACAAGACTTCGCCCGCCAGAGGCGCGACCACGACTTCCAGCCGACGTGCGTCGACCAACTCCTCGCCGACGTGGGCGAGATAACGCGGCCGCGCTGGAAAGACCGGGCCGAGGCGGGCGGCGTCCGCATCGAGTTGTCGCTGCGGAACAACTCGCGCGCCTTCGTCATGGGCGACGACTCGGAGCTTCGCGAGGTTCTCGTCAACATGGTCTTTAACGCGGTGGACGCGATGCCCGAAGGCGGCACGCTGACGCTCGCCGCGTCGGAGCGCGACGGGGCGGTGGAGCTCGTGGTGGGCGACACGGGCACGGGGATGTCGGCCGACGTGCGCTCGCGCATCTTCGACCCGTTCTTCACGACGAAGGGCAAGGCCGGACTCGGGTTGGGGCTCGCCGTCAGCTACAGCATCATCCGTCGGCACGAGGGGACAATTGAAGTGGACTCGGAGCCGAGGCGCGGGACGACGTTCCGCATCAAGCTCCCGACGCTCGCGGCCGAAGAGGCGCGGCCCGAGACGGTCGAGCCGGTTGCGCCGATTCTCGCCGCGCCGCCCGCGCCGCGCGCGCGCATCCTTGTCGTCGACGACGAGGCGTGCGTGCGCGAGCTTCTGCACGACATTCTTGAGAGCGAGGGCTACGAGGTGGTGTCGGCCGCGGGCGGGCACGAGGCGCTGGCCTGCTTCGACGCGGGCGGCGTGGACGGGGTGTTCACGGACATCGGGATGCCGGGCATGAGCGGGTGGGAACTCGCGCGCGCGATTCGCGAGCGCGACCTCCAAGTGCCGCTCGCCGTCATCACGGGTTGGGGCGACGCCGTCGGCTCGGACGAGCAGAGCGCGGCCGGAGTCAACTGGGTCGTCACCAAACCTTTCAGCGCAGACCGCGTCGCCGAACTCGCCAGCGAGATAGCCCTCCTCGCGCACTCCGCGCCCGCCGCGGCCGAAGCGGAGGCCGGCCGACTCGCCTTCATCGCCGCGTAGATTCGAGATTTGAGATTTGAAGTCTGAGATTCGAGATTTCAAATCTCAGACTTCAAATCTGAAATTTCAAATCACAACGCCCTTCATCCTTCACCCTTCCGACTGCATTCTTCGCTGCCTCCCCTCCTCGATGGCGCGCGAGACGCTGGCCTCGACGCTTTCGAGTCGGAAGGGCTTGAGGATGTAGTCGAACGCGCCGAGCTTGATGAGGCCCTCGGCGTGCGCGTGGTCGCCGATGCCCGAGATGATGATGACGGCCGTCTCGGGCCGGTGCTGTCGGATGTGGCCGAGCAGTTCGAGTCCGCTCAGGCCCGGCATCGAGATGTCGGTCAGCACCACGTCGTAGGTTTCGAGTTGGAGGAAGTTGATGGCCGTCTCGGCCGTGTCGGCCGTGTGGCACAGGTGGTCTTCGGAGAAGAGCTCGAAAAGCGTGTCGCGAACGATGTCGTCGTCGTCCACGATTAGGACGGCTGCCATTAGACGGATTTGCTCCTTGTGGCTCGCCGGTCGGCCGTGAGGTTTACGTCGCGCGCCCGAAGCTTTCAATCCACCTCGGAAGCTTCGGCCCTTCGCGCGCGCAGTCGGGTTGGGGGCCACCGTCCAGCCGGTTTGTGTTTCGCTTGCGCGAAGCCGAGTTTATCACGAACGCAGGACGCCGCGAGTTAAATTAAACTAGAAGGCCGGGGCCGCGCGAGTTGAACACTCGCGCGGCCCCGGCCTTTACCGCTTGCTCGTTACCCTGAGAGAGAGTCTTACCTGTTCGGCGCGGAGGCGCGAATCGTCAACTCCGTGCCGCTCTGGAGTTCGAGGTCGTCGCGTCCCTGCACGTAGACCGAGCCCGCGCCGCCGGCCGCGCCGATGACCGCGCCGATGGCCGCGCCCTTACCGCCGCCAGCGATCGCGCCGATGATGGCGCCGACCGCGGAGCCGATGGCCGTCCGCTGGACGGTGCGGTTGGTCTGGTTGTCGTCGCGCACCGTGCCCTCGTTGTCGACGTTGACGGTCTCGCCGGCCGGAGTCCGGACGGTCTCGATGAAGCCGGCGAAGCGCGAGGTGCTGCCGTTGCGCAGTCGAATCGTGTCGAAGTTGAGCGCGAGCTCCGAGCGGCCCGTGACGCGGCCCGAACGGTCAATCGCCCCGATCGTGCCCTCGATCACAGCGCCCTCGTACTCGACGGGCGAGCGCACCGTCATCGTGAAGCGCTGCCCCTCGGTCGCGGTCTTGGTCGAGAGGTCTTGGTCGAGAACCGCGACGAGCGTCTCGCCGTTGCGGATGTTGTAGACGCCGCTGCCGACGCTCGACGACTCGCCCGGATTGTAGGCGCCCGCCCCCGTGTAGATGTCGAAGCGGGCGGATTCGGAGATTTTGTCGTAGATGTCGTTGACGACGACCGGCTGCGCGCCGAGACGGTCGGAGAAAATCTGACGCGTCACGCGGAGGCGGCGGCCGTTGTCAATCGGCTGGAAGGTGACGACGAAGTCGTTCTCGCGGAAGCCGGTCGAGCGGACTTCCAAAGTCTCGCCCGAGAGGTTCGCGCGGACGCGCGCCGTCACGCCGTTGGCGAGCGTCTCGGTGCGCTCGATGTTGTCGGCCTCGAAGGTCGTCTGCGGCGCGCGCGACGAGGCGATCTGGACGGTGCGGCCGCGGCGCTCAATCGCTATCTGCTCGGGCGACTCCAGACGGGCCACGACGCGGTCGTGGACTCGCTGGCGCTCGCCGAGCGGCAGGTTGCGCGTCGCGCGGTCGGCGACCGTGCGGGCGTCGTCGCTGCGCGACGGGTCGATGCGGTACGTGCCGCTCAGACTGCCCGACGCGTAGGTCGGGTTGTTGTTCGGGTAAGTGTTGTTCGGGTAGCTGCCCGTCGTCGGGTAGGTGACGTTGTTCCAGTTCCACGTGACGGCGTAGGCGTCCGCCAGAGCGTTCAGATCGTTGCGGACGAGCGTCCAGTCGTTCTCGGCGCGCACGGGCAACTGGTTGTCGCGCATGAAGCGGTCGATGGAGGCCGCGCGCTGGAGGACGTTGATGACGTCCTCGTCGACGGACGTGTTGCCGTTGAAGCGCGAGCGCAGCTGGTCGGTCGACGCCTCGAAGTCGCGGATGAAGTCGTTGATGTTGTCTTCGGCGCGCGTCCCGTCGTAGCGGCTGCGGTCGAGCCCGCGGTCGACGCTGGCGCGGAAGCGGTCGGTGTTGGTCTCGATGCGCGCGATGATGCGGTTGACCTCGCGGTCGGTCAGGCGGTAGGCGCGGCCCGTGCCCGTCCCCACGCCGATGCCCGTCCCCGTGCCCGTGCCGATGCCGACGGCGCCCCAATTCCAAGAGACGTTGTAGGCTTGCGCCAAGGCGTTCAGGTCGTTGCGGAGCATCGTCCAGTCGCTCTGCGCGCCTCTCGACAGGCGGTTGCGCGCCATGAAGTCGTTAATCAGGGCGGCCTTCTGGAGGACGTTCTCGACGTCGGCGGCCGCCGCGTTGCGGCCGTTGAAGCGCGAGCGGAGTTGGTCGGTCGCGGCCTCGAAGTCGCGTATGAAGTTGTTGATGTTGTCCTCGCTCGCCGTGCCGTCGATGCGGCTGCGGTCGAGCGCGCGATCGACGCTGGCGCGGAAGCGGTCGGCGCTCTGCTCGACGCGCGTGATGAGGTTGTTTATCTGGCGGTCATTCATGCGCCAAGTGCGCCGCTGCGCTTCGGCCGTCGTCAGGCCGAGGCTCAGCATGGCGAGCACGAGCGCCACGGAAACTGTCTGTCTTATTCTGCTCATTGAACTCTACCCTCCAGCTTTAGGAATCCACTTCTCGTCCGACGAAGCTGTGGCCGCCGGGGCGGACGCCCGCGGCGTTTTCTTTCAGGGAGCGGTGTAGGGAGCGAGTCGCCGGGGTCAGTATGTGCCTTCATTACGCCTTCGAAGAGGCAAGCACCGTGCCGACTGTGTCGGGGAGCATCGTTTGGGAGAGGGGTGTGTCCGCGCGCGCCGTCGCGGCCCTGTTATCGCGTCTGATTCGACAAGTGGGGCCCGCGTTTCCCGAGAAAAACGGGCGGCGCGTCTTTATTCAATTTGACGCGCGCCCGTACGGCTGTACGAAAGCAGTCGCCCGCGTCCGGCTTGAGTACAAACGCGTGGCCGTTGTTTAACCCACCTCCGGGCCTAGATCTACTGTGCTATGCTGCGGCGCGAGGAGGGCGAAAGAGGTGGCCGAGCAGACGACGAAGGCGGCGGTCGTGCACTACGCGGGCGAGGACTATTTCGTCGGCGTCACGCCGAGCGGGCACGCGCAGGTGATGGAGACGAACTCGGAGCGCGCGAGCGCCGCGACGCCGATGGAGCTTCTGCTGATCGCGCTCGGCGGCTGCACGGCCGTCGATGTCGTCTCCATCCTGAAGAAGCGGCGCGAGGCGGTGACGGGCTACCGCGTCGAGGTGCGCGGCACGAGGCGCGATGAGTACCCGCGCAAGTTCACGCGCGTCGAGGTGCGCCACGTCCTGCGCGGGCGCGGGCTGACGGAGGCTTCGGTGGCGCGCGCCGTCGAGTTGTCGGAGACGAAGTATTGCAGCGTGGCGGCGAGTTTGCGTCCGGGCGTCGAGATAGTTTCGAGCTACGTGATTGAGGAAGAGGCGCAGGAAGGTTAGAATGAGCCCGCCGCCTTAACTTCAGAATTCAAAGGAGACGAACAAGATGGCCGACGACCGTAAGACGTGCGAGCACCCCGGCTGCAACTGTCCCGCCGACGAGGGCAGCGACTACTGTTCCGCCTACTGCGAAGGCGCGGGCGACACCGCGGAGATTAGCTGCGACTGTGGCTGCCCCGGCTGCTCCTAACCGCATCAAAGCCGAAGCGGGGCGGGCTCGACGTAGTCCGCCCCGCTCGCAAAAACCCTCCCCGCGAAAGACGCGCGCGCCGCTCCCACCGCGCGCGGCGAATCCTTAAAACGAACCTTGAGAAGAATGCTTACACTCGCGCACCTAATTCTCGCAGCCTGCGCGCCGCTCGCGCTCTCCACGTCTTCGTGCGTGCGCGTCGACAACACCTCGGCCGGCGCGAACTCGAACGCGATGGCGGCGGCCGTCGCCTCGGCCGACGTCGTCGTCCTCTCGCCCGACGACGGCGGCGACGACGAGCTCTCCGTCATGCGACGCCTCGACCGCGCGGGCCGCGGGGGCGACGGCCAACTGCCGCAGCTCACGCCCGACGAGCACATGCGCCGCGCGGCCGTTTACCACGCGAACCGCGCCTTCAAGGAGGCGCGCGACCACTGGCAGGCAGTCCTCACGCGCCACCCCGACGACGCCAAAGTGCCCGAGGCGCTTTTCGGCATGGGGCGCTCGCTCTTTCAGGAGCGGCACTACGAGGAGGCGCTCCCCTACTTCGAGCGGCTCGAAAACTACACGCACACCGAGGCCGGGCGCGACGGCTACTACTACGTCGCGGCGACCAAACTCCGTCTCGGCCGCGCGGGCGAGGCCGTCCAGCGTTACGCCGAGTACATCGAGCGCTTCCCCGAGGGCGAGCGCGTCGAGGCCGCGTACCTGAACGTCATCGACTCTCTGCGCGAGGCGGGACGGCCCGGCGAGGCGATTCCGTGGGTCGAGCGCACGCGGCAGAAGTTCCCGAACACGCCGACGGCCGCGAACGCCCTGTTCGCGCGCCTGCGTTTGGAAGTCGCGGGCGGCGACTGGCTCGCGGCCGCGAAGACGAGCGACGAGATGAGCCGCGTCTCGCTCTCGCGCGACGTGAACACGACGCGCGCCGAGTTGGCTTACCTCCGCGCCTTCAGCCTCGAACGCTCCGGCCACAAGGACGGCGCGATACGCGCCTACCAGATGATCGCCGACACGCCCGGCTCCTACTACGGCTGGCTGGCGACCGAGCGCATGCGCGCGCTCGGCGCTAGGGATGCGGCCGCGGCGCGCGAGTCGCGCGTGCGCGCCGACATCGTCAGGCGCGCCGCCGAGTACCCGGCCCCGAACCGCGAAGCCCTCCTGCGCGCGACGAGCGGGCGCTCGGTCGACCCGCGCCTCCTGCTCGCGATCATGAAGCAGGAGAGCCAGTTCAACCCGCAGGCGAAGTCGCGGGCCGGCGCGCGTGGCTTGATGCAGTTCACGCCGGACACGGCGGCGAAGTACGTCCGCGCCGCCGGGCTGTCGAGCGTGACGGAGAACGACCTCTTCCGGCCCGACGTCTCCATCGCGCTCGCGGGCGCGTACATACAGGAGCTTCTGGGAATGTTTCCGGGGCTGCCCGAGGCCGCGGCCGCCTCCTACAACGGCGGCGAGGACAACGTCGCGCGCTGGGTCAAGCGCAAAGGGCACGACGACCCCGGCATCTTCACGGCCGAGGTCGGCTTCACCGAGTCGAAGGACTACGTCGTGCGCGTCATGTCGAACTACCGCGCCTACAAACTTCTATACACGGAAGACCTGCGGCCGCGGCGCTGACCTTTAGTCGCGGACGGCGTCGGCGCGTCTGACCGCGGGCACGATGCGCCTCATCGGCGAATCTTCCCGCGCGGGCGGGGCGGCCGCGGCGATCCCGCCCATCACCTGTTCGTAGCGCGGCTCGCCGAACGTCGTCGTGAGGCCGAGGCCGGTGAGGAAGCCGAGCGCGGCCGAGAGCGTCGCGCTCACCGCGCGCGAGACGCGGCGCTTGAGCGCGCGCAGGCCGACGGGGCAGTTCTCCGTCAGAATCGTCCCGTCAGCGCGGCGGAAGAAGCGCACGCACAGCGGACGCCCCTCCGTGTTCGTGACGAGCCGCTCGGCCTCGGCGCGCGTCATCCCCGAGAGGTTGTAGACGTTCAGCTCGCAGAGCGCGCAGAAGCGCACGCGCGCGCCGCCCGTCATCTCAGACCAGTCGGCCGAACACGGCGCGGCGACCTTCAAATCGTCGAGCGGACTTTTGCGTCCAGACATTTTCCGACCTAGCCTTTCCGCGCGCCGCACGCGGTCGTGCCGCGCGCCCTCGCTTCATCACCGACGCGACTGACTCACGCAAACCTTTAGACCCCGCCCGCGCAGAAATGTTCCGACGCCGTGAGCGCCTCCGCTCAGGGTTCGGGGCTGAAGTCCGAATCCTCGAAGCCGCGCGAGCGCTCGCGGCGGCGCAGCGTGTCGCGCTCGGGCCGCGGGCGCGGCAGGACGCCCAGACGGACGAGCGCCGGGCGGTACTCGTAGCGGAGCGCGATTTGCGCGGCGGGCCGGCGTTCGAGGCTCATGTGAACGCGGCGGACGTGGTGCGAGACCGAGCGCCCGATGCCCGTCGCGGCGTAGTCGTCGTCGGGGGCGACGGTCGAGGGCGCTCTCTCACGCGCCGCGCCGAGACTCTGCGCGGCGGCCGAGTCGCCCTCGGAGCCCGAGCGCCTTTCGTCCTCGCCGCGGCGGGGCATCGGCGCGGGCGTGACGTGGGCGGGCTCGTCGGCGGCCTCGCGGTAGAAGACGGCCGTGATGTTGCCGAGGTCTGCGGCGCGCCCGAGCCGCGCGGCGTAGGAGTCGGACTCGCTCGTGAAGTAGAAGCGGCGCGCGCGCTCGGTGCTCATCTGCCAGCCGGAGACGCGTATCGTGCCGTAGGGCTGGATGACCCACTTGCTCGCGTCCCACGCGGACGTGCGCCGCGCGTCGATGGTGTTCAGCCCGTCGACCGAGAGCGCGACGGCGACGCGCACCGGCAGCGGGTTGCGCACGACGAGCTCGTACTCCTCGCCGCGCAGCGCCTCGACGTAGGTGCGGCCGCGCAGGTAGAACTCTTCGAGCGGCCAGCCGCCGACGAGCACGTCAAGCTCGAAGCGCTGGTCTGGAATGACGTGGCGCGTGGCGCGCCTCTCCTGCGCGGCGGCGCTCGCGCCGACCCGCCCCCCGTCCGGCGACGGCCCGGCGGCCGCGCACACGAATAAAAGACACGCCGCGCCGACGCGTGTCGTGCGTGATTTCGTCATCTTCAAAAACCCTCCTCAGTTGTATTTACTGACCCGGCGAGACAAACTGAGAACGACGCGACGCCCGCCTTCTTGCGGGCGCGAAAGGAGTCGGGGCGAAACGATGAGGACGAAGGAGATTGAGACCGCGCGGCTCGTCTTCAGGCCGTACGAGCCGGGGGACGAGGAGGAGTCGGTCGCAATGCTGACGGACGCGGGGGTGATGCGTTTCGTCGGCGACGGCGTGCTCGACGACGCCGCGGCGCGCGCCATGTTCGGGCGCACCTTCACGCACGTCTACGCGACCGGCGCGTTCGACGTGTGGGCCGTGTGCGAGAAGGAGAGCGGCCGCGTCGTCGGCCACGCCGAGATCAAGCCGCGCAAAGGGGCTGACGATTTCGAGATAGTTTACCTTCTGCGCCCGGAGGCTTGGGGGCGCGGCTACGCGACCGAGATCGCGCGGCGACTCGTCCGCTACGGCTTCGAGGATTTGGGCTTGCCCCGCGTCGTCGCGACGATCGATGTTGAGAACCGCGCTTCCATCAATGTCGCCGAGAAGGTTGGGATGCGGCGTGTGGGCGAGTACGAGGACGAGCACGGGACGACGCTCGTCTACGCCGTCGGGCGCGACGACGTTTCGTGACCGTGTTCGCGGCGCGGTCAGTCGCGGCGGACGAGGACGAGGCGGGAGACGACGAGGGCCGTCAGCACGGTCGTCACGGCGGCCGAGAGCAGGCAGTAGGAGCAGAAGGCTTCGATGACGAAGGCTTGGAGGTAGAGCAGGTAGAGCGTCGAGAGCAGCATCAGCGCGACGACGGGCGCGAGGAGCTTCGAGGCCGCGCGGTGGCCGAAGGCCGAGAGCGTCGCGAGCGAGAAGACCGTGAAGTAGGCCACGGCTCCGAGCGCGGCGAGCGGGTAGCCGCCCGGCAGGGTCGCGTAGTGGCTCTGCAAGACCTTGTCGCAGCCCGTCGTCGCGACGCAGATGACGCTGCGGCCCGAGAGGTGCTGGACGGTCAGGTAGAGCGCGTCGGCCAACCCGACGAGCGCGACGGCGGCCGTCACCATGTCGAGCAGGCGGCCGCGCCGCGTGGCGTTCGTGCCGTCGGCCGACCCGACGGCCCCGACCTCGCCGGCGTGCTCACGCGCGCTCACTTCGCCCGCCCTGCGGCCGCCAGCGCCGCGTCGATCTCGGCGCGGAGCTTCGGCTCCTCGATGGTCTGCTCGGGCGTCAGCAGCCGCCCGTTGAGGTAGATGGTCGGCGTGCCGTTGACGCGCAGAGAGTTGGCGCGATCAATGTCGGCCATGATGCGCGAGCCGGTCAGCGGCCGGTCGATGTCGGCCTTGAACTTCTCAACGTCGATGCCGACCTCCGAGGCGTAGGCCGCGAACATCGGGCGCGGGTCGTTCGCGTCGCTCCAGTTGCGCTGGTGCTCGTAGAGCTTGTCGTGCATCTCCCAGAAGCGGCCCTGAATGCCGGCCGCCTCGGCGGCGCGCGCCGCGAGCGCGGCGTTCCTGTGTATCGACTGGAGCGGCAGGTGGCGGTAGATGATGCGGACGCGGCCCGCGTAGTCGCGCTCGATGCGTTCGAGAATCGGGTGGACGTTGCTGCACTGCGGGCACTGGTAGTCGCCGAACTCTTCGAGCGTGACGGCGGCCGCGTCCGTGCCGCGCACGCGCGGCGGCTGTGCGCCCGGCGCGCCCGGGGCGAGCGAGCGCGGCTGCTGCGCGCCCGGCTGCTCGCCGGCGGCCGTGTT
>DASQDT010000214.1:0-5992 GCA_035634035.1 Pyrinomonadaceae bacterium | reverse complement strand
AAGTTTGACCTGCGCGGCGGCGGGCAGTTCGCCAATCTCGTCGAGGAAGAGCGTCGAGCCGTCGGCCGCTTCGATGAGGCCGCGCTTCAGGGAGGCGGCGCTCGTGAACGCGCCGCGCTCGTGGCCGAAGAACTCGGACTCGAAGAGCGACTCGGGCAGCGCGCCGCAGTTGACGCTGATGAACGGCGCGTCCGAGCGCGCGCTGCGGGCGTGGATGAAGCGCGCGAGCACGTCCTTGCCCGTGCCCGACTCGCCGGTGACGAGCACGGTCGAGTCGAGTCGCGCCGCCGCCTCGGCCTGCTGGACGAGCGCGCGCATCACGCCGCTCGCGCAGACGAGGGCCGACTGCTGCCCCCCCTCCTCGGACGCGGGCGCGCGCACGGCCGCGCGCAGGCTCGCGTTCTGGCGGACGAGCCGGCGCTTCTCGTCGGCCTTGCGCAGCACGGCCTCTATCTCGTCGAGCGTCGAGGGCTTGGTCAGGTAGTCGTAAGCGCCGTGGCGCATGGCCTCGATGCCGGTCTGGAGGGAGGTGTCGGCGGTGAGCATGATGACCTCGGGCGCGTCTTCGAGTTTGCGAATCTCGCGCAGGGCTTCGAGGCCGGACAGCCCCGGCATGTTGATGTCGAGGAGCACCACGTCGTAGTCGGTCTCGGCGAGCACGCGCAGCGCCTCGTCGCCCGACTGCGCCGACGCCGCGTCGAAGCCCGACAGCGCCAGTTGGTCGGTCACGAGTTGGCGCAGCAGCGGGTCGTCGTCAACGAGCAGCACGCGGATTTTACGAGTCATAGTTGTTCGCGGGGAGCGCGAAGGCGACCGGGCGGGCGGCCCGCGCGCGCGTCAACGCGTCTCCGGCATGCGGCGGGGAATCCAGAGGCGGAAGCGCGAGCCCGCGCCGGGGCGCGTCTCGACGGTGAGCGCGCCGCCGACGGCCTCGGCCAGCGTGTTCGAGATGGCGAGGCCGAGGCCCGAGCCCTTGCCCGCCTCCTTCGTCGTGAAGAAGGGGTCGAAGATGCGCGCCAGAAGTTCGGGCGGGATGCCGGGGCCGTTGTCGGCCACCTCGACCGCCACGCGCTCGCCGTGCAGCACGGTCGAGACGGAGACGCGGCCGCGGTCGGGCACGGCGTCGAGCGCGTTGCTCAGGAGGTTGTCGAGCACCTGACGGAGCATCGCCTCGTCGGTCGCCACCTCTCCGACGTGCGGGTCGAGTTCGCACGTGAACTGCACCTCGCGCGCGCCGCCGCGCGGCTCGAAGGCACGGACGACGCGCTCGACCAGCGCGTTGATGTCGCACGCCTCGCGGCGCGCGCGTCGCTGGCGCGAGAGGTCGAGCAGGCCGCGCGTGATGGACTTACAGCGGAGCGCCTGACGGACAATCTCTTCGAGATAAAAATTCCACTGGCGCTCCTCGGCCAACTCGGCGAGCGCGGGCTCGGCGCGCAGGCCGCGCTGGACGGCCTCGGCGCAGGTGGTGACGGCGGCGAGCGGGTTGTTGATTTCGTGCGCGACGCCGGCCGCAATCTGCCCGACGGTCGCCAGCCGTCGCGAGCGCGCGAGTTGTTCCTGTATCTCGGAAAGTTCCGTGATGTCGCTCCACGTGATGACGCTCCAAGACGAGCCTTGCGGCCTCGCGTCCTCGTCCTGCGCGTCGCCCGTTTCGGGTTCGGCGGGCGACGAATCGTCCGTCTGTGCGGACACGCCGCCGGGCTCGATACTCGACAGCGGGGCGATGGAGACGAGGTAGCGGCGGCCGTCCTCGGCCTGTAACTCGAAGGAGGTGGTCGCGCCGACGCGCCGGCTCATGTGGTAGGCGGCGGCGCGCTCGCCGAAGAGGCGGGCGAAGGCTTCCGAGCAGGAGACGCCGATGGCCTCGGCCGGGCCGTCGAAGCCCATCATCTCGGCCGCCTCGCGGTTGCAGCGCGCGATGCGCATCTCGTCGTCGTGGACGATGATGCCGTCGGGGATGGCGTCGAAGGTCTGCTCCCAAATCTTCTTGGCCGCGCCGACCGTCTCCAGCAGCCGCGCGTTGTCCAGGGCGAGCGCGGCCATCTCGGCGAGGCTTTCGAGCAGTTGTTTCTCGGCGGCGCTGAAGCGGTGCGGCTCGCGGAAGCCGACGGCCAGAACGCCTAGCGCCTCGCCGCGCGCCCACAGCGGCACGAGCGCCAAATCAATCACGCCCTCCGCGCTGTGCAGGGGGAACTCGCTCGCGGGCAGGCCGCCCGCCACCGTCTTGATTTCGATAATCGAAGCGTCGTCCACGAGCGCGAGCCGTTCGGCGAACTCGCCCTGCAAGGACGTGACTGCGTCGGCCTCTTCCAGACCCTCGCGCGAGCGGAAGCCGCTCATCGCCTTCCACGCGATGGTCTTCTCGGCGAGCGAGAAACTGGCGACGCTCGCCGTGTCGGCGCGCATCACGCGCCTCACCGTGTCGGCCACCGTGCGCAGCGTCGTCGCGCTCTGCGCGGCGGACTCCCGCGGGGTTGTGTTCGTCGGCTCTGTCATCACTTCACCCGTCGTCCCGTGCCGCCGCAAAGATTAACACGAACGCGCCGCGCTGTCCGCTTCACTTCTCAAGCGCGCGCCGAAACCGCTCGCCGCAATTTTCTTTCAGTTGGCGGCGGCGGGCGGCACTTCCCCGCCGTCGGCCGCGCCCGGCGCGCGCGGTTTCGCGCGGCCCCGACGTGGCATGAGGTTTGTAATCGAGTCGGGCGGCGGCGAAGTTTCGGAAGCGACGGAGGTGACGCGAGGGCCGCCCGCGTCTTTCAGGAAATGAGCATGTTGATTGACGAACACAGGGACGACCGCGTCGTGCTCCAACGCCTACGACGCATGCAGCGCCGACGCCGCCAGCGGCAGCGGCGCAACGAACTCGTCTTGAAGCACGGGCTCGAAATCCTCGGCTGGCTCACCGCCGTCCTCATCTTCATCTACGCGAGCCACGCCGCCTTCGCGCAGGCGGCGGACGGGGGCCGCCGCGCGTCGGGCGAGAGCGTTCCGGCCGACGCGCCGCGACGACCGAGCGCGGAGGAGGAGGCCGCCGAGGAGGCGGAGGCGCGCGAGTTGGTCGGCCGCGCCCTCGCGCGTCTGCGCGAGACGGAAGACATCGCCGCGCTCTTCGACGACCTGTTCGTCCGCGACTTCGCGGCGCGTCTGCGGAGCGACACGCGGGCCTACCCGTTCGAGGATGTCGTCACGCCGTCGGTCGTCGCCGAGGCGACGGACGACGAGTTGCGCCGCCTGCACGCCGCCGTCACCAACTGCCTGAGCGCGCTGCTGCGCCGGGGCGGCCTCCGCCGGGCGCTCCGTGAGGCGTCCGGCCGCGACGACGACGGCGCGGACGAAGACGAGATGAAGGCGGCGTTCGACGAACTGCTCCGGGCGGAGCCGGCGCTCGCCGCCGTCGCGGCCGAACTCGGCTTGAGGGCGGGCGCGGACGCCGACGGCGGGGCGGACGAAGGCGCGCTCATGCCGACGGCTAAAACCGTCCGCCAGATGCGCGGGAGGATTCTCCTGTTCGAGCGGATGGCCCGCCTCGTGCGCGAGAGCGCGGCGGGGCTCGAAGGCCGGCTCGCGGCCTTCGGCGTCGGCGCGGAGGTCGCGCGCGGCGAGGCGAAGATTGACTGGGTTTCGTCCGACGTTTTCTACGAGGCCCGCCACGGCTACAGGGAGGGTGCGCCCAACGTCCGCGCGCAGGCGAGGGTCTTCCCCGGCGTCGTGCTCCGGCTCACGCTCGTCCGCGAGGGCGCGCGCCTCAAACTGCTCTCGGCCGAGCCTCTACTCGACTCGGAATAAAGTTCGACGGCGGGAACAACTCTCACGCGAAGGCAAACTAAAAGGGCGACGCTTCATCGGCGTCGCCCTTCTTCGTGCGTGACGTTTCGTGAAGACCGATTCGTTTCGGTCTCCCGCTAGTCGGCCTTCGGCGCGACGGCGCGGACGGCCTCGGAGACGCCGGACTCGTACTTCTTGAAGTTGTCGTTGAAGCGCCGCGCGAGGTCGCGCGCCTTTTGGTCGTAAGCCTCGGGGTCGCGCCACGTGTTGCGCGGCGTGAGCACTTCCGCGGGCACGTCGGGGACGGCGACGGGGACGCCGACGCCGAACACGGGGTCGGGGCGCGTCTCGACTCCGGCGAGCGAGCCGTTGAGAATGGCGCGAATCATGGCGCGCGTGTACTTGATGGACATGCGCGAGCCCTCGCCGTAGGGGCCGCCCGACCAGCCCGTGTTGACGAGCCAGCAGGCCGACTTGTGCTCCTCAATCCGCTTGCCGAGCAGGTCGGCGTAGACGCCGGGGTGCAAGACCATGAAGGGCGCGCCGAAGCAGGTCGAGAAGGTGGCCTGCGGCTCGGTGACGCCGCGCTCGGTGCCGGCGACCTTCGCCGTGTAGCCCGAGAGGAAGTGGTACATCGCCTGCTCGGGCGTGAGGCGCGAGACGGGCGGCAGCACGCCGAAGGCGTCGGCCGTCAGCATGATGATGTTCTTGGGGTGGCCGCCGTAGCCTTCGGGCACGATGTTCGGGATGCTCGTCAGCGGGTAGGCGGCGCGCGTGTTCTCGGTCTTCGCGGCGTCGTCCAAGTCGGGGACGCGCGTCGCCGGGTCGAAGACGACGTTCTCCATCACGGTGCCGAACATGCGCGTCGTGCGGTAGATGTCGGGCTCGGCCTCGGGCGAGAGCTTGATGACTTTGGCGTAGCAGCCGCCCTCGAAGTTGAACACGCCGTCGTCCGACCAGCCGTGCTCGTCGTCGCCGATGAGCAGGCGCTCGGGGTCGGCCGACAAGGTGGTCTTGCCCGTGCCTGAGAGGCCGAAGAAGACGGCAACGTTCGAGGGGTCGTCCTTCGCCACGTTGGCCGAGCAGTGCATGGACATGACGCCGCGCTGCGGCAGCAGGTAGTTGAGAATCGTGAAGACGGACTTCTTCGTCTCGCCCGCGTAGGAGGTTCCGCCGATGAGGACGAGGCGCTGCGCGAAGTCCATCAGGATGAAGGTCTGCGAGCGCGTGCCGTCGCGTTCGGGGTCGGCCTGAAAGGAGGGTATGTTGACGATGGTGAACTCGGGCCGGTGGTCGTCGCCGCCCTCGTCGTTGATGAACATGGTGCGCGCGAACAGGGAGTGCCACGCGAGTTCGGTGACGACGCGGACGGGCAGGCGGTAGCGCGGGTCGGCCCCGGCGAAGGTGTCCTGCACGAAGAGGTCGCGGCCCGCGGCGTGGGCCATCATGCGGTCGCGCAACCGGTCGAACTTGTCCTGCGGGAACTCCTTGTTGACCTCGCCCCAGAAGACGTGCTGCTCGCTCGACGGCTCGCGGACGATGGCCTTGTCCTTGGCGGCGCGGCCCGTGTGCTCGCCGGTGTCCACCAGCAGCGCGCCGTGCGCGGAGAAGACGCCCTCCCCGCGCCGCGCAATCTCCTCGTAGAGTTCCGGCGCGCTGAGGTTCCAGTAGACGCCGACGCCCGCGCGGATGCCGAGGCTGTCGAGCCCGACCGAACTGCGTCTGCGCCCCGCCTCCCGCGTGCCAGTCTTCATGGTAGCCGTCATGCAGTTTCTCCTTTGAATGAAATGACGAATGCGGAATGACGAGTGATGAAAGCCGAGGCGCGCGGAGCGTTCCTGCCGTTCATCACTCGTCATTCCGCATTCGTCATTTCTCCTTCATTCTTCGTCGGCGCTCTGCTGCCGCTGTTCGGCCAGTTCGCGCAGGGCGACGGTGAGGTCGCGCGCGGCGCGCTCGATGCGGTGGGCGACGGCTTCCAGTTCGCCCACGCCGTCGGTCGTGCGTACGGCGACGGAGGCGAGCGCGCTCTCGACGAGTGCCGACAGGCGTTCGGCGGCCGTCTGCGTTTCCCGCTCGGCGCGTGACAGCGTCGGCTGTCCGGATGTCTCGGGTTGACCTTTGCTCACAGAAAATTACCGACGGGCCGCCGCCGGGGGACTCCCGCCCGGCGGCCTGTCGCCTCGCTTACCCGGCGCGGACGTGCGCGCCCGATGACAGGATG
>DASQDT010000213.1:0-6161 GCA_035634035.1 Pyrinomonadaceae bacterium | reverse complement strand
GCACGACCGCTGGATAGTCTCGCGCCTCAACCGCACGGCGCGCGAGGTCGAAGGCGCGCTCTCGGGTTACGACTTCCACGCCGCCGTCCAGTCGCTCTACCACTTCTTCTGGGACGACTTCTGCGACTGGTACATCGAGCTCAGCAAACAGGACGTGACGGCCGCCGAGCCGAGCCCTGAGCGCGACGCCGCGCGCAGCCGTGCCCTCACGGTTCTTGAGCAGGCGCTCCGGCTGCTCCACCCGTTCATGCCGTTCGTCACCGAGGAGCTTTGGCAGATGCTGCCGGGCGTCGGGCGCGAGTCGCACCACGCGGCCTACCGCGAGTCGGACGTTAGCCCGACCGTCATGCTCGCCGCCTACCCGCAGGCGCAAGAGAGTTTGATTGACGAGCGCGCCGAGCGCGAGATGCAGTCGGTCATCGAACTCGTCTCGCGCGTGCGTAACATCCGCACGGAGTTGAACGTCAGGCCGGGCGAGCAGGTCAGGGTCGTCATCTCGGCGGGCGCGAACGGCGCGGCCGAGGTCTTCGGCGCGAGCGTCCCGCAGATCATGCGCCTGACGCGAGCGAGCGACGTGGCCCTCTTCGACGAGATGCCGGAGCTGCCGCGCGCCTCGGCCCGGCAGGCCCTCTCGGGCGGCGTCGAGGTCGCCGTCCCGCTCGAAGGCTTAATCGACTTCGCGCGCGAGGCCGAGCGCATCGGGCGCGAGCGCGAGAAGCTCGGCAAGGAACTCGAGAAGTTGGAGGCGCAGTTGGCTAACCCGCAGTTCACGGGGCGCGCGCCGGCCGAGAAGGTCGCGGAACTGCGGCAACGCGCCGACGACGTGCGGCAACGAATCAGCGCGCTGCGCGAGATGCAGGAGGCACTTCAGGGATGAGCTGGCTCGACGAGGGCGCGCTCTACTCGCAAATCGGGGCCTTCCTCAACGAAGACCTCGGGCGCGGCGACATCACGACGCAGTCGGTCGTGATGCGGCAGCAGCGCGCGCGCGGCCGCTTCGTCGCCAAAGAGCCGATGGTCGTCGCCGGACTCGAAGCCGCCGAGAGCGTCTTCTCGACGCTCGACTCGGGCCAGCAGCTCGAAGCCTTCGTCTCCGACGGCGACGAGGTCGAGGCCGGCAAGGTCATCGCGCGCACGCACGGCTTCGCCGACGTGTTGCTCGCGGGCGAGCGCCTCGCGCTCAACCTCCTGCAACGCCTGTCGGGGATAGCGACCCTGACGCGGCAGTTCGTCAGCGCCGTCGAGGGCACGCGCGCGCAGATAGTCGACACGCGCAAGACGACGCCGGGACTGCGGATGCTTGAGAAGTACGCCGTGCAGGCGGGCGGCGGGCGCAACCACCGCTTCGGCCTCGACGACGGCGTGCTCATCAAAGACAACCACATCGCGCTCGCGGGCGGGGTGGCGACGGCCGTCGAGCGGGCGCGCGCGTCGGTCGGTCACCTGCACAAGATTGAGGTCGAGGTGACGACGGAGAAGGAGCTGCGCGAGGCGATACGGGCCGGCGCCGACATACTCCTCCTCGACAACCGCACGCCCGAGGAGACGGCCGACCTCGTCCGCGTCGCGCGCGAGCTGGCCCCGCAGGTGCTCCTTGAGTCGTCGGGCGGCATCACGCTGGCGAACGCGCGCGCCTACGCCGAGGCGGGCGTCGACTTGGTCAGCGTCGGCGCGCTCACGCACTCGGCGCGCGCCGTCGACATCAGCTTCAAGATTCAGTCGGGGTGAGAGTGGAACCCTTCGCCCGCGCGGGGCGTGTAAAGGGGGCGTTAAGTTTTTCGCCGGAGGTCTTCGATGAAGCTCAGAAGGTTCACGCTGCTGGCCGCGCTCGTCTTCGCGACGGCGCTCTTCGCGACCGCGCTCGTCCGCGAGGGCGCAGGGCAGACGCGCAACCGCCCTTCGCGCCGCGCGACCAACCCCGTCCGCACGACGCGCGCGGTCGCGCCCGCGCCGACGCCCCTGCCGTCGCCCGACGCTTCGGAGCCGCGTCTGGTCTCCGCGGCCGACGGCGCGGGCGCGCAGGACGAGACGGCCGCGCCGACGCGCCGGCGCACGGGGCGCACGACGACCGCGACGCGGCGCGCCGCCGACGAGGCCGAGCGCGACGAGATGCGCGAGACCGTCGAGAGACTTTCAAACACCGTGACGAAGCTCTCCGACGAGGTGACGCAGCTCAAGGGCGAGCAGCGCATCCTCGTCGACCTCGAACGCCTGACGCGCGCCGAGCAGAGGGCCGAGGGGTTGCGCGCCCAACTGCGCGACGTGGCGGACAAGGAGTTCGCCCTGCAAGAGCGCGCGGCCCAGCTCGAAGAGGAGCTTGAGCCCGACGCCATCGAGCGCCGCGCCGCGCTCATCGGCTCGCTCAACCCGGCGGCCGTGCGCGACTCCATCCGCCGCGGCCTTGAGCGCGAGCGCGACCGCGTCCGCGCGCAGCTCGAAATGCTGGCGACGAGCCGCGTGCGCCTTGAGTCGGCCGTCGCCTCTGCCGACAACGAGGTGACGCGCATCAAGGCGCGCATCGAGGCGGCCGAGAACGAGCAGGGCGGGCCGACGACCAACACCTCGCCGACGCCCGCCGTCAACACGACGGGCGACCCGGCGCGCGCGCCCGAGCGCGAGACGAGCGACACGCCGCCCCCGCCCGACGAGCCTTAGACGTGCTTTCGCAAACAGAAATCTACCGCCTCATCGACGAGGAGCGCGCGGCGGGGCGTCGCGTCGTCGTCGCCACCGTGGCCGAGACGCGCGGCTCCACCCCGCAGCGGCGCGGCGCGAAGATGCTCTTCTTCGAGAGCGGCGCGACGGCCGGCACCGTCGGCGGCGGCTGCGTCGAGGCCGAGGTCTGGGCCGAGGCGCGCGAGGCGATGCGCGACGGAAGGCCCGCGCTCCAACGCTTCAGCCTCACCGCCGACGAGGCCAGCGAGGAGGGCATGGTCTGCGGCGGCACGATGGAGATTTTCATCGACGTGTGGAAGCCCGAAGAACAGTGAGGTCGACCATGCCCGCATCCTTCATCGAAGAGTACAAGGCGAAGCACCGACACCCTCTGAACAAGCTGACGCACTCGATAGGCATCCCGGCCATCGTCATCAGCCTCCCGCTCTTCCTCTGGGACTGGCGCTGGGCGCTGGCGCTGTTCGTCGGCGGCTGGGTCTTGCAGTTCGTCGGCCACTT
Source organism: Pyrinomonadaceae bacterium (assembly GCA_035634035.1). GTDB lineage: Bacteria > Acidobacteriota > Blastocatellia > Pyrinomonadales > Pyrinomonadaceae > DASQDT01. The sequence continues at coordinate 2,987 of DASQDT010000213.1, read as the reverse complement.
CATCGAGGGCAACCAGCCGGCCTTCTTCCGCAACCCCGTCTTCCTCGTCGTCGGCCCCGTCTGGCTCGTCCGCCGCGCGCTCGCGTCAATCGGCATCGGCCGCGCGGCGGACGGCAAGTCGCTCGACCGCCGCGCGCCGTAAGCGATGGGCGCGCCCGACGAGCGAGACTCCCGGCAACAACTGTCGCGCGCCCTCGCGCGCGTCCTCCGCGACGGCGCGCTCGCCGCGCTCGCCACCGTCGTCTCCGCTCCCGACGAAGAGACAACAGCACACGACCTGCGCGCCGGCGCGAAGCTCCTCGTCGAAGAGACGGGCGCGACGGCCGGCACGACCGGCGACGCCGGGCTCGACGAGCGCGTCGCCGCGCACGCGCTCGCCTTCCTCGCCTCGCGCACGGAGGCGCGCACTTATTTCGTCAACGAGTTCGCGCCCGAGCGCGCGGAGCTGCGCGGCGCGCGCGTCATGTTCGAGCGCGTCGAGCCCGAGCCGCACGTCGTCGTCTGCGGCGCGGGCCACGTCGGCGCGGCACTCGCCCGACTCGCCTCGGCGCTCGGCTACCGCGTCACGCTCATCGACGACCGCGAGGACTTCGTCGCGCCCGAACGCTTCAGAGACGCGAACGTCAGACTCGTCGCCGCGCCGAACTGGACGGAGCCCGTCCGTGAGGCCATCGGGGCGGGCCGCAATGTTTCGGTCGCCGTCGTCACGCGCGGTCACAACGAGGACGAGGAGTGCCTGCGCGCCGTGCTCCGGGCGCGGCCCGACTACGTCGGCATGATCGGAAGTCGTCGGCGGACGAACATCGTCTTGGCGCGCCTGCGCGGAGACGGGTTCGCCGAAGAGGAGTTGCGCGAGGTGCGCGCGCCCGTCGGCCTCGACATCGGCTCGGTCACGCCCGAAGAGGTCGCGCTCTCCATCCTCGCCGAGATCGTCGCCCGGCGGCGCGGCGGCACGGGCCGCCCGCTCTCCGCTTGGCGTCGCGAGTGAAGACTTCGACGCGCGCGTTTTCGCCCCACGCGATGAACAGACTCGACAGGCTCGGAAAAATAGCGCGGCGCGTGCTCGCCGCGCTCCTCCTCATCTTCATCGCCCTCGGCCTGTGGGCCTTCTGGCTTGAGCCGGCGAGCCTCACCGTCCACCGCGAGACCCTGAGCGTGCCGCGTTGGCGCGCGGAGCACGCGGGCCTGCGCGTCGCCGTCCTCACAGACCTGCACGTCGGCTCGCCGCACACGGGTTTGGAGAAGCTGCGGCGCGTCGTCGAGCGAACGAACGCCGAGCGGCCCGACCTCGTCGTGCTCTTGGGCGACTTCGTCATCCAAAACGTCGTCGGCGGGGAGTTCGTCGCGCCGGAGCAGATAGCAGCGGAGCTGGGACGCCTGCGCGCGACGCACGGCGTCTTCGCCGTGCTCGGCAACCACGACTGGTGGCTCGACGGCGCGCGCGTCACGTCGGCGCTCGAAGGCGCGGGAATCGTCGTGCTTGAGAACCGCGCGGCGCGCGTCGAGCGCGAAGGGCACGGGCTGTGGGTCGCGGGCGTGGCAGACCTCTGGACGCGCACGCCGCACGTCGAGGGCGCGCTCGCGCAGGCGGGCGAAGGCGAGCCCGTCATCCTCATCACGCACAACCCCGACCTCTTCCCCGACGTGCCCGAGCGCGTGAGCCTCACGCTCGCCGGGCACACGCACGGCGGGCAGGTCTGTCTCCCGCTCGTCGGGCGGCCGGTCGTCCCCTCGCAGTTCGGCGAGCGCTACGCGATGGGCCACGTCGTCGAGGGCGGCCGACACCTCTACGTCAGCGGCGGCGTCGGCACGAGCATCATCCCCGTGCGCTTCCGCGTCCCGCCCGAAGTCGTCATCCTGACGCTCACGCCGTGAGTTCCGCGTTACAATGAGGGCCGATGGGCGAGGGGACAATTACGGCGGGCGGGCGCGGGGCGGGCGCGATGTTTCGCGCGCTCGGGCAGAGGAATTTCAGACTCTTCTGGGCGGGCTCTTTTCTGTCGAACGTCGGCGCGTGGATGCAGACGGTCGCGCAAGGGTGGCTCGTCTACGAGCTGACCGACTCGCCCTTCTGGCTCGGCCTCGACGGCTTGATGGCGACCGCGCCGGGCCTCTTCCTCACGCTCGTCGGCGGCGTCTTCGCAGACCTCCTCGACCGCAAGCGTCTGCTCATCGTGACGCAGGCCGGCGCGGGGCTCTCGGCGCTCGCGCTCGCCGTCCTTGTCTCGACGGGCGTCGTCGCGGACGCCTCGGACGTGTGGATCATCCTCGCGCTCTCGTTCGTGACGGGCGCGTGCTGGGCGATTGCCGGCCCGTCGTATCAGGCCATCACGTCAGACCTCGTCCGCCGCGAAGACCTCTCGAACGCCATCGCGCTCAACTCCACGCAGTTCCAACTCTCGCGCGTCATCGGCCCCCTGCTCGCGGGCCTGACCATCTCGCGGCTCGGCATGGCCGGCTGCTTCTACGCAAACGCCGTCTCCTACGTCGCCATCGTCGCGGCGCTCGCGGGCGTGCGCTTCGGCGGGGCGGGCGGCGCGCGCTCCGCCCCGCCGCGCGTCATCCCCGGCCGCCGCGCCCTGTGGGGCGACCTCGTCGAGGGCTTCCGCTACGCGGGCGGGCGTCCGCGCGTGCGCGTGCTGCTGGTGTGCTCGGTCGTCGTCAGCCTGTTCGGGACGCCGTACCTCGTCCTGATGCCGGTCTTCGCGCGCGACGTGTTCGGGTGGGACGAGACGGGGCTGTCGCTTCTGACGGGCGCGGCCGGCGCGGGCGCGCTGTGCGGCGCGGTGCTGCTCGCCTACCTCGGCGACTTCCCGCGCAAAGGGCGCTTCGTGCTGTCGAGCTCGTTCGCCGCCTCGCTCTGCATCATGGGCTTCGCCCTCCTCGCGCCCGCGCGCCTGTCGCTCGCGCTCGTCTTCGCGACGGGCTTCGGGATGGTCTGCTTCTTCGCCGTCTCGAATATGTTCCTGCAACAGCTCGTCACGGAC
>DASQDT010000212.1:0-4988 GCA_035634035.1 Pyrinomonadaceae bacterium | reverse complement strand
CCGACGTCGCTTCGCGCGGGCGTGAGTACGTCGCCGACAAGGCGGGCGTCGTCGGCGAGAAGATCACCGACCTGCGCAACAAGGACTACTCGCAGATCGCCGACGAGGCTAAGGAGTACGCGCGCCAGAAGCCGGGTCAGGCCCTCCTGATCTCGGCCGCCGCCGGCTTCATCATCGGCCTCCTGATCCGCAGCAGCCGCCGGTAGAGGGTCGGGCCGTGCAGGTTCGCGCCGCGGAGCCCGCGCCTCACGTGAGAGGCGCGCGGGCTCCGCGGCACGGACGGAAGCGGACAGACGGGCGCGCCCGAGTCGCCCTAAGCTCGCGTGCAGACTTCGGGCCCCGGACTTTAAAACTTTAGGCATTCCTTGGAGGGAGGTGGGCGATGGCCGAACTTGAGAGGCGCGCCGCCGCCGCCGCGCCCGCGCCGATAGACACTTCGGCGCGGACTCCGGCGCAAGCAGACATCGACGGCCTGCCGGCGCTCGTCGGCCGACTCGGCGACGACGTGATGACGCTCGTCGACGCCAAGCTCGGGCTGATTAAGGTCGAACTCAAAGAGGAGGCGGCCGTCTACGCGCGCGGCGCGGCGTTCATCGCCGTCGGCGCGGTGATGGCGGCCATCGGGTTCGCGCTCGTCCAGATCGCTCTGGCGTTCTTTATCTCCAGCCTGTTCTCGTTCGACGAGCGAATTAACTACGCGCTCGGCTTCATCATCACGGGCGCGCTCTACCTCGTCGTCGGCGGCATCCTCGCCTACGTGATGAAGAACCGTCTGGCGGCGCACGACCCGACGCCCGCACGAACCGTCGAGGAGATAAGGAAGGATAAGCAATGGCTGAAGAAAGAAATGTAGGCTTGGAACGCGCCGCCGACACCACGGCCGCGGAGGCCGACCCGACCGACGCGACCAAAGTGGAGCTTCAGCGTCGGATGGAGGAGGCGCGCGAGTCCATCTCGCAGACCGTTTCGGAGATCAAGGAGACAGTCGTGACCCAGTACCAGCAGGTGAGAGAGTCGATCAGCGATTCGCTCGACTGGCGCGAGCAGTACCGCCGCCGCCCCGTCGAGTTCTCGGTCGGCGCTTTGGGCGTCGGCCTCGTCGTCGGCTACGCGGTCGGCGGCGCCATCGTCGGCCGCGGCGGAGACGACTACGACGAGGACGACGAGAGCTACTACGACGCGGGCGAGAGCCTCTCGGACGTCCGCACGGCGGGCGGGCCTTCGCCGGTCGGGCGCAGCTACGAGTCGGGCGCGGCGGGCGCGTCGCGCGCCTCGTCGGTCGCCTCGCCGCAGATGTTCGCGGCCGCCGCCGAGCACGACGCGGGCGGGTCGCGGGCGATGCAGAGTTCGCACTACGCCGACTCGGCCGGCGCGAGCGAGCCTTCGGGGCCGGGCCTCATGGAGCGCTTCCGCGAGACGCGCGCCTACGACCGTCTCCAGCAGGAGCTCTCGACGCTCGGCGACCGCGCCGTCGAGGAGTTGTCGAAGACGGCGCAGGCGGTCGTGCTGCCGGCCATCCTCGGCAAGCTCAAAGACCTCGTCGGCATCGACCTCTCGACGCAGCGCGAGGTGGCGCAGCGCTCGCAGCTCGAACATCAGGCGGCGAAGGCTTCGGCCGCGACCGCCTCGGCGACCGACGCCGGCGGCCCGGCGGGGACGCCGCGCGGCTGACGCCCGAGGCACGACGCAACCTGAAGGCGGGCGAATCCCCGGCGCGCGAGGGGACTTCGCCCGCCTTTTTCTGATGAACGCCGCGACGGACGACTTGATTTTTTGAGTTCGTCGGCAGCGCCGCCGCAACGCATGACGCCGACCGCCGATGTCATCGTCAACGCGACCGCCGGGACGAGCGGCGACGCGCTCTCGCGCGACTCGCTGGCCGCCGTCTTCCGCGACGCCGGACTCGACGCGCGCGTCCGCGTGACGAGCGACGGCGCGGAGGCCCTGCGCGAGGCGCGGGCCGCGGTCGAAGAGCGCGACGGCGACACGACGCTCGTCGCCGGCGGCGGCGACGGCACCATCGGCGCGCTCGCCGCGCTCGTCGCGGGCACGCAGCGGCGCTTCGGCGTCCTCCCGCTCGGCACGTTCAACCACTTCGCCAAAGACTTGGGACTCCCGCTCGCGCTCGACGAGGCGGCGCGCGTCGCGGCCGGCGGGCGGACGATCGTCGTCGACGTGGGCGAGGTCAACGGGCGCGTCTTCGTCAACAACTCAAGCATCGGCCTCTACCCGCGCATCGTGCGCCGCAGGCGGAAAGAACAGGAGCGTCTGGGCCGCGGCAAGTGGACGGCCTTTTTGTTCGCGGCCTTCGCCGTCTTCCGCCGCTACCCTTTTCTGACCGTGCGACTCTCGGCCGACGGCCGCACGCTCATCCGAAAGACGCCCTTCGTCTTCGTCGGCAACAACGTCTACGAGATGGAGGGCCTGCAAATCGGCGCGCGGCAGCGTCTCGACGCGGGCGTCTTGAGCCTCTACGTCACGCACCGCACCGGACGATTCGGCCTCCTGCTCCTCGCCGTGCGCGCGCTCGCGGGCCGCCTGCGCGAGGCCAAAGACTTCGACGCCTTGACGGCCAAAGAGATTTGGATCGAGACGCGACGGCCGCGGCGCATGAGGGTCGCGACCGACGGCGAGGTGACAATCATGCGCACGCCCCTGCACTACCGGATACGCCCGCGCGCCTTGCGCGTCATCGTGCCTCGGGATTGAGTCATGCGAAAGATCGTCCACCTCTCAGACCTCCACTTCGGGCGCACGGACGAGCGCGTCGTCGCGGCCGTCGCCGAGACCGTCAACCGCTTGCGGCCCGACCTCGTCGCCGTCTCGGGCGACCTGACGCAGCGCGCGCGCGCGTCGCAGTTCCGGCGGGCGCGCGAGTTCCTCGACCGCCTGCCGCGCCCGCAGGTCGTCGTCCCCGGCAACCACGACGTGCCGCTCTACCGCGTCTGGGAGCGCTTCCTCGCCCCGCTCTCCAAGTACCGCCGCTTCATCTCCGAAGACCTCGAACCGTTCTACGCCGACGACGAGATTGTCGTCCTCGGAATCAACACCGCGCGCTCTCTGACCTTCAAGGACGGGCGCGTCAACGAGCGTCAGGTCGCGCGCATCGGCGAGCGCCTCTGCGCCTACCGCGACGAGGTGACGAAGTTCCTCGTCACGCACCACCCGTTCGACCTCCCCGAAGGCCACGACGCCGGCGACCTCGTCGGCCGCGCCGAGCGCGCGATGGCCGCGCTCGCGCGCTGCGGCGCTGACGCGCTCCTCTCCGGCCACCTCCACGTCTCGCACACCGGCGCGACGGCCGAGCGCTACAAGGTCGAGGGCCACTCCGCCCTCGTCATCCAAGCCGGCACGGCGACCTCGACGCGCCACCGCGGCGAGACCAACTCGTTCAACGTCCTCCGCGTCAGCCACCCGCACCTCAACGTCGAGCGCCTCTCTTGGCGGCCCGAGCAGGGGGCGTTCGCGCCCTCTTCGAGCGAGACCTTCCGCCACACGCCGCGCGGGTGGTCGCGCCTCACGGACGAGGCCGCCGCCGGGGTCGTCTTCGCCGAGGGCAGCGCGGGCCTTCAGCCCGGCACGGCGACCGTCTGAGTTACCTATTGACAGGCGCGCCGGAACGGAAATAGACTCGCCGTCGCTCCCCGAGTGTCGCGCCCGTCCCCGTCGGCGCTCGTCCCCGTCGTGCGGGAAAAAACCGCTCCCCGTTTAAGGAAACAAATGATGAAGACAACTGCTCTCACGAGCCGCCGCCGCGCGCTCGCGCCCCTCTGCGCCCTGCTGTTCCTCTTCGCCGCCGCCGAGTCGGCCCGCGCCGTCCCCGTCATCGCGCTGCGCGGCCAGCGCGAGCTCATCATGTTCGACACGAACGCCCCGCACGTCCTCCTCCGTCAGGGCAACGTGACGGGGACGACGGCGACGCTGCTCGGCATCGACTTCCGGCCGGCCACGGGCCGCCTCTACGCGCTCGGCGACGACAGCCGGCTCTACCTCATCGACCTCGACACCTTCGCCGCGCGCCCCGTCACGCCGAACCCGTTCTCGCCGGGCGTCCCAACGACCGCCGACCGCCAGTACGGCTTCGACTTCGACCCCGTCGAGGACCGCGCGCGCCTCATCAGCGACGAGAACCACAACCTGAGCATCCAGCCCGAGCGCTTCCCCACGGAGACGCTCTCGCGTCAAGACCCGACGCTGACGGGCGGCGGGCAGATCATCACCGTCGCCTACGACAACCCCTTCGACGGCGCGACCCACGCGACGCTCTACGGCTTCACGCGCAGCAACAACGCGCTCGTCCGCATCAACACGCGGACGGGCGAGATAATGAACGTCGGGCCGACCGGCGTCCTCGCGGCCGTCAACGGCGGCATGGACGTCGCGCCCGTGAGCGGGGTGGCCTACGCCGTCTTGAAGCTCAACAGCCCGACCGTCCTCATCCCCGACCTCTACCGCATCAACCTCGCCACGGGGGCGGCCACGCTCATCGGGCCGCTCCCCTCGCCCGGCTTCGTCCGCGACATCGCGGTGCTGCCGCCGCAGTTCACCATCTTCGCCGTCAACGGCCGTCAGGAGCTCGTCCGCTTCTCCTCGTCCTCCGTCGAGACGACGCAGGTCGAGACTCCCATCACGGGCCTCCTGCCCGGCGAGTCGGTCACGGACATCGACTTCCGCCCCGCGAACGGCGCGCTCTACGCGCTCGGGCGCACCGGCGACGGCTCGGTCACGCACCTCTACACCATCAACACCCTGAACGCCCTCGCCACGCTCGTCACGCCGAACCCGCTGCCGCTCGTCGGCGAGGCCGCGATGGACTTCGACCCGACGATCGACCGCCTGCGCGTCACGACTTCGAGCAACCAGAACCTCCACGTCCGCCCGAGCGACGGCGCGGTCGCCACGCACTCGCCGCTCCACTACGCGGCGGGCGACCCGAACGCCGGCCGCGACCCGAGCCCCGTCGCGATGGCCCACTCGAACAACTGGGC
>DASQDT010000211.1:0-24833 GCA_035634035.1 Pyrinomonadaceae bacterium | reverse complement strand
CGGCCCCTCTTTCATCCTCCACCTTGCAGCCTTCATTCTTCACCCGAAGTCCACGCAGCACTGCGAGCAGCGCGTCGCCTTGAGCGGGATGGTCGAGAGACAACGCGGGCAGTCCTTCGTCGTCGGCCCGGCGTCGGTCGCCTGTTTGCTGAGCAGGCGGTTGGCGTAGCGCACGATGAGGAAGATGACGAAGGCGACGATCAGGAAGGTGACGGCCTCGTTCAGGAACTGCCCGTAGGCGATGACGGGGATGCCTTTGGCCTTCGCGTCGGCGAGCGAGGCGGGCACGCCCCTCGACTCGTCGAGCACGTAGAAGAGGCTCGTGAAATCTACCCCCCCGGTGAGCATCCCGACGGGCGGCATCAGCACGCCCTCGACGAGCGCGGTCACGATGCGGCCGAAGGCCGCGCCGATGATGACGGCCACGGCGAGGTCTAAGACGTTCCCGCGCGTGATGAACTCTCGAAACTCTTTGAACATGAGCTGACGCTTCTGCTCCTCTCCGGTGTCACTCGCAGAGCCGGACGTTTGTATTCCAACGGCGCGCCCCGGTCAACCGGATTCGCGCGCCGCGTCTGAACGATGTCGGTCAAACTGCCCCGACGAATTTGACCGAACCCGACCGACCCGCCCGCGCGACGACTCACTCGGCATCACCCCTCGCCGTCGCCCGCGCCCGCGCGACGACTCCCGTCCGCACGCCCTTAAACTGTTGACAGGTGGCGTTTTAGCCGTCACGCCTGTCGTCCGCTGAGTTGCGGCTTGCTGTCACGTCCGAGGTCTTCGTTTGTCGTTGGCACGACGGTTGAAGAAGGGACGGCGAAAACATCCTGTCCGTCATTCGACAGGCCGCCCGCAGGGCACTCAAAAAATGAAAACGGCTAACCCCAACCGTCAACTCCGCCGCCTCGCCTCGCTCGCCGCCGCGCTCTCGCTGGTGCTCGGCATCATCTTGGTCGACCAACGCGTCGTCCCCTCGACCCATGCGCAACTCGCCGGCGTCGTTAAAGACAAGGTCGGCACCGACCTCCGCCAGAAGGTCAGGGAGACGGCCGCCGACAACTTCGTCAACGTCATCGTACGGCCCGCCTCCTCGTGGACGAGCGCGCTCGACTCCGACCTCAAATCAAAAGGCGCGACGCAGAAGCCGGCCTTCAAGAACTACAGCTTCCGCGCCGTCCGCATGAAGGCGAAGGACGTGACGGCCGTCGCCGCGCGCACGGACGTTCGCTACGTCTCACTCGACCGCGAGGTCAAACAGCTCGGCCACCTGTCGCTCACCTCCGGCGCCGACGCGGCGCGCGCGCTCGGCGGCGCGACTCCCTACGACGCGACGGGCGTCGGCATCGCCGTCTTCGACTCCGGCATCTACACGCAGCACCGCAACTTCGCGGACAAGAACGGCGTCCAGCGCAGCATCCTCGGCGTCGACTTCACGGGCGAGGGCCGCACGGACGACCCTTACGGCCACGGCTCGCACGTCGCTTCGATAGCGGCCGGCGGTGACGCCGTCGCCGCCGGCGCATACCGCGGCGTCGCGCCCAACGCCAAAATCATCAACCTGCGCGTGCTCAACTCGGCGGGCAAGGGCACGGTCTCGTCGCTCCTGTCGGCAATCGACTGGGTGCGCACCAACCGCGCGGCCCACAATATACGCGTCGTCAACATGAGCCTCGGCACGGCCGCCGTCGACTCCTACCGCGACGACCCGCTCTGCCTCGCCGCGCGCGGCCTCGTCGACGCCGGGATAGTCGTCGTCGCGGCGGCCGGCAATCAGGGCAAGCGCACGGGCGCGGGCGGAGTCGAGGAGAAGGTCTACGGGCTGATTCACGCGCCGGGCAACGACCCCTCGGTCATCACGGTCGGCGCGGCGAACACCTTCGGCACCGACGCGCGCGCTGACGACGGCGTGGCGAGCTACTCGTCGCGCGGGCCGACGCGCAGCGGTTGGACTGACGCCCTCGGCGTCCGCCACTACGACAACCTCTTGAAGCCCGACCTCGTCGCGCCCGGCAACAAGATCGTCGAGGCGCAGTCGCCCACCAACCTGCTCGTCTTGCAGAACCCGACGCTCGACGCCAACGTGGCCGGCCCGACGACGCGCGAGCAGATGTATTTGTCGGGCACTTCGATGGCCGCCCCGGCGGTCGCGGGCGCGGCGGCCCTGATGCTCCAAGCGAACCCGACGCTGACGCCGAATCTCGTCAAGGCGATTTTGCAGTACACGGCGCAGCCGCTCGCCGGCTTCAACAACTTCGAGCAGGGCGCGGGCGCGCTCAACGTCGAGGGCGCGGTCAGACTCGCGCGCCTCGTGCGGACGGATTTGACGAACGCGACGCCGGTCGGCAGCCCGCTGCTGACGGCCCCCGCGCCCGCGCCGCAGACGACCGTCTCGGGCCACACCTTCTACTGGTCGCAGGGCGTCGTCATGGATCACACCTTCGCGACGGGCGCGAACCTCATCACGAAGTATCAGGGCGTCTACGGCACGGGCGTGCTGCTCGCCGACGGGACTCTGGAGGTGAACGGCGTGCTCCTGAGTGACGGCGTGCTTTTGAGCGACGGCGTCATGCTGAGCGACAACATCCTGACGAGCGCCGGCATCACCATCAGCGAGGGCTCCATCTACATGGGCACGCGCGCGCTGCTGTCGGAAGGCGTACTGCTGGCCGACGGCGTCATCCTCGCCGACGGCGTGCTGCTGGCCGACGGCGTGCTGCTCTCCGACGGCGTGCTCCTGAGCGACGTGTTCGCGCACGCGGCGCGCGCGATGATCGAGGGCGACTCGGGGCCGAGCATGACAATCGTCATCGACCCGACGCGCACGAAGTAGAACGTCAGCGGCGAAGAATTTGCGCCGGCGATCAGGCACGCCGGGCGCGAAAAGAAAAGAACGGGCCAACCCTAGCGTTGCCCGTTCTTTTCTTTTCGCGCTATCTTGTCTGAAACGAAATTTATGAAGCCACCTTCCGGATTTGAACCGGAGACCTACTGATTACGAATCAGTCGCTCTACCAACTGAGCTAAGGTGGCGTTGGCAGGAAATGAATATACGGAGCGGCCCGTTTTGATGTCAAGCGGGCGCAACTCGGGAGGGAGGAGACGAAGCGAGATGCCGAAAGACCCAACACGGAACGTCGACCGCTACAAGGTGCGCGGGGGGCAGTTCGACGACCTCAACCGGACGAAGAACGAGGGCGGGGCGAGCGAGGATGTCGTGCCGCGCACCGGCGGCCTCGAAGAAGTGAACTTTATTCCGGGCGAGACGCCGGAGGACGAGGCCGAGCGCAAGCAGCGTCTGATGGAGGAAGTGCGCGAGCGCGTCGGGCGCAGGCGCGAGGCGGCGGCGGCCGGAGGCGGCGGAGCGGGGAAGGCCGCCGGCAAGGGCGCGAAGAGGGGCGCGAAGGGCGCCGCTAAGAGGTCGGCCGCGGCTTCGTCGGCGGGCGCGAAGAAGGGGGCGAAGAAGGCCGCGAAGAAGAGTTCTAAGAAGGCCGCGAAGAAGACCGGGAAGCTGGCCGCGAGTGCCGCGAAGAAGAGCAGCGGCGCTAAGGGCGGCGCGAAGAAGGGTGGGGCGAAGAAGGGCGGCGCAAAGGCTGCGCGGGGGCGCGGGCCGACGGGCGCGGCGAAGAAGACCGTGCAGAAGAGGTCTGGCAAGAGGTTCAGCGAGTCGGGCGGCAGGGGGCATGGCGGCCAGCCGGGCGCGGGCTGAGGTCGCGCGGTCTCGAAACGGGCGGCCGCGCGGTCGGCCGTCTCCGAAGTGGCTTAAGGGTTTTGAGAGGGAGGCTTGACGAGTGATGACGAACGAGCGTAGAGAGACGGCGGCGGACGAGGCGCGCGACAACGAGGAGAACGAGTTGGAGGCCGAGCAGGAGTCGGCGGCGGCGATGGACTCGGACGTGCCGCAGCCGCCCGACGCGTCGGAGACGACCGAGGGTCAGCCGTCGTAGGAAGCGGCCAGCGTTCGGCGTTCGGCGGTCAGCCGTCAGCGGGTGATTCGACGCGCCCGGCCGACAGTTAATAACGCGCGAGGCTCGACGAGGCAGCCGGGACGTTCGGACTCGGCTGCCTTATACTTTTCGCGCGGCAGCGGTTGCAACCGCGCGGCCTCGCGGCGCGTAAAAACAGAGTCCTCCCCGCGTCGCCGTTTCTGAGTTAAGGACGCTTCGAGATGAACCTGAGAGCAAAGTCGGCGCTCCGGCGTGCGTGCGGCGCGTTCGCGCTTCTCGTCGCGCTCGGCCCCGCGGCCCACGCGCAGTCGGACGCGCGCGCGCCGAAGAAGCTGCCCGCGCCCGAGAAGATCGTGGAGGCTTACCTGAAGGCGATTGGCGGCAAAAAGCGCGTGGCCGCGATTCGCGACGCGAGCTACGTGTGGGACGTGCGCGGCGCGGACGGCGCTGAAGCGGGCACGGCGCGCACGCACACGAAAGCGCCCGCCGCCTCGCGCGCCGACCTGCTGCTCGACTCGGGCGAGATGAACTCGGCGGCCAACGCGCGCACCGCTTGGGCGCGCGGCCCGGACGGAATCTTGCGCACGCTCACCGACCGCGAGGCTTACGCCGCGCGCCTGCACGCGCTGCTCGACGCGGGCCGGCTCGCCGACTACAAGAAGCAGAAGGTGCTCGCGCGCACGGCCGGCGTCGAGGACGTGTTGGCCGAGACGGCCTACGTCGTCGAGTTCTCGACGCGCGCGGGCGCGCGACTGCGCTACTCGTTCGGCGCGACCTCGAAACTGCTGTTCAAAGTCTCCGACGAGGCGCGCGGCCTGACGCTGCGTCTGGGCGACTACCGCGCGCGCGACGACGCGCAAATCCTTGAGCCGCACCGCATCAGCGTCGAGCGAAAGGGGGAGCCCTCGCTCCTTCTCACGCTGCGCGAGGCGCGCTACAACGCGGCGCTCTCGGACGCGCTCTTTGAGCCGCCGGCCGACGCGGCGCTCGACGTGGCCGCGCTCCTGCGCGACCTCGAACGGAACCAGCGGGAGGTCGACCGCCGCGTCAACGATTACACGTTCACGCGCAAGGTCACCGAGCGCAAGGTCAACGACCGCGGCGAGGTGACGAAAGAGACCGTGACGGTGCACGAAGTCTACCCCGTCGCGGGTTGGGGCTGGGTGATGAAGCTCGTCAGCGAGAACGGCGCGGCGCTCGCGCCGGAGCGCGCGGCGAGGGAGGAGCGGCGCGTCACCGAGGAGTTGGAGAAGGCCGAGCGCGAGCTGCCGAAGCTCGAACAGAAGCGCGAGCGACAAAAGGCCGAGCGCGCGGCGAAGCGCGAGGCGCAGAAGAGGAAGGCCGGCGGCGCGTCGGCCGACGAGGGGGACGAGGACGACATCGGCATCGCGACCTTCCTGCGCGCGACCGAACTCGTCGCCCCGCGCAGCGAGCGCTTCCGCGAGCGCGACGCGGTCGTCTTCGACTTCCGCCCGCGCGCGGGCTTCAAGGCCAAGAACCGCGCCGAGAGCGTCGTCTCGAAGCTCGCGGGCACGGTCTGGATAGACCCGGCCGACCGCCACGTGATGCGGCTCGAAGCCCACTTCGCCGAGGGGTTCAAGATGGGCGGCGGGCTGCTCGCGTCCATCAAGCCGGGCTCGGCCTTCGTCTTCGAGCAGGCGCGGATGCCCGACGGCGTGTGGCTGCCGCGCTTCTCGCAGGTCAACCTCTCGGCCAAAGTCTTTCTCTTCGCGGGCGTCACCGTCAACGCGACGCACGAGTTCAGCGACTACAAACGCTTCAGCACCAAGACCGACGACGGCCGCCTCGACGCGCCGAAAGAGCCCGAAAAACAGTGACGAGTGACAAGCGACGGGTGACGGGTTAGTATCTGTCTTTAACTCGTCACTCATCAATCATGTCTGAGGTTGTTGTCATCGGCGGCGGGCTCGCGGGCGCGGAGGCGGCTTGGCAGGCGGCCCGCGGGGGCGCGCGCGTGCGCCTCTACGAGATGCGCCCCGTCACGCCGACGCCCGCGCACCGCACGGAGAAGCTGGCCGAAATCGTCTGCTCGAACTCTTTAAAGAGTGATGAGCCGGGCACGGCTCCGTACCTTCTGAAAGAAGAGTTGCGGCGCGCCGGCTCGGTCGTGCTCGAAGCGGCGATGGAGACGCGCGTGCCGGCCGGCGCGGCGCTGGCCGTCGACCGCGAGCGCTTCGCGGAGGCCGTCACGCGCCGCATCGAGTCGCACCCGCTAATCACGCTCGTCCGCGAAGAGGTGAAGCGCGTTGACGCGGACGCGGTGACCGTCATCGCCGCCGGCCCGCTCTGCTCCGACGCGCTCGCCGCCGAAATCGCGCGCCTCACGGACTCCACACAACTCTACTTCTACGACGCCATCTCGCCCATCGTCGCCGCCGACTCGGTCGACACCTCCATCGCCTTCCGCGCCGCGCGCTACGGCAAGGGCGGCGACGACTATCTCAACTGCCCCTTCGACGAGGAGCAGTACGCGCGCTTTTACGAGGAGCTCGTCGCGGCCAAGAGCGTGCCGCTCCAGCGCTTCGAGGAGACGCGCTGGTTCGAGGCGTGCCTGCCGAGTGAGGAGCTTGCGCGTCGCGGCGTCGACACTCTGCGCTACGGGCCGATGAAGCCGGTCGGCCTGCGCGACCCGCGCACCGGAAGAGAGCCTTACGCGGCCGTGCAGCTCCGTCAGGAGAATTTGATGGCCGACGCCTACAACCTCGTCGGCTTCCAGAATCATCTACGCTACGGCGAACAGGCGCGCGTGCTGAGAATGATACCGGGGTTGGAGCGGGCGGAGTTCCTCCAGTTCGGGCAGATTCACCGCAACACTTACATCTGCGCCCCGCGCGTGCTCGCGCCGACGCTGCAAATGCGCGACCGGCCGAAAATCTTTTTCGCCGGGCAGATCAGCGGCGTCGAGGGCTACGTCGAGTCGGTGGCGACGGGGTGGCTCGCGGGCGTAAACGCCGCCCGCACGTTGCGCGGGCGCGAGCTTCTGGAAGCGCCGCCGCGAACGGCGACGGGCGCGCTCGCGCGCTACGTCTCGGGCGCCGACCCGCAGCGTTATCAGCCGGTCAACATCACGTTCGCGCTGCTCCAGCCGCTCGCGGAAGAGGAGCGGCGGCGCGTGAAGAAGAAGCGCGAGCGCCACGCGCTACAGGTCGAGCTTGCTTTAAAGGAATGGGACGAGTGGCTTCGTTCGAACGACGAGCAGCAGGGGGTAACGCCGGGCGGCGTCGCCGCGTGACGCGCGCCGCGCGCGTCTCGGGTGAGACCAGACGCGCGCCGCGCGCGCATCTCACGCGCCTCGCGCTCGCCGTCGCGTGCGCCCTCGCGCTGCTTCTGCCCGCCGCGTCGGGCGCGCAGTCCGGCCGCGTCAAAAGGGGCGAGGACGCGACGAAGACCGCGCCCGCGAGGACGACGAGGCCGGCGCGCGCGACTTCACCGGCGCCGACCCGGACGCCCGCCGCCGAAACGGGCGACGACGCGCCGCGCCTCAGAGCGACGCCGACGCCCACGCCGCGCCCGAAGTGGATGCTCCCGGCCGCGACGCCCACGCCCGACACCGCGCCCGCCGCGAGGCCGAGTCAGAGCGCGTCGTCGTCGGCTTCGGGCGGCGCGGCGGAGGAGGCCGGCGAGGACGAGGTCGTCAGAGTCACCTCGAACCTCGTGCCGATTCCGGCGACGGTCGTCGACGCGAGCGGGCTGCCCGTCCTTGACCTTGAGCTGACGGATTTCGAGCTCGAAGTGGACGGCGTCGCGCGCCCGCTCGGAGACCTCCACCGCTCCGACACGCCGGTCGTGATGGCGATGCTCTTCGACAACAGCTCGTCTCTGCGTGCCGCGCGCGAGTTCGAGAAGCGCGCGGCCGTCCAGTTCTTCCGCAGCGTCATGCGGCCCGCCGACCGCGCCGCCGTCTACTCGGTCTCGACCACGTCGCAGCTCGCGCAGCCGCTCACCTCCGACGTGCGCGCGCTCGTCCGCACCGTCGAGGGCTTCGACAAGCCCGAGGGCGGGACGGCGCTGCTCGACGGCATCTGGAAAGCGGCCGAGTACCTGCGCCCGCACCCCGGACGCCGCGTCATCGTCATCGTCTCGGACGGCGTCGACACCGTCAGCGACTCGGCCTTCGAGGATGTCTTGCAGCGCGCCGTCGCCGCGCACTGCCAGATTTACGTCGTGCAGACGGGCCACAGCGACAACGTCAACCTCCTCGACCTCGCCGCGCGCCGGCGAATGCACGACTTCTCCGCGCAGACCGGCGGCGCGCTCTACGCGCCCACGTCGAACGCCGAGCTGAGCGAAGCCTTCGCCGAGATCGCCGCCGACCTCGCGCAGCAGTACGTCTTGAGCTACTACCCCTCGGAAGACCGCCGCGACGGACGCTTCCACGCCGTCTCGCTGCGCGTCTCCAAACGCCCGAACCTGCG
Source organism: Pyrinomonadaceae bacterium (assembly GCA_035634035.1). GTDB lineage: Bacteria > Acidobacteriota > Blastocatellia > Pyrinomonadales > Pyrinomonadaceae > DASQDT01. The sequence goes on along the minus strand of DASQDT010000211.1, from coordinate 16,450 downwards.
CGTCCGCACGCGCAAGGGCTACTACGCGCCGAAAGGCTAGTGAAGGGTGAACCGTGAAGGCTAAATTTCTATTTACTATTCACGGCTCACTATTTACTATTCCCGCATGATTGAGCGGCTGGTCGAGCAGTTTCTCGAACACCTGAAGTACGAGCGCAACGTGAGCGAGCACACCTTGCGCAACTACGCCATCGACCTCGGTCAGTTCCTCGAACACCTCGCGCCCGCCGACCCCGCGACGGGCGAGCGCCGCGAGGTGGACGTCAAACAGATCGACCACATCACCATCCGCGAGTGGCTCTCGGCGCTCCACGCCGCGCAGAAGAAGAAGAGTTCCATCGCGCGCAAGCTCGCCGCGCTGCGAACCTTCTTCCAGTTCCTCATCCGCGAGGGCGCCGTCGAGCTGAACCCGGCGAAGCTCGTCTCGACGCCGCGGCTCGAAAAGAAGCTGCCGAACCACCTCTCGGTCGAGGACGCCGTCCGCTTCATCGAGACGCCCGACACGGAGACCGATTTGGGACGCCGCGACCGCGCGATTCTCGAATTCCTCTACGGCACGGGCGTCCGCGTCTCCGAGCTGACGAAGCTGAACCTGCGCGACATAGACTTCCGCAACAAGACCGTGCGCGTGATGGGCAAGCGGCGCAAGGAGCGCGTCGTCCCGTTCGGCGACCCGGCGCTCCACGCGCTCATGCATTACCTCGAAGTGCGCCAGCGCTTCCTCCAAAACGCGCCGCCCGAGGAGCGCGACGATACGGCCGTCTTCCTCAACTATCAGGGCACGCGCATCACGACGCGCTCGGTCGGCCGCATGGTCGACAAGTACATCGACATCTGCGCCGGCATCCACAACATCAGCCCGCACTCCCTGCGCCACTCCTTCGCCACGCACCTGCTCGACAGCGGCGCGGACTTGCGCGACATCCAAGAGCTGCTCGGCCACGCGCGCCTCTCCACGACGCAAATCTACACGCACGTCTCGATGGAAAAACTCATCGAGGTCTACGACAAGGCGCACCCGAAGGCGTAGGGCGGAAGGCAAAGCAAAAAGGCGAAAGGACGAGAGCCGTCGTGGCCCCCGTCCTTTCGCCTTTTACCTTTTTACTCCCGTCTTTACAGAGTCGAGTGCTCGTCCTCGCCCTCGCTGGCCTCGGCGGCGGCCTGACACTCGGCGTCGAGGCGTGCGGTCGGGAGCGCGTCCAGACGCGCCTCGGGGATGTCCTTGCCGCAGCGCGCGCAGACGCCGTAGGTGCCCTCGTCGAGGCGCAGGAGCGCCTGATCGATTTCGGCCACCATCTGCGACTCGCGCTCGCTCAGGCGGTATTCGATCTCCTGATTGACGTCGAGCACGGACATATCGGCGACGTCCTTGACGCCGTCGTCGGCGTCGCGCAACTCAAGCGCGTCGGCGTGGTTCTCGCGCACGTTGGCGTCGTGCTGGCGGAGCTGTTCGAGCAGAATCCCGCGGTAGTGGTCGAGTCTCTCCTGATCCATTCGGCCTTTGGTCACTCCCTCGTTGATGATGATTGCTGTGGCCGCGGATTATAACCCACGCGCCCCGCAACGTCACAGCCGCTAGAACCTGTACTTCAGCCCGGCCTGCACCAGCCGCGGGCTGCTCGGCAGGATGCCGCGCGAGCGGTCGACGATGTACGTGCTGTCGAAGACGTTCTTGACGGTCACGAAGAAGGTCGTCCGCAGGTGCTCGACGTTGTAGTTGGCCGTCGCGTTCCAAGCCGTGTAGGACGGAATCAGGCCGAGCTGCCCGCTCAGACGCAGCGACGCGGGGACGGGAACCGCGCCGACGAACTCGGGGACGGTCGTGAAGTTGCGGTCGTCCGCGAACTGCGAGGCGACGTGGACGGCTTCGAGCTGGCCGTCGAAGCCTGAGGGGTGCGAGTAGCCGAAGGTGGCCGTCAGCAGGTGCTCGGGCGCGTAAGGGAGGCGGTTGCCGTTCACGCTCGGCCGCGCCGACTCGCCGGCGATGACGATCGAAGAGAGGCGCGTGCCCTCGAAGCGCGCGACGGGTAGGAACGTGTAGGCCGCGCGCGCGTAGAAGTTGTGACGCGATTTGAGGAGCGCGCCCGTGTCGAGGCGGCCCGAGAACTCAAGGCCCTGATGGAGCGTCTCGCCGCCGTTCGTCAAAGTCGCGCCGACGCCGCCCGCGAGGCTCGCCGGCACGATCTGGTTCTCATAGTCCATGCGGAAGAGAGTCGCTTCGAGGCGCACGCCGTCCGTGAGCGCGCTGCGCAGGCCCACTTCGTAGTTCCAGCTCAGCTCCGGGTCGAGCTCGATGACGCCGCCCGTCGTGTTGTTGATGATGTCCTCCGTGCGCGGCGGGGCGAACCCGCGGTGCGCGCCCGCGAAGACGGTGAGCCGCCCCGAGGGGCTGTAGGAGACGCCGAGGCCGGGGACGAGTTGGGTGAGGGAAGTGCGGCCGCTCGCGCCCGCGAGGCGGTTGGTGCGCTCGAAGCGGACGTGCTCGACGCGCAGGCCCGGCGTCACCGTCCAGTCGCCGATGAAGAAGCGGTTTTCGACGAAGCCCGAGTAGGCCCGATTGCGCCGCTCGTTGTGCTCGACGAGCGTGCCGGTGCGCGAGTCGGGGAGGTCGCCGTTCTCCTGCCGGCGCTGCTGCGTCTCGAAGTGCGCGCGCGCGCCCATGTCGGCCTCGCTGCGGACGCCGAACAGGTGGTGCGTCAGGTGCAGGCGCGGCTCGACGCCGACGAAGTGGTACTTGCGCAGACGCCCCTGATTGCCGCACGTCGTGTTGAGGTCTTGCATCCCGCGGCAGTCGGGGTCGCTCCCGAGACGGTTCGGCCGCTCGCCGGAGTTCGACGACTGACGCCACCAGTGGCGCTTGAAGTAGGAGCCGTAGAGGTTCGTCGTCAGGACGGCCGACGGGTTGAAGACGTAGGCGTGCGTGACGGAGGCGCCGACGCGGTCGCCGTAGAAGCGGTCGTTGAAGAATGGGTTTTGACGCGGGTCGGCCGCGTACTCGGCCTCGGTCAGACCCGAGTAGGAGACCTGCGAGCGCTCGCGGTAGTAGTTGAACTTCGTCGTCAGCGCGTGTTTGGAGCCGAGCGTGGAGACGGACTTGAAGTTGAAATCCGAGAGGCCCGAGCGATGCTGGTCGCGCGCGCCCTCGCCCTGCTTGCGCGTGAAGTCGAACAGCAGCCCGGTCGCGCCCCAAGTGCCGCCGTAGCTCAGGTGGCCGTTGAAGTAGTCGCGGTTTCCGCCCGTCAGCGTGAGCGCGCCCGTGCGCTTGACGGGCGGCGTGCGCGTGACGTAGTTGACGACGCCGCCGACCGTCGAAGGCCCGAAGAGAATCTGCCCCGAGCCCTTCAAGACCTCGACCGCCTCGAAGCGGTCAATCGGCGGGTGGTAGTAGGAGGCGTTGTCGCCGTAGGGCGCGTAGGTCAGGGGGATTCCGTCTTCGAGCAGGAGGACTTTCGTCGAGCGCGTCGGGTTCAGTCCGCGGATGCCGATGTTGGGGCGCAGCCCGAAGCCCTCCTCGTCGCGGACGTTGACGCCGGAAGCCTTGCGCAGGGCCTCGGAGGTCGTGAAGACGCGGCTCGCTTCCAAAGTCTCTTGGTCGATGACCTCGACCGCGCCGGGAATGTTCTCGACCGCCTCGGCCGTCGCCGCGACGCGCGTGGACGTGACGACTATCTCCTCGGCCAGCACACCCGCCTGAAGGACGACGTTAAGGTCGCGCGTCTCGCCCGAGGCCAGCGAGAGCTCCCGCGTGGCGGTCGTGAAGCCCTCGCCCGACGCGCTCAGGCGGTAAGCGCCCTCGACGAGTCGCCCGAACTCGAACGCGCCGGCCGCGTCCGTGACGGCGGAGAACTCGACGCCCGTGCCCGCGCGCCGCAAAGTGACGCGCGCGCCCGCGACGGCCGCGTTGTTCTGGTCGACGACGTGGCCGGTCACGACCGGGGTCGGCGTCGTTTGCGCGAAAAGGCGCGGGCCGTAGGCGACGTTGAGAGAGGCGAAGGCGAGGACGAAGACGACGAGGCGCGCGAACGCTCGGACGGGCCAGCTTGCCATGAGAAAACCTTTCCGCTGACGGAATTGAAAGCTAAAACTTGGAGGATTTGAAAAGGTGTCTGAAATTGATTTTCAATTTCAGACCGGCCGAGGATAGATTACCTCCGGCTAGTCTGTCAAGAACCCCATTCGATTCACCGTTCGGGTGTCGTTCTAGTCGCCGCCGCCGCCGCAGAGGAGTTCGGCGGCGAGCAGGGGGATGGTAAGCTCGTGGTGGCCCGTGACGGAGTAGCCGCGCCCCGCGCCGCCCGAGGTGGGTCGGCGGACGACGTTCGTCAAGGGGCGGTAGGACTGTATGAAGTCGAAGTTGGCGGTCGTGAAGTCTTCGAGCGTGTGACCGAGGTTGCGCACTAGGGTCACGCACTTGAGGAAGACCTCCGGCAGGACGACGGCCGAGCCGACGTTTAAGTAGACGCCGCCGCCCGTCATGCGCCGCACCATCTCGGAGAGGAGGCGGAAGTCCGTGTGCGTCGTCGCGCCGAGGGACGCGCCGTCGGCCGCCGGGTGGAAGTGCGCGATGTCTGTGCCGACGGCGACGTGGGCGGTGAAGGGGACGCGCGAGCGGTAGGCCGCGCAGAGCAGGGAGAGATTTTCGTGCGCGGGTTTGAGCGCGACGAGCGCGCGGCCGAGGGCCTCGCCCAAGCCGAGTGAGTCGCGCGCGCCTTCGCGTGCGGCGTCGTTCAGGAGTCGGCCCGTCTCGTCGGCCGCGCCGAACGCGCCCGCGCCGAGCGTGGCGTCGACGTCCTCGGAGGTCGAGCCGACGAGCGCGATCTCGGCGTCGTGGACGAGCACCGAGCCGTTGGCCGCGACCGCCGAGACGTAGCCGCGCGACATCAGGTCGATCAGGAGCGGGGCGAGGCCCGTCTTGACGACGTGGCCGCCCAAGCCCCAGATGATCGGTTTTTGTAACTCGCGCGCGCGGCGCATTTGCGCGGCGAGCTGCCGGATGCTCCGGACGGCGAGGATGTTCGGGAGGGATTTGAGAAACTGTCTCAGCGACGCGTCTGCGTCTACCGGGCGCGCGAAGTCTTCCGCCGAGACCTTGCTCGGGCGCTCGGCGAGCGGGTAGGTCGTGACGCCTTCGAGGCCGAGCGGCCGGATGCCTTCCTCTTCGTAGATTGACACCTTCGGCACGCGCTCCTTGCCGCGCGGGGAAGAGCGCGGCCCCCTACCTCCGGCGGACTTTCCTGATGAGGTCGGGCAGGAACTCGCGGAAGAGGATGTTGTTGAGGATGTCGTCGGGGAACGTCGAGAGGAAGCGGCGGCCCGTGGCGTCCCAGCCGATGCGGTCGCGGCCCGGCGTGCTCTGCTCCCAGATGTTCGAGAGCGCGCTGGCCGAGAACGCGCCGGCGAAGCGCGAGTAGTTGGGCTGGATGCGGCCGTTGTCGCCGCGCGTGACGAAGACGCGCGAGGCGGCGTGGAGCGCGCGGCGCAGCGGGTTCTTCGAGGTCGAGCGCTCGTAGCGCGGGTCTTGTTTGAAGATGATGGGGTAGACGCCGCTCCCTAAGAGCGTCCGCGTCGCGCGCGACGTGAACTTGATGGCGAAGCGCGAGAGGCCGTCGGCGACGCGGTCGTCGGTCTCCTTGTGCGGGAGGTCTTCTTCGCCCGCCTCGGTGATGGCCGCGGAGATGGCCGTCCGCACGTAGCCGGCGGGGCTCAGGAACGCGCCTTTGAACGCGCGCCGCATCTTCTGGCCCGAAGTCATCGGCGTGTACGTGCTGTTCGTCTGCGCGGGCGGCTGTTGTCGGTCGCGCGCCGCGTCGTCGTCTAGTGCGTCGGCGTCAAGCGCATCGGCGGCGGCGAGGTCAGCGAAGTCCGAGGCCGAGAGCTTCGTGATGCGGGAGTCGCCCTTGTTCGGCGCGACGGGCGACGGGCGCTCCCAAGCCCCGGTCTGTTGGTTGAGGCCGAAGAATTCTCGCTCGGCGGAAGAGAGGCGCGCGGGCGCCGCCGCGACGTGCGCGGCGCTCGTGACCTGCGGCGCGGTTTGGGCCGACGCCGACCGCTGGCCGGAGGCCGCGACGAAGAGCAGCGCGAGGGCGACTGCGGGCAGAGTTCTTAACAGTGAGTGTGACATGAAGTCCCCTTAACATAAGGTTTGAGTCGCCGCCATCCTAACCGCCAGCGCGCGCCGATTTCAAGCGGGGAGCGGGCCGGGCGCATCACTTGACGCGCGCGGCCTCGACGCTCCGCCGCGCGACGGCGACGAGGGCGGCGGCCAGAGCCATGTGGAAGTGGGAGAAGACCTCTAGCACGTAGAGGTTCATCATGTCCTCCATCTCCTCGATCTTCTCCTTGAGGCTCGCGTCAGGGTTCGCCAGAATCGGGCGGAATTCGTTCTTCAGAATCCACAGCAGTTTCTCCCGGTCGAAATTTTTCCAGAAGAATTTGCGCACGTCGCCGACGACGCGGCTGTGCGGGTTCTCACGAAACGCGGCGCTCTCGTTGACGGCCTCGTCGATGTTTATTCTGATGGCCTCTGCCGCGCGTTCTTCGGCGCGCGTCACGAACGCGTCGTGCTTCTCCTCGGGCGCGGACGTGTCGCGCGCGTACTCGCTGACGACCGTGCGGATGACGCGGCTCAGCCGGTTCGGGATGTTCTGCTGGTGCGCCTTGATGAGCGCCACCATCGCGCCGAAGTCGTCGATGACCTTGAGGTAATCGACGGGCGGGGGCGGCGGCGGCGGGAGCGCCGCCTGTAGCTCGTCCCACTTGCGCTTCAGAATCGCCTCCAACTCGTCCGCGGACGGGCACGCCTTCGTGTCGCGCAGCTCGTGGATGGCTACGAGCAGCCGGAGGACGTCGCCGAAGTTGGTGGCCGAGGAGGCTTGAATGCTGCTGAGCGGGGCGCGAACCTGCCTGCGGCGCAAGACCGGGTCGACGATGAGCGGGCAGAACCGCGCGCCTTTTTCCAGCAGGGCGCGCCACTCGTAGCCCATGTAGTACGAGTCTAGGTTCTCGGCCGTGACGCAGGCGATGCCGAAGTCGGACGCCGCGAGCGCCTCGTCCACGCACTCCTGCCACGGCGCGCCGGGCGGGATGTCTTCGAGGCTCACGAACGACTTGACGTCCGGGAAGATTTCTTTGAGCCAGCGTTTCAAAAAGCAGGCGACGCCGCCGCTGACGCCGCCCGACCAACTGATGAATATTTTCATTGCGTCTCTGCTCCGACTGTGAGGCTAGGCGAGTCGTGCGACTCTGCTGACGGCCGGGGGATGAATGAACGCGCTTGCGCGGAGTCTAACACACGATTCGGCGGCCGCGCGGAGACGATCGCGACGACCCGCGCGGCCGAAAGGGCGCGCGTTATTTGCGGGCGGCTCGCTTGGGGGCGTCGGGGTCGGGCGCGGGCTTGTGGCCGTTGCCGTTCTTGTGGCCGTTGCCGTTGGAGTGGTGGCCGAGGAGCGGGCGGAGGGCTTGGCCCGTGTGCGAGCGGCGGGAGCGGGCGACCTCCTCGGGCGTGCCGCAGGCGACGACGCGCCCGCCGCCCGCGCCGCCCTCGGGGCCGAGGTCGATGACGTGGTCGGCCGACTTGATCACGTCCAAGTTGTGCTCGATGACGACGACGGTGTTGCCCAGAGAGACGAGGCGCTGAAGAACGTCGAGCAGCTTGTGCACGTCGGCGAAGTGCAGGCCCGTCGTCGGCTCGTCGAGGATGTAGATGGTTCTTCCGGTGGCGCGCTTCGAGAGCTCGCGCGCGAGCTTGATGCGCTGCGCCTCGCCGCCCGAAAGCGTCGTCGCCGACTGGCCGAGCTTGATGTAGCCGAGTCCCACGTCCAGAAGCGTCTGGAGCTTCTGTTTAATCTGCGGGATGTTTTCGAGCAGCGGCGTCGCCTCCTCAATCGTCGTGTCGAGGAGGTCGGCGACGGACTTGCCCTTGTACTTCACCGACATCGTCTCGCGGTTGTAGCGCGCGCCGCGGCACACGTCGCAGAGCACGTAGACGTCGGGCAGGAAGTTCATCTCGATGCGCTTCATGCCGTCGCCCTCGCACGCCTCGCAGCGGCCGCCCTTGACGTTGAAGGAGAAGCGGCCCGGCTTGTAGCCGCGCTCGCGCGACTCGGGCAGCATCGCGTAGAGCTCTCGGATGGGCGTGAACAGCCCCGTGTAGGTCGCCGGGTTCGAGCGCGGCGTGCGGCCGATGGGCGACTGGTCGATCTCAATCACCTTGTCGACGTTCTCAAGCCCCTCGATCGAATCGAACTCGCCGGCCTCTTCGAGCGAGCCGTAGAGGTGGCGCGCGAGCGCCGGGTAGAGGATGTCGTCGACGAGCGTCGACTTGCCCGAGCCCGAGACGCCCGTGACGACCGTCAGCAGCCCGAGCGGGAACTCCACGTCGACGTTCTTCAGGTTGTTGTGACGCGCGCCGCGCACCGTGACGCGCGCCCCGTTGGACGCGCGACGACGCTCGGGCACGGCACTCTCGCGGCGGCCGCAGATGTAGAGGCCGGTGACCGACGCGGGATTGCACGCGACCTCGTCGGGCGTGCCGGCGGCGACGATCTCGCCGCCGTGCGCGCCCGCGGCCGGGCCGAGGTCGACGACGTAGTCGGCGCGGCGAATCGTCTCCGCGTCGTGCTCGACGACGAGCACGGTGTTGCCGAGGTCGCGCAGGGCGGAGAGCGTCTCAAGGAGTCGCTGGTTGTCGCGCGGGTGCAGGCCGATGGAAGGCTCGTCCAAGACGTAGAGGACGCCGCGCAGCTGCGAGCCGATTTGGGTGGCGAGTCTGATGCGCTGGCCCTCGCCGCCGGAGAGCGTGGCCGAGGCGCGGTCGAGCGTCAGGTAGCCGAGTCCGACCGTGGCGAGAAAGCCCAAGCGGTTGCGAATCTCTTTCAGGACGAGTCCGGCGATCTGCTCCTCGCGCTCGCTCAGGCGGATGCGCTCGAAGGCGTTGACCGTGTCCTCGATCGTCAGCGCCGTGTAGTCGGCGATGCCCAAGCCGCCGACGCGCACGGCCAGCGATTCGGGTTGCAGGCGCTTGCCGTGACAGTCCGGACAGCGGACGGGCGAGACCATCTCTTCGAGCGCGGCGCGAACCTTGTCCGAAGGCGGGTCGCCCAGACGCTCGTTGGCCCAACGCACCGCGCCCGTCCACTCGCTCTCGTACGTGTAGAGCCCCTGACGGAAAGTTATCTGCCCCTCGACGCCGTGGAAGAAGGCGTCGCGCACGGAGCGCGGCAGGCCCGCGAACGACACGTCGGAGACCGCGCCGAAATGGTTGATGACGGCCGCCAGCGCGGCCTTCAAGTAGGCCGAGCCCTGCTTGTCGGCCTGACCGAGGAAGGGCAGCTTGTCCGCCCGCTCGTTGGCCTCGGGGATTAGTTTCGCCGGGTCGACTTGCAGGATAGTGCCGAGCCCGTGACAGCGTTTGCACGCGCCGTAGGCCGAGTTGAAGGAGAACGAGCGCGGCTCTAAGGGCGGGACGTTGATGCCGCAGTTCACGCAGGCCATGCGCTCGGAATAAAGTTTCTCCTCGCCGTCGACGACCGAGATGAGCACCGCGCCGCCCGTCAACTTCAGCGCGCGGCGGACGGACTCGGTCAGGTGCTCCTCGATGCCGGGCTTGATGAGGAGCCGGTGGACGACGGCCTCGATGGTGTGGTTGCGGCGCTTGTCGAGGCGTATCTCCTCGTCGAGCGAGACCAGCTCGCCGTCCACTCGCGCGCGCACGAAGCCCTCTTTGGCGAGCTTCTCAAGCTCCTTCTTGAACTCGCCCTTGCGCCCGCGCACGATGGGCGCGAGCACCATCACGCGCTCGCCCTCGGGCAAGGCGAGCACGCTCTGCACTATCTGCTCGACCGACTGACGCGTGATGGGCGCGCCGCAGATGTGACAGTGCGGCTGGCCGACCGAGGAGAAGAGAAGTCGCAGGTAGTCGTAAATCTCCGTGACCGTGCCGACCGTCGAGCGCGGCGAGCGGGAGACGGTTTTTTGTTCGATGGAGATGGCGGGCGAGAGGCCGTCGACGGAGTCGACGTCGGGGCGTTCGAGCTGGTCGAGGAACTGCCGCGCGTAGGCCGAGAGGCTTTCGACGTAGCGGCGCTGGCCCTCGGCGTAGATGGTGTCGAAGGCGAGAGACGACTTGCCCGAGCCCGAGAGTCCGGTGATGACGGTCAGGCGGTCGCGCGGGATCTCGACGCTGATGTTCTTGAGGTTGTGCTGGCGCGCCCCGCGCACCGTGATGCGGTCAATTGCCATCGCTTGAGACTCGGTCTCCGACCCCACAGAGGAGAATCTTCGGGAGCGCGGAAACGACGATTGTAGACGAGCGAAAGGGGGCAGGCAAGCGGCCCACACGGAAAAGCCCTCGGGCCGTCGGGGCGCGTCCGTCTTGACAGTTTTTCGGCGCGACTCCTACACTCTCGCGTGCATCAGTAAACATCCGCCGGACAGGGAACGGGGCGGGCGCGCGTGGCGTCCGCGGGGCGAAGAAGGGGGCGCGGTGAACCTTCCGAACGCATTGACGATGTCGCGCATCTTCGTCGTGCCGCTGCTCGTCGTCGTGCTTCTGACGCCGGTCTCCGAGGACTGGCTCGGGATGCCGCGCCACATCCTCGGCCTCGGCCTCTTCCTCGCCGCCTCCTTCACCGACTACCTCGACGGCAAGCTCGCGCGCAGCCGCAAACAGGTCTCGCAGCTCGGCAAGCTCCTTGACCCCATCGCCGACAAGCTTCTGATTTCGGCCGCGCTCATCTCGCTCGTCGAGAACCGGCTCGCGCCCGCGTGGGCCGTCGTCATCATCACGGGGCGCGAGTTCGCGGTGTCGGGGCTGCGCTCGATGGCGGCGGCCGGCGGCGTCGTGATTGCCGCCTCGCGGATGGGGAAGTTCAAGATGCTCTCGCAGGTCGCGGCCGTCGCCCTGCTGATGCTCTCGGACGTGCGCGGCGACATACAGCTCTCGAACTTCGGCCACGCGTTCCCGGCGATACAGTTCTGGACGGTGCCCGAGTTGCAGAGGGCGGTCGGGCACCTCTTGGGGCCGGGCGCGATGACGCCCAACGACTTGCAGGTGCTCTGCTACACGGCCGGGCGCGCGATGCTCTGGGTCGTCGTGCTCTCGGCCTGTCTTTCGATGTACGAGTATTTCCGCGGCTTCTATCAACTCGTCCTCGGCCGCGCGGCGGCGGGCGGCGGCGCGGGCGACTCGGGCGACGACTTGGACGCCGCGCCCCCCTCCGTGCTACAGCGCGAGGAGAAGAAGCTCTCGGTGGGCTGAAGTCCGGCGGGGCGAGTCAAAAAAAGATGACGGGCGCGGCGGTCTAACGAGTGACCGCCGCGCCCGTCGCTTTTTGGGTGGAGAGTGTTTGAGGGCGCGGCCGTCGGAGCGTAGCCGACGCGCGCGCCAAACTCCGGCGTGGGTTATTGAACCTCGACGAAGTCGCCGGTGTGAATCTCCTGCGCGACGCGTGTGATGACGGCCGTGGCGGTGCGCGCCTCGATGCTGATGATGACGAGCTCGCCGACTATCTTGCGCGGCATCTCGGGACGGCGCGACATGATCTCGGGCGTCGTCACGGTGTCGCGGTAGTGGCCGTCGTCCGGGTCTTCGACGCGCTGCGCCTTGTTCGAGAACTTGCCGCCGCGGAAAGTCCAGCTCTCGAAGCCGCCGCTGCCGCCCGGCGTCACTTCCTTGTCTTTGAAATTCGTAATCTTGCCCGCGCCGAGGCGTCGGTAGACGGTCAGGTAGTCGCCGGGGCGGACGTTGTCCTCGGCGCCCAAGTCGATGAAGACGATCTGGTCTTTCGAGACGACCTCGCGGCCGTCGCGCGCGAGCACGATGCGGCCCTGCTGCTTGCCCGTCGGCTCGGCGAAGCGGTCGAGCGTGGGCTGCTCGGCGCGGACGACGGGCGCGGGGCGCGGGGCGACTTCGCGCAGGAGGTCGCCGAAAAGAATCTGGTCGCACGAGCGCGTGACGAGCGCGACCGAGACGTTCTGCTTCGTCTCGACGACGCGGAGGCGGCCGAGTTCCTGCGTGTACATACCGAGCGTGCCGCGCTTGCGGCTGAAGCGCGTCTTGAAGCGGCCGCGCGGGCGGACGACCGCGAACTCCTGACCCTCGCGGACGCCCTGCTGCGAGCCGCCGTTCAGATAGACGTAGTCGCCCTCGGCGAAGGTGCGCTGCTCCTGCTCCTGCTCCGCGCCGACGATCTCGAAGCGGTTCGACACCGACTTGTGCTCGATGAACCCGGCGCACTCCATCTCGCTCTCGCGTGCGACCGTGACGGGGCCGCGCTGCTCCTGCGGGACGACGACCGTCGCCGGCTCCGGGCGTCGCGGGCCGCCCGCTCCGGGCCGCGTCTGCGCGCCGGCCGAGGCGACCGAGGTGACGGCGAGGGCCGCGAGCGCGAATGTCAAAAGGCTCTGACGGGCAGAGAGAAGTTTACGTTTCCGCACGTGCGTATCTCCTTGAGGCTGTTGCTGAAAATCTCTGATGAGGGCTGTTAAGAAGGGGCGGGCCGGCCGCGCAAGACGTTCGCCGTGAGGGCGAGGCGCGGGCGGCGTCGGAAGTGGCCGGAACTTTCGCGAGCCGGCCTCGGCCGCGCGGGGCGGCCACTTTCAATGTACTTTCCGGCCGGGCGGAGCGTCAACAAAATTCTACGTCGGGCGCGGCGCGGGTGAAGTTTGCGTTTCGAGGGGCGGCGTTGCTAGTATCCGCTTCGCGGGCGGAACTTTACTCGTTGTCGCCCGCGGCCGGCCGGCGTAGCTCAGTTGGTAGAGCGTCTGATTTGTAATCAGAGGGTCGGGGGTTCGAGTCCCTTCGCCGGCTTCCCTTCGGAACGCGGCCGACTCCCAAGACTTTCGAGAGAGGAGCGCGAGGGCCGATGTCGAAACACTCTCAGGCGCGTAAGGGCGCGGCCCTCACGCTCGCGCTCGTCTTCGCCGCCGCGACGCAAGTCTTCCCGCGACAAGAGCAGACCCTACCCTCCTCGGGCGAGGCCGAGGAGGCGGAGACCGCGAAGGCCGATGCCTCCACCGCGCGCTGGCTCGTCTATCAAAATAAGACCCACGACTTCTCCATAAAGTACCCGCGCGACTTCGTCATCCTGCGCGAGCGCGCGGACGACGCGCACGCGCCCCGAAGGCCGAAGCTGCTCGCGCGCGTGCGCTTCCAAGACCGCAAGGTGCTCTCGTACGAGACGGCCGAGCTTGAGCCGCCGCAGTTGAGCGTCGAGGTCTTCGAGAACAAAGACTCGCTGGGCCTGCGCGACTGGCTGAATGAGGTCGACTGGGCGGCGCCGGGCGACACGGTCGAGCCTCTGCGGCTCGAAGGCGCGCGGGAGGCGGTACGCGTGACGAGCCCGCGTCTGATGGCCCCCAACGAGTTTTACATCTACCGCGCCGGGCCTCGCGTCTTCCGCCTCACGCCGCTCGGCCGGCGCGGCGCGGCGATGGTCTCCACCTTCCGACTCGCGCCGCGGGCCGAACAATAAAAGGCGGACGCGCGCGGGCTGCGTCCGCGAAAGAGAATCGTCGGTGAGAGAAAAAAAGGGTGCGGGCCTCTTCGACGAGGCCCGCACCCTTTCGCTTTTTCAGTTCGCCCCGCGGGGCGTGTGGTCTACGGCGCGGCCGGCGCCACGCACCTCTTGTTGCCGGGGCCGGAGTAGATGAGGCAGTAGATGAGGTTGCCCGCCGTCGTGTCGAAGTACGGCGAGTAGAGCGCCTGCGGCTGCGAGCCGTACTTGTAGGAGTTGATGCCGTTGACGTAGTTCGTCCGCCGCAGGCCGACCACCCACGGGCCGCCGCTCGTGCCGCCCGTCGCGTCGCAGCCGATGCCGGTCGTGTTCGGCAGGAAGGACGAGTCGTGGCGGGCGAAGGAGGCCGAGCAGATCTGCATCGTCAGCCCGCTGAAGGGCGCGGCCTGCGGGTAGCCGATGGAGTGGAAGTGCTGGTAGTAGCTGAAATTCCACATCGCGCCGAGCCAGCCGACGCGCTGGCTGAGCTTGTAGGCGATGCCGCCGACGACGATCTTGTTGAGCACCGCGCCGCCGAGGTCGCGGGCGAAGTTGTTGAACTGCCCGTTCTGGTACCAGTGCGTCGTCGCCCACAGGTGGTTGGCCGTGAACTGCCCGAACGGGGCCGCGCCGTTGTTGTAGCCGGGGACGAAGACGAAGTTCGTGCTCCAGCCGGTGGCGCTGTTGTTGCCGCGGTGGACGCAGTGGCCGGCGGTGATGACGGCGTAGTTGCCGATGGACGAGGCCGAGCAGACGTAGCTCAGCCCGTTCTGCTTGAAGAAGACCTTGCCGATGGCGCGGTAGGGGTAGGTCGTGTACTCGCTCGGCAGGGCCGCCATGCGCGTGTAGGGGTAGGGGTAGCTGAAGGCCGCGTAGGCCGCGGAGGGCGTCTCGACGGCCTCCAAGTCGGACGTGGCCGCGCCCTTAGCCGCGTCAAGCTCCATCGAGGCCGAGCGGCCGAGGCCGGGCTGGCCCGCGGGGGTCATGCCCGGAGGGCCGTCGGGCTGCGGGCCGTCGCCGACGGTCACGGGGACGGTCGCGCCGTTGCGCACGACCATGTCGAGCGGGATGGCGTTGAGCATCTCCTCGCGCGTCCACTCGCGGACGGTGGCCTCGGCAGTGCCCTTCGCGGGCCCGGGTGAGGATTTGACGCCGGTCTGCGCCGAGGCTTCGGCGGCGCCCAAGAGCAGGGGGAACGTGAGGGCGGCTGTTAGTGTGAAGAGTCGGGACAACTTGTGAAACATTCTGACCTCCTGTTGGGATGAGGTGGTGACCTGCGGCGGGGCTCACGAACGCGGGCCATGAGCTAAAGACCGTGCCAGCGGCACGACAGGTCGGATTGCGTCTCGGGCGGAAGGCCGGTACAAGTCGAACGGGGGTGGCCTTCACGCGCGGAGGCGCGGGGGCTAGATGTCAGAGAACTCTGTGTGAGTGCGGCGGAAGTCAAAGGCTGAACTCCCGAAAGGGCCGGGCTGCGGCGGCGGACGGCCGTGAGAAAGCTGGCGGCGGAAGCGGCGAGGCGTCGTGAGACTTCGTCTCAAAGGGGGCGGGGCGGCGTGTGCGTCCCCGAAAATGGTTAACGAAGTTGTTCCTCCTTACCTTGTGCCGTCAGGGCAAACCTGTAGCGGTTGGACATCCTTCGGCGTGTTGTTCAGTCAGAGGCTTAATAAGGTAATCCGGTTCGCGGGGGACGTTGGAAAGAACAGACCAGAGGCTTCTGACAGGAAGCGGTCACTAGCGGTGAAAGACAAGGAACAGCTAAGCGTGGGCGCACTCTATGCCCACACGCCCCCCCTTGTCAAGACTTTTCTTTTCACCCGAAAAAGCGCGCGAAACGTGAATTTTGCGCGCCGCCGGCGGACGCCGGGCGTCCCGAAAAATCACTTTTTACGGCCGACCCCCCCGTGCGAACTTGTCAAACACACGCAACTCGAATATAGTTTTGCGTTCTTGACTCTGCCCTAAGGCACGCGTGTGTCTCGACTTTCAAAAAACGCGCGCCGGGTCGCCCGACGAAAGAGTCTTACAGGTCAGGACGCGCTGGCACGCTTCCCGAAGGCATGGGCCGGACGTGCCGGCTTTTCTAATGTGTGCCGCGCGCGACGGGGCCGGCCGCGTCAGTTCTTTCGCATCTTAAAGGCAGGGGTGGTCGAGTGGTTAATGGCACCGGGCTGTAAACCCGGCGGGTTCACACCCTACGTAGGTTCGAATCCTACCCCCTGCACCATCTGCTAAGGGTGAAGGCGGAAGGACGAAGGATGAGGGCGTCGAGCTTCGTCCTTCGTCCTTCATCCTTCGTCCTTTCCGGGGCGGGAGTAGCTCAGTTGGTAGAGCATCAGCCTTCCAAGCTGAGGGTCGCGAGTTCGAGCCTCGTCTCCCGCTCCAACGCATCACAGGCCGCGCGGGCTTTGCGCCCGAGTAGCTCAGGGGTAGAGCGCCTCCTTGGTAAGGAGGAGGTCACGGGTTCAAATCCCGTCTCGGGCTTAGACAGCAGAAGTCTGTCGGATAAACTTAACGGAAGAGGCTATTCACCGACATGTCGAAAGAAAAGTTTGATAGGTCTAAGCCGCACGTGAACATCGGGACGATCGGGCACGTGGATCACGGGAAGACGACCCTGACGGCGGCGATCACGAAGGTCTTGGCCAGGCACAACCCGCGGATCACGGTCCGCGCTTTTGACAGCATCGACAACGCGCCGGAGGAGAAGGCCCGCGGCATCACGATCGCCACGGCCCACGTCGAGTACGAGACGGCCAACCGCCACTACGCGCACGTCGACTGCCCGGGCCACGCCGACTACGTCAAGAACATGATCACGGGCGCCGCCCAGATGGACGGGGCGATCCTGGTCGTGGCGGCCACCGACGGCCCGATGCCGCAGACGCGCGAGCACATCCTGTTGGCCCGTCAGGTGGGGGTGCCGGCGATGGTCGTGTTCATGAACAAGGTGG
>DASQDT010000210.1:0-3434 GCA_035634035.1 Pyrinomonadaceae bacterium | reverse complement strand
GCGTATTGACGAAAGCGCGGCTCTCGTCAATCCGCACGAAGCAAGCGGGCGCGTCTACTTCTTGGCGGCCCGCGAGCAGTTAGACGCCATCCACTTCTCGCAGTCGCGCTGGCTCGCCGGCCCGTAGACCTGCGAGTAGATGGCCGGGTACGGCTCGCCGTGCGGGACGACGCGGCAGCCCTCGTGCTTCTTGCCGGTCGTGCCGGTGAGCGCGATGACGATGTGAGCTCTCTCCCTGTCGGTCACGGTTTTTGCTCCTTTCGTTTGACGGCTCTGTGCGGTGAGGCCCGCGCGCGAGGCGTGCGCGGACGCCGAAGGATGTGCCCTGAAACGCCGGCACGATAGTCGCCGCGCCGCCCGCGTGTCAACAAGCGGGGGGGCGGCCCGCTTCGGCGCGCGCGCCGGCGGCGTGTTAAAATCCGCCCGACTCATTAACACAAACTCGTGAAGCAAGAGACGGACTACATCGTCGTCGGCAGCGGCATCGCCGGGCTGCGCGCCGCCATCGAGCTGGCGCGGGCCGGCGCGCGCGTCGTCGTGCTGACGAAGGAGCGGCGCGAGGAGTCGAACACGGAGTACGCGCAAGGCGGCGTCGCCGTCGCGCTCTCGGAGGACGACGAGGCTTCGCTGCACGAGGAGGACACGACGGCCGCGGGCGCGGGGCTGTGCGACGAGCGCGCCGTCGAGGTTCTGGTGAGCGAGGGCCGGAGGCTCGTCGGCGAGCTCATCGAGTGGGGCGCGGAGTTCGACCGCGAGGGCGGGCGGCTTCTGTTCACGCAGGAGGCCGCGCACTCGCGCCGCCGCATCCTGCACGCGGGCGGCGACGCGACGGGCAAGGAGTTAGTCCGCGCGCTCCTCGCGCGCGCCGGACGCGAGCGGCGCATCACGCTCGTCGCGCACGCGGGCGTCGAGTCGCTCGTCACGGAGGGCGGGCGCTGCCGCGGCGTGCGCTACCTCGAACCGCGCACGCGCGCCCCGCGGGAGTTGCGCGCGCGCGCCGTCGTTCTGGCGACGGGCGGCTCGGGCCAGTTGTTCCTGCACACGACGAACCCGGGCGTGGCGACCGGCGACGGGGTGGCGATGGCATATCTGTCGGGCGCGGAGGTGGCCGACGCGGAGTTCGTGCAGTTTCACCCGACGGCTCTGAACGTCGAGGGCGCGCCGCGGTTCCTTCTGACGGAGGCGATGCGCGGCGAGGGGGGCGTGCTTCGGAACGCGGAGGGGCGGCGCTTCATGCCGCGCTACCACGAGCGCGCGGAGCTCGCGCCGCGCGACATCGTCAGCCGCGCCATCGTCTCGGAGATGGAGCGGACGGCGACGCGCGCCGTCTACCTCGACATGACCGGGCTCGACGCGCGCTACCTGCGCGCGCGCTTCCCCGGCGTCCACGCGACCTGCCTGCGCTTCGGACTCGACATCGCGCGCGACCCTCTGCCCGTCAGCCCCGCCGCGCACTACCACATGGGCGGCGTCCGCACGGACTTGGACGGCCGCACCTCTCTGCCCGGACTCTACGCGGCGGGCGAGGTCGCCTGCACGGGCGTCCACGGCGCGAACCGCTTGGCGTCGAACTCGCTCCTCGAAGGTCTGGTGTTCGGCGCGCGCGCGGGCGCGGCGGCCGCGGCCGGCAACGCGGACGTTAAAGTCGAGCGCGCGCGGGGCGACGACGACAGGGCGGACGACTCGTCGTCGGCCGAGTCGGACGCGGCGCGCGCGGGCGCGGGCGAGATCGCGGTGGCGGTGCGCAAGCGCGTGCGGCGTTTGATGTGGGAGCGCGTCGGCATCCTGCGCTCGCGCTCGTCGATCGAGCGCGCGCTGCGCGAGTTCGAGCAGATCGCGCGCGCCCCGCTCCGCCCGCCGTCGCGCAACTTCCTGACGACGGCCACACTCGTCGCGCGCGCCGCGCTCTGGCGCGAGGAGTCGCGCGGCGGTCACTACCGCGTCGACTTCCCCCGCCGCGACGACGCGCGCTGGCGCGTCCACTCCGTCATCCAAAAGGACGCCGGCCTGAGCGCGAGCGAGACGGTCGAGTTCGTCGCGGCCGGCGTCGAGACTTCTTGAAGGGGGACTCACTCGCGTGGCCCGTTACAAAAAACTTCACGACTGGGACTTGACGCCGAGCGAGGCCGTCGCGTTGCAGAAGAGTCTGCGGGCGGGCGTCCGCGTCGAGCCTTTGCGGGGGAAGGTCGAGACGGTCGCCGGCTGCGACATCTCCTTCAACAAGTTCGACCCCGTCGTCTACGCGGGCATCGTCATCCTGCGCCTGCCTTCGCTCGAAGTGGTCGAGGAGGCGGGCGTCGTGAGCGAGACGAAGTTCCCGTATGTGCCGGGGCTGCTCTCGTTCCGCGAGACGCCTTCGCTCCTCGAAGCGTGGGAGAAGTTGAAGACCGAGCCGGACGCCGTGATGTTCGACGGGCAGGGTCTGGCGCACCCGCGCCGCGTCGGCATCGCCTCGCACGTCGGGCTGATGCTCGAACGCCCCACCTTCGGCTGCGCGAAGTCAGTCCTTGTAGGGAAGTACGAGGAGCCGGGCGAGGGGCGCGGCGCGTGGACGCCGATGGTCGACAAGGGCGAGACGGTCGGCGCGGCCCTGCGGACGAAGACGCGCGTGCAGCCCGTCTACGTCTCGCCGGGCCACATGATCGACCTCGAAGGCGCGGTGCGTCTGACGCTCGACTGCGACGGCGGCTACCGACAGCCCGAGCCGACGCGACGCGCGCACCTGCTCGTCAACGCGCTACGCCGCGGCGAGCGCGCGCCGACTTCGGACGAAGGCGACGGCGGCGCGAAAGAGTCGGCCCCTTCGGGCCCGCAGGGCAGTTTCGACTTTTAGCAGGGCGGGTCGCGGCGTCGCGGCTTGTGACGCGGGAGCGCCTCGAAGAAGTTGTCGAAGGCGAGCCACGCGCTCCAACTGAAGTGGTAGAAGGCGACGGGGAAGAGGAGCGCGAGCGGGAGCAGGACGAAGAGGATGAGGCGCTCGTCGTAGCCGACGGTGAGGAGCGTGCCGAGGTAGACCGAGAGGATGACGAGTTCCGTGGCGACGAGGTTGATGGAGACGGCCCCGACGAAGTAGCCCTCCTCGCGCTCGAACGTCGCGCCGCACGCGGGGCAGACGTGCCTGCGTCGGAACGGCCCTTCAAAGACCGACGCCCGCCCGCACGCCGGGCACTTCAGCCGCGCCGCGCGCCCGAACGCCTCCAAAGCCCTCCCGACATTCCCGCGCACGCCCCAACTATGCGCCGCCCCCTCGCCGCGAGGCAAGAACGGCGCGTCGTCGTCGCCGGTTATCGTCTGCGCTTCGGGGCCGTTGGCAATTGCGGGGCGTCTTGCGTCTCGTCGTGCCGCGCATCTATTCGTCAGGGCGAGGGTGAATAAAGAGAAGGGCGGCGCGCTTCTTGAATTGAAGCGCGCCGCCCTTCGTGGTGTCGCCCGCG
>DASQDT010000209.1:0-3959 GCA_035634035.1 Pyrinomonadaceae bacterium | reverse complement strand
CGGCGCGTCGCGGCGTCTTCCGTCGTCTCGTTCGACGGCACGCCCTCGGAGAAGACGCGGACGGTGCGGCGGTCGCGGACGCCGTTGCCGCCGAGCGTGTTGCCGACGATGTCGTTCGTGAACATCGCCTCGACGTTCGTGTTCTGCTGTTTGGCCTGCTCCGCAAAATAGGTCGCGCCGACCAAGCCCTGCTCCTCGCCCGCGACGGCCATGAAGACGACGGTCGCGTCGAAGCGGCGCTTGGACATGACGCGGGCGAGCTCGATGACGGCCGCCGTGCCCGAGGCGTCGTCGTTCGCGCCGGGCGCGTCGCACTCGCCGTCGGTCGGGCTTGAGCACATCGAGTCGTAGTGCCCGCTGACGACGTAGGTGCGCGCCTCCGACTCGGGCTGAGTCCCGCGCAGCGTGGCGACGACGTTCGTTATCCTCGTCGGTCGCGCGATGCGCGGGAACTGTCCGGGCTGCTGCTCGAAGGTTTGCAGGCTGACTTCGAGGCGGCCGCCCGTCTCGCGCGAGATGCGACGGAACTCTTCGTGAATCCAGTCGCGGGCCGCGCCGATGCCGCGCGTCGGGTTGTCCTGAGCGGAGAGCGTGTTGCGCGTGCCGAAGGAGACGAGCTTGCGGATGATGCGCTCGACGTTGCGCGCGTCGACCTCGCGGAGCATCGCGGCGATTTGCGCGTCGCGGCGGGCGCGCGGGGCGGAGGCCGCGACCTCTGCGGGCGCGCGTCGCGCGCGGCGCGTCGCCGCGTCCACCCGCTGCGCCGAGACGTTTGCGGCGGGCGTGAGCGTTGTGAGCGCGAGTAGCGCGGCGGCGGCTGTCGCGCGCGTGCGGCGTAGGCTACGGCTCATGGCTGAAGCGGCCCTCTCGGTCACTTGTCGTGGGGGGTACGGCCGCAAAGGTATCGCGAAGGCGGGGCGGTTTGCAACGCGCCGGGGCGCGGATTCGAAATCCCGAATCTCGGATTTCAGACTCGGGATTTGAAACGCGGCGTTAATTCTTTCCGGCCGCCTGTTCGCGCTCGCGCGCGATGAGCACGCGGCGGAGGATTTTGCCCGAGGGCGACTTCGGTATCTGCTCGACGAACTCGACGCGGCGAATCTTCTTGTGCGGCGCGACTCGGGCGGCGACGAACTCCATCAACTCCTCGGGCTCGGGCCGCGCCGACTCGCCGCCGCGCGCGACGACGAACGCCTTCGGCACTTCGCCCGCCTCGGCGTCGGGGCTCGGGACGACGGCCGCGTCGGCGACCGACGGGTGCGTGAGCAGCAGGGCCTCCAGCTCGGCCGGCGCGACCTGAAAGCCCTTGTACTTAATCAACTCCTTCGCGCGGTCGACGATGAAGAAGAAGCCGTCGGCGTCGGCGCGTCCGATGTCGCCGGTGTGCAGCCAGCCTTCGGCGTCGATGGTCGCGGCCGTCGCGTCGGGGCGATTCAGATAACCCTTCATCACCTGCGGGCCGCGGACGCAGATCTCCCCCTCCTCGCCCGCGCCGAGCGTCGCGCCCGTCTCGACCGAGACGATCTTGCACTCCATGTTCGAGACGCAGACGCCGACCGAGCCGTGCCTGCCGCTGCCGTCGTGCGGCGCGAGGTGCGTCACGGGGCTCGTCTCCGTCATCCCGTAGCCCTGTATGACGTCGCACCCCAAACGCGCGGAGCACTCCTGCGACAGTTGCTCGCCGAGCGGCGCGGCCCCGGAAAAGACGGTCTTGAGCGAAGAGAGGTCGAAGCGCTCGACGACCGGGTGCTTGGCGAGCGCGAGGACGACCGGGGGGACGAGGTGCGCGACCGTCACGCGGTAGTTCTGGATGACGCCGAGGACTTGTTCGAGGTCGAAGCGCGGGAGCGTGACGACGGTCGAGCCCGAGGCGAGCCCGTAGTTGAGGATGACGACGAGGCCGTAGATGTGGAACATCGGGAGGACGCAGACGAGCGTGTCGTCGCTCCAGTCGAAGCCGGCCGCGCCGAACTGCGTGAGGTTCGCGACGAGGTTGTGGTGCGTGAGCATGACGCCTTTGGCCGTCCCCGTCGTCCCGCTCGAATAGGGGAGCGCGACCAAGTCCTCGCGCGGGTCGATCTCGACGGGCGGCAACTCCGCGCCCGCGCCCGACTCGACGAGCGACGCGAACGCCGTCGCCCCGTCTTGCGCCTCGCCGAAGACGAAAATCTCCTCGACCGTCGTGTCGCGCGCGGCCTCGCGCGCGCGTTCGAGTAGCTGCGGCGAGGTGATGAGGTACTTCGCGCGCGCGTCGCGCAGTTGGGAGGCGACCTCTTCGGCGGTGTAGAGCGGGTTGATGGTCGTCGTGACGCCGCCGGCCGAGGCCGCGCCGAGGAAGGCGACGGCGTACTCGGGCGTGTTCGGGCTGTAGACGGCGAGCACGTCGCCCTTCTCGAAGCCGCGCAGGCGCAGGGCGGCCGACGTGCTGGCGACGAGTTCGGGAAGCTGCGCGTAGGTGATGCGGCGGCCGTCCGTGCCGTCGACGAGCGCGGGCTTCTGGCCGAGCGCGGCGGCGCGCCGCAGGACGAACTCCGCGAGCGGCACGTCGGGGATTCGCACTTCGGGGTGGGGGCTGCGGTAGATCACGGCCTCGCCTCCTCTTCTCTTTAATTGATTCGACTCGCGCCGAAGAACTACGGCGCGACGCGAGTTTGCGGATCGCGAATCAGTTGATTCGGTAGGCGCGTCCGCCGAGGCTGACGACGACCGTGCCCGAGAGCTGCGAGGTGATCTGGTTGAGCTCGGGGAAGTCGGCCGCGAGCGTGCGGAAGCGTTCGCTCCCGCGGCGGACGACGCTCGCCGCCGTCGACGCGCTCAGGCGCGCGTCGACCCACGCGCCGTCCTGACGACGAAAGCTGTAGCCCGCGACCGCGCGCGTCTCGACGCGCGACTCGTCGCTGCCCACGGCCGGGTCATCGCCGCGCCTCCGCGACCCGGCGGACAGCGCGCCGGCCTCGCGTCCCCGCGCGCGCGACGCGCCGGCCGCGTCGCGCCTCGACGTGGTCTGCGGGAGCTGGCGCGCCCTCGTCTCGTTGGCGGCGTCGCCGGGCGTCTCGTCGGCGGTCGAGCGGCGCGGCGTGTTGCGCGAGTAGTTGTCCGATTCCTTCTTCGTGGCCGCGATCTCGCGCGCGTCCTCGTCGCGCGCTTCGGCGCGCTCGGCTTCGGAGACTTTCGGCGCGGCGGGCGCGGCGGAGGGCGCGGCCGTCGTCGTGGCCGCGCCGGCGGGCGTTATTTCGTTGTGCGCCGGCCGCGAGGCCGAAAGGGCGTCGGTTGTGATTTCGTTGACCGGCGCGGGCTGTTGCGTGCTCGCGTCCGCCACGGGGCCGGAAGTCTGCGCGTCTCTGGCGACGGGCTGCGGCGCGGCGCTCGTCGCGCTGTTGGTTACGACGCCCGCGTTCGTGTTCTCGCCCGCGGCGGTCGTGGCGGTCGAGACGTTCGGGGGCTCGGGGCTCTGCTGCGCGCCGTTGTTCGGCTCGACGGCCGACGGCCTCTGCTGCGTCTCGGCGTCAGAGCGCGCGGCCGTCACGCGCTCCTCTTGGCGCGAGCGGAGCGTGACGTAGGCGACGACGCCCGCGAGCGCGACGGCGAGCACCGGCACGGCGTAGCGCAGGGCGCGCGGCGACAAAAGCCACGCGAGCCAGCCGGTCGCGCCCTTCGACTCGCGCCCCGCTTCCGCCGCGGCCGACCTTGTGCCCTCGGCGGCGGCGTTGGCGGCGACGGCCTCGCGGGCCGCGTTCTTCTCGGCCGCGACGACCGCGCCCGAGGCCAGCGCGACGCTCGTGAAGACGCGCCGGCAGCGTTCGCAGTCGGCGAGGTGCGCCGTGTAGCGCGAGCGAGTGGACGGGGGCAGCGCGCCCTCGGCGTAGGCGCTCAACTCGTCGGCGTCCATGTGCGCCGCCTCAACGGACGGCGCGCGCGCCTCCGCGCCGCGCGGGGCGTTCTTCTGCCCGCGCAGCAGC
>DASQDT010000208.1:0-8907 GCA_035634035.1 Pyrinomonadaceae bacterium | reverse complement strand
TTTCGCGACTTTTTCGCCCGCGAGCGCGACGCGCCCCGGTCAAATTTGTCCCGGCCGGCGCGCGCCGGCGCGGACGACGGGCGGAGGCGGGGGCGTCGTCAGCGGCGGCCGGGCACGCAAAAAGGGTCGCGCCCCGCGTCGGACATTTTTGTCCGACGCGGGGCGCGCGTTTGTCCTACCGACGTTTTCTGTTTTCAGGGGGCGTGCGGCTTGAAGCGGCGCACGTCGATCTGGTGTTTGCGGATGAGCTGCCAGAAGGCGCGCCGGTTCTTGCGCGCGGCGCGCGCCGCCGAGCTGATGTTGCCCTCGTGCGAGACGAGCAGGCCCTCGACGTAAGCCCGCTCGAACTGCGCGACCACTCTCGCCTTCGCCTGACGGAACGACTCGTTCGCCCTGTCCGCCCGCCCGCCCCGCGGGAGCGACAGGTCGCCGCCCGCAATCGAGTCGCCCGCGCAGAGCATCACCGCGCGCTCGATGGCGTGCTCAAGCTCGCGGACGTTGCCCGGCCAGTCGTAGGCGACGAGCGCCTCCATCGCCTCGCGCGAGATGAGGGCGACGGGGCGGTCGAACTCGGCCGCGTACTCGGCGAGGAAGTGGCGCGCGAGCGCCGGGATGTCCTCGCGCCGCTCGCGCAGGGGCGGCAGCGCCAGCGGGACGACGTTCATCCGGTAGTAGAGGTCGCGCCGCACGCGCCCGTCCGCGACGGCCTCCTCCAAGTCGACGTTCGAGGCCGCGATGACGCGCACGTCCGCGCGGCGCGTGCGCGACGAGCCGAGCGGGCGGTACTCGTGCTCCTGAAGGAAGCGCAGGAGCTTCGTCTGCGCGAGCAGGGGCAGACAGTCGACCTCGTCGAGAAAAAGCGTGCCGCCCTCGGCCTCGTGGATGAGCCCGTGCTGCTGAGAGTTCGCGCCCGTGAAAGCGCCGCGCTCGTGCCCGAACAGCTCGTTCTCGACGAGCTCGACGGGAATCGCGCCGCAGTTGACGGGGACGAAGGGCCGCGCCGCGCGCGGCGAGAGGTAGTGGATGGCTCGCGCGCACATCTCCTTGCCCGTGCCCGTCTCGCCGGTGATGAGGATGCGCCCGTCCGAGCGCGCGACGAGCGGGATTTTTTTCACCTGCGCGACGAAGTTCTCCGACTCGCCGACGAGTCTTCGCAAGCCGACGCTCTCCCGGAGCGTGTGCACGGGGTCGGCTCTCCCCGCGCGGTGTTCGAGCTGACGCCAGACGCGCGGGAGGATGTCGGAGCCCGCGAGCGGAGTGGTGATGAAGTCGTCGGCCCCCGCGCGGAGCAGCGCGAGCACCTCCTCGGGGTCACGGCGGCCGCCGAAGACGAGCAGGATGCCCGACGCGGGCAGCTCGCGCCTGAGCGACTCGACGAGCGCGGCGGCGCGCCCCGCCCGCCCGTCGCCGAGCGCGACGAAGACGAGGTCGGGCTCGAACCCTTCGGACGCCTCGGGGACGAAGGGCGGGTCGTAGGCCGACTCACGCGCGTCGCCGCGCGTCGCGAGGCGGAGTTGTTCGCCGGGGGTGAAGGCGGGCGCGAGGATGGCCCGCAGAGTCTCGGCCGTCGAGCCGCCGGGGTGGCAGTCGAGCAACAGAATTTTCGCCTGTCTCATGACACCTTGCGTTCACCTCACGCGTGCCGCGACGCCCTTCGGGCGAGAGGAAGCCCTCGTCGGGGCGAGCCCCGCGGCGGATGAAGGGGGACATCGGATGGGCGTCCGTGTCGTGCGTCCGCGCGCCGCGGCGTTCGGACGCGTCGCGGCGTCTGTCGGGGTGTTGATGAGGAGGCGGCAACCACCTACAGTGCCGCGTTCGACGTAACGTGGAGCGGGGGCAGGTGCTCCGGTGGTGAAGCGGTGCGGACGGGGCAGAAAGACTTCGGGGTCAGGGTCTTCGCACGGTTGTTGCGCGCCGGCGAGGGCTGTGGCGCGTGGGCTCAAGGGCGCGGGCGTCCGGTTCTAACGAGTACGCGGCGGCGTCCGCGCGCCGCCGAAGCTAGCTGAAAGGAGCGTTTCGAGGGCGCGGATTATAGCACAACGCCCGCCGCGGGCAATTACATTCTTGCGCGCCGGGCGGGCGGGATTTCGGGCCGACTTTTTGAACGCGTCAGGCCGACGCCATGTCGGCCTCGCTGATGTCGAAGTTGGCCGAGACCTTCTGCACGTCGTCGTGGTCTTCGAGCGCCTCCATCAGCTTCAGCATCTGCTTGGCCTCCGCGCCTTCGAGCCTCTTGTACTCCTTCGGAACCATCTCGACCTCCGCGACCTGCGGCTCGACGCCCGCGTTCTTCACGGCTTCGAGCACCTGCTCGAAGTCGGCGGGCGCGGTGATGATCTCGAAGTTGTCCTCGTCGTCGCGCAGGTCTTCCGCGCCCGCGTCGGTGACGATCTCGAACAACTCTTCCTCCGACTTCGCGGACTTCGGGACGACGATGTAGCCCTTCTTCTCGAAAATCCAGTTGACCGCGCCGGCGGTGGCGAGGTTGCCGCCGTTTTTGCCGAAGATGTGGCGGATTTCGGCGACCGTGCGGTTGCGGTTGTCCGTCATCGAGTCGACCATCACGGCCACGCCGCCCGGCCCGTAGCCCTCGTACGTTATCTCGTCGTAGGTGACGCCATCTTCCGCGCCCGTGCCGCGCCGGATGGCGCGGTCGATGGTGTCGTTCGGCATGTTCGCGCCTTTGGCGTCGGAGACGGCCTTGCGCAGGCGGGCGTTGGCGTTCACGTCGCCGCCGCCCGTCCGGGCCGCGACCTGAATCTCTTTAATCAATTTCGTGAAGAGCTTGCCGCGCTTGGCGTCGAGCGCACCCTTCTTGTGCTTGATAGTATGCCACTTCGAATGTCCAGACATTTCGGATGAGTCCTTTGCGGAGTGTCTTAACGGGCGCAAGCGCGCCGGAATATATCACGCGATTTTCGCGCCCCGCAACCGCGCGGCCCGAGCCCCTGCACTCCGCTCTAACCGCCCGCCAGCTCGGAAAGTTTCCCGGCGTCCGCGCCCTCGACGCGCACGCGCTTTTGTCTCGACGCGTGCCCGGAGAGGATTTCGACGGCCCGCGCCGGGACGCCGAACGCGCGCGCGAGGAAGCGCCGCAGCTCCTCGTTGGCCGCGCCCTCGACGGGCGGGGCGGCGACGCGAACCTTGAGCGCGCCGTCGTGCTCGCCCGCCGCCTCCGTCCGCGACGAGCGCGCGACGACGCGCACCGCGAACACGAGCGCGCCGTCGCCTGCGTCGTAGCGAATCACGACGGCGCCGTCTAGCCGAAGAATTCGGGCGGCCAGCCGCGCAGGAGCGTGAGCGCGACGGCCTGCTGGAAGAGGAAGATGATGACGAAGGCGACGATGGGCGAGATGTCGAACACGCCGAGCGGCGGAATCATCTGCCGCAAAGGGATGAGCAGCGGGTCTGTGACGCTCATCAGGAAACGCATCACGCGGTTCCCGTAGGTGACGCCCCCCCAAGAGAAGACGATGCGGATGACGATGAGCAGGCTGTAGACCGACAGCAGCCCGTAGAGCAGGTAGCCGATAATCGCGACGACGGCCCCGGCCCCGCCGCTCGTCGCGGCGTTGGCGATTCCGGCGGCCACGCTCAGGATGCTCCCGGAGAGTCGGAGCACGAAGAAGCCGAGCAGGATGGTCAACAGGACGACGACGAGCGGCGCGCCGTTCGGCTGGACGCCGAGGCCGGCGAGCGCGCGCCGGACGGGGTTGACGAGCGGGTCGGTCAGTCGCCGGACGTGTATGACGGGGCGGCTGAAGGGGTTCAGGTCGGCGTAGTTGAGGATGAAGCGCAGAAGCATCATGAAGATGACCGCCATGATGGCCGCGATGATCAAATACCAGATGAAGAGGTAGATGAGCGCGACGACGGCCGGCGGCCGGCCCCGGTTAATCATCGCCTCTAGGTTCTGCGCCGTCTGGATAAGGCCGAACAAGGTCATAAAGAATTCGCCCCGCGCCGTCTTCGCCGACGACTCGCGTCGGCACGGCGCTCACTCCCGCGTTAGCCCTTCGCTTCCCTCTCGCCGAACAGGGCCGTCCCGACGCGCACCATCGTCGAGCCCTCCTCGACGGCCACCTCGAAGTCGTTCGTCATCCCCATCGAAAGCGCGCCCGCCTCGGAGCCGAACGCCCCGCGCGCGCGCCACTCGTCGCGCAACTCGCGCAGCCGACGGAAGAAAGGCCGCGCGCGCTCGGCATCGTCGAAGAAGGGCGGGAGCGTCATCAGGCCGACGAGCCGCACGCGCTCGCACGCCGCGAACGCCTCGATGACTTCCGCGAGTGCCGCTTCCGCGACGCCCTCCTTCGTCGCCTCGCCCGCGAGATCGACTTGGACGAGCGCGTCGAGGCGTTCGCGCCCGAGCTCGGCGCAGATTCTTTCGAGTCGCCGGACGAGCGCGGCGTCGTCGACCGAGTGCACGCAGTCGAAAAGCTCGGCGGCCCGCCGCGCCTTGTTCGACTGAAGGTGCCCTATCAAATGCCAGCGCGCCGCGCGCGCCTCATCCCCGAGTTCTTCAACCTTCGCGGCGGCCTCCTGCACGCGGTTCTCGCCCAAGTCGCGCGCGCCCGCCGCAATCGCCTCGCGCACGACGGCGGCCGGGTGCGTCTTGGTGACGGCGATGAGCGTGACCTCGCGCGGGTCGCGCCCCGCGCGTCGGGCCGCCGCGTCGATGCGACGCCGCACCGCCTCAAGACGCGCGCGCAAATCATCCGCCCGCTCGAACGCCTCCGCCATCATCTCGATGTCCGTGCCTCGGAGTTTTATCGTCCGCACTATAACAAGCCGCGGCGCGCGCCCGCAAACCCGAGCCGCCTGTCCGCACACGATACAGGGCGGGGCGACACCGTATGGTGTACGTTGCGTCCACACGCATGACCCGCGTCTATATTTTTCAACGACTTAGCGACGGCCCTCGGCACGGCATGGTTGTTGTTTTCAACCTTGTCTCCCCTGTTGTGTCTGCACTTTATAACGATTCGATTCGACGTTGAGTTTAGTCTGAGGAGGGTTCCAAAAAATGGCTCGTAACATCCAGAGTCCGGCGCGTCTCGTCGTCCTCGCGCTGGCCGTCGTCATGGCGCTGCCGGTCTTCGCCTTCGCGCAGGGCCGCGGGCGCGGCAAGCCGACCGAGGTTTTCGTCAACGGCCACGACGCGCGCGACGGGCGTTGGGATCGTGACGGACGCCGCGACCGCCGCAACCGCCGCGACCGCGACGACGACGACTACTACCGCCGCCGCCGCAACGACGGGCGCTACGGCCGCAACGACGGGCGTTACGGCCGCAACGACGGCTACTACGGCCGCGACAGCTACAACCAGCAGCTCCGTCAGGTGGCCCTCAACAACGGCTACAACGAGGGCATCGACGAGGGTCGCAAGGACGCCGACCGCGGCGACCGCTTCGACTACTACGACGAGGGCGACTACCGCAGCGGCACGAAGGGCTACAACTCGCGCTACGGCAACAAAGACCTCTACCGGCAGTACTTCCGCGAGGGCTTCGCGCGCGGCTACCGCCAAGGCTACGAGCGCGGCAACTACGGCTACGGCCGCGACGACGACTACCGCAACCGCCGCGGCTCGTCCGTCGGCGACATCCTCGGCGGCATCTTCGGCCGCCCGTAAGCGGCGACGAAAAACGGGGACTTCGGCGCGGCGCGGGGCGTGAGTCTCGCGCCGCACCTGCGTCGGCCGAAGCCTCGCTTGACACCCCCGCGCGGCCGTCCGTATATTGATGGCCCGCTGAGCCCGCGGATGTGGCGGAACTGGTAGACGCGCAGGTCTCAGAAGCCTGTGGTGGTGACACCGTGGTGGTTCGATTCCACTCATCCGCATACGAGTAAGGCGAAACTAAAAAGGCGAAAGGACGAGTGCCTCCGTGGCCTTCGTCCTTTCGCCTTTTTAGTTTCGCCTCCCGCCCTCTTCAGTTGACCGCCTCCGACGAGGTGTCGGCGACCGACGGGGCGGGCGGCTCGTAGCCGACGACGGTGAGCGTCTGCTCGTCGAAGAGCGTGGAGTCGACGAGCGTCTGGACGCGGTACTCGCCGGCCGCGGGGAACATGACGTTGAAGAAGAAGCTGATGGTGTTGGCGACCCCGCCCGGCGAGATTTGAAACGGCGACGGCTCGGCCAGAACGACCGGCTGCTGGCGGTCGGCCGTGAGTATCCGCACCTCCGAGAGGTGCGTCCCCTCGCCCCGCCACTGGCTGACGACCGCGAACTTCATCACCGAGACGGGGAACTGCTGCACGACTATCTGGTGGAAGACGCCCATCAGCGAGAGCTTGTTGCCGACCTCCAGACGCACGTCGTCGCAGAAAATCGTGTAGACGATTTCGAGGCCGCCTCGTTGTTCCTCTGTTCTCATCCTCACCCCCGCGCGACCGCTCATGACAGCATCGCCTTAAGGGCGTCTTCGTCGACGACGTTGACGCCGAGCTCTCTGGCCTTGTCGAGTTTCGAGCCGGCCTCCTCGCCGGCCACGACGTAGTCGGTCTTCTTACTCACGGAGCCGGTGACGCGACCGCCGCGCGCCTCGATGAGTGCGCGCGCCTCGTCGCGCGTCATCGTTTCGAGCCGCCCCGTCAAGACGAACTGCTTGCCCGCGAACGCGCCCTCGCGCGCCGCGCCCGCGCCGCCCTGCGACTCGACGCGCACGCCCGCCGCGCGCAGGCGCTCGCACAACTGCCGGTTGCCCTCGTCGTCGAACCAGTCGCGCACCGACTGCGCGACCGTCAGCCCGATCTCGTGAATGTCGTCGATCTCCTCGACCGTCGCGTTCGCGAGTCTTTCGAGCGAGCCGAAACTGCGCGCGAGGATGGCGGCCGTGCGCTCGCCGACGTGGCGGATGCCGAGCCCGTAGACGAGCTGCGGCAAGTCCCTCGCCTTGCTCGCCTCGATCTGGTTGACCAAGTTCGACGCCGACTTCTCGGCCATCCGTTCGAGCCCCGCGAGCCCTTCGGCCTTCAACTCGTAGAGGCCCGACACGTCGCGCACCATCCCGCGCTCGACCAGCTGCTCGGCGAGCGCGTCGCCCAAGCCCTCGATGCGCATGGCGCGCCGCGAGGCGAAGTGGAGCAGACGCGCTTTCAACTGCGCGCGGCAGTCGGCCGCCACGCAGCGCGCGACCACCTCGCCCTCGGGCCGCGAGATCACGCCGCCGCAGACCGGGCACTTGCGCGGCATCCGGAAAGCCTTCTCCGCGCCCGTCCGCCGCGACTCGACGACCTTCAGAACCTTCGGGATGATCTCGCCGCTCTTCTCGATCAAGACCCAGTCGCCGATCTTCACGCCGAGCCGTTTAATCTCGTCGGCGTTGTGGAGCGTGGCGCGCGAGACGACCGTGCCGGCGAGTTGGACGGGCTGAAGGATGGCGACCGGCGTGAGCGCGCCCGTCCGCCCGACCTGCACGACGACCTCTTCGATTTGCGTCGTCGCCTGACGCGCCGGGTACTTGTAGGCGGCGGCCCAGCGCGGCGCTTTGGAGGTCGCGCCGAACTCTTCTTGGAGGGCCGTCGAGTTGACTTTGACGACGACGCCGTCGATCTCGTATTCGAGGCGGTCGCGCTCGGCCTCCATCTCGTTGCAGAAGGCGATGACCTGTTCGATGTCTCGGCAGAGACGCCGGTGCGGGTTGACGTGGAAGCCCGCGCGCGCCATCCATTCGAGCGAGTCCCAGTGCGTCGCGAACGCCTTGCGCTCGCCGCGCAGGGCGTCGTAGGCGAACATATCCAGACGCCGCCCGGCGACCACCTTCGGGTCGAGCTGGCGAATCGTGCCGGCGGCGGCGTTGCGCGGGTTGGCGAAGCGCGGCTCGTTGGCCTCCTCGCGCTCGACGTTGATGCGCTCGAACTCCCTGCGCGAAAGATAAGCCTCGCCGCGCACCTCCACGTCGCCCTCGCCCGCGCCGTCCTTCAGGCGCAGGGGCACGCTGCGGATGGTGCGGACGTTCTGCGTCACGTCCTCGCCGACGCGCCCGTCGCCGCGCGTGACGCCGCGCGCGAGCAAGCCGCCCGAGTAGTGCAAGGCGATTGACAGGCCGTCAATCTTCAGCTCGGCGACGTAGTCGACGGCGCGCCCGTCGGCGAGCTTGCGGCAGCGCTCGTCGAACGCGCGCAGCTCCTCGATGTTGTAGCTGTTCTCCAGCGACAGCATCGGCCGGCGGTGGACGTACTCCTCGAAGCCCTCGGCCGGCCGGCCGCCCACTCTCTGCGTCGGGCTGTCGGGCGTGCGCAGCCCCGGGTGCTCCTCTTCGAGCGCGCGCAGGCGTTCGAGCAGGGCGTCGTACTCGGCGTCGGAAATCTCCGGGTCGTCGCGCTCGTAGTAAAGCTCCGCGTGGCGCTCGACCTCCTCGCGGAGCTTACGGATTTCGCTCTCGATGCTTTTGGCCCCGGCCGGCAACTCTCGCCTCACTTAGAAGGGTGATGATTGGTGACTTCGCCTGCGCCCTCATCATAGCGGAAGCTTTCGGCGGGCGACAACGCGGGCGGCCGCTTACTTTTTGAGGGCGGGCAGGGGGGCGGTGTCGCGGGAGGCGGGGGGCTCTTCGTCTTCGAGTTGGGCGAGGCGCTGGATGAAGCGGCCGAAGTATTTGACGCCTTCGATGAAGTCTTCGAGGCGGATGTTCTCGTCGGGCGCGTGGGGGTTCGAGCCGGCGTGCGAGACGCCGAAACTGACGACGGGCGTGGCGGGCTGTTGGACGCCGCAGACCGCGCCGACCGGCCCGCTCGCCGGGTCGAGCGGGAAGATGACGGGCGGCGCGCCGTAGACCTCCTCGGCGCTCTCGATGGCCGAGCGCGCCACGGCCGAGCGCGGCGAAGACTTGGCGGTCGGCGCTGACCCGAGCTCTATTATCTCCACGTCTTGGAAGCCGCGCGTGTCGAGGTGCTTCCTGAGGAGCT
>DASQDT010000207.1:0-3477 GCA_035634035.1 Pyrinomonadaceae bacterium | reverse complement strand
CTCCTCGAAGGCGTGGACGACCGGCCCCTTGTTGGCCGTGACGGCGTGCGCCCCGCGCTCAAGGGCGGCGCGGATGTGTGTGACGGCCGGCTCCCCCGCCCGCGGGTCGAGGGAGGTGTTCTCGAAGAGCACGCCGGCGCGCGCCGCGTCGAGCCATTCGCCCACGTCCTTCGGCTCAACGCCGCCGCGCGCGCGCAGCTCGCCCGACTCAAGCTCCGCGTCGTCGTAGCCCTCGGGCGCGACGAGCCAGCCCATGCGGCGCGTCGCCACGCCCGTGACGCGCCACCCG
This sequence comes from Pyrinomonadaceae bacterium, assembly GCA_035634035.1. Lineage (GTDB taxonomy): Bacteria > Acidobacteriota > Blastocatellia > Pyrinomonadales > Pyrinomonadaceae > DASQDT01. The sequence goes on along the minus strand of DASQDT010000207.1, from coordinate 3,188 downwards.
ATGCCGTAGCGTTCGCGCATCTCCACGCGCTTCTCGACGAGCAGGCGGGCGAGCGCGCGGCCGACGTTGCCGAACCCGAGCAGGCAGAGGTTGTAAGTCTTCATGGGCGTCAGACGATCTCCTCGTACATCACGTAGTGGGAGGCAGACATGCCGAGGCGCTCGTAGGTCTTTTGCGCGGCGGCGTTCTCGCGCTCGACGTAGAGGCGGAAGCCGCGCACGCGCGGGTCGGCGGCGGCGAGGCGTTTGACGAACTCGTAGAGCACCGTGTAGACGCCGCGGCGGCGGTGCCCGTCGCGCACGTAGACGCTCTGCACCCACCAGAAGATGCCGTCGCGCCAGTCGCTCCACTCGTAGGTGATGAGCAGCGAGCCGGCAGGCTCGACGGGGCCGGCGTCGCCGCGCGTCTCGGCCACCACGTAGAAGCCGAACTGCGGGTTGTCGAAGAGGTTTCGGACGCCCGCGGCGAGCGTCGCCGGCGAGAGTTCCAGCGACTCGGTCTCGCGCGCCATCGCCAGGTTGAACTCCACGATGACGGCCGCGTCGTCGCGCGTGGCGGGCCGCGCCGTGTAAAGGGTGTCACGCATTCGTCGTCCTCACACGCGCTCGTGTATCCAGACGGGTTTGGCGTTGCAGCCGCTGCCGTCGCTGCGCCAGCGCGGGCATGACCAGAAGTGGCTGCCGGCGCTCGTCGGGCCGCGCTTGACCGTGGGCGTGCCGCACTGCGCGCACTCCGGCCCCGTCTCGGGCGCGGGCCGCGGCTCCTGTAGCGCGCCCTCAGCGTCGAACCAGCGCACGGCCTGACAGGCCGGGTAGCGCGAGCAGGCGAGCGACGCGTTCCTTCCCTTCTCGCGCGGGAGTCTGAGGCGCACCGCCCCGCCGCAGGCCGCGCACTTCGTCCCGAAGAGCGCCTTGCGCTGCTTCGCGTTCTTCGGCGTGTCGCTCAGGAAGCCGCAAGCCTCTTTCCCCCGCGAGCAGGCGAGGAACTTCCCCGCAGTGCTCGTGCGTTCGACTAAGAAGCCTTCGCGCCCCTCGGCCTTGCACTTGGGGCAGTCGTGCGCGCCCTCGGGGCGCGGCGGGGCGCTGCGCGCGGACGCCGGCGCGCCCTCGACCTGCGAGCCGGCGATCTGCGCGACCAGCTCCGCGACCATCCCCTTGACCTCGCCCATGAAGGCGTCGAAGGCGTACTCGCCGCGCGTCATGCGCGAGAGCTTCTGCTCCCACATGCCCGTCAGCTCGGCCGACTTTAGCAGAGGGTACGGGAGCATCCTGATGAGGGCGGCGCCCTTCTCCGTGGCGACGAGCGACTTCTTCTCGCGCCTGACGTACTCGCGCTTGAGGAGCGTCTCGATGATGTTGGCGCGCGTGGCCGGCGTGCCGAGGCCCGCCTCCTTCATGGCGAGGCGCAGCTCCTCGTCCTCCACCTTCCGCCCGGCGGTCTCCATCGCGCCGAGCAGCGCCGACTCCGAGTAGCGCGGCGGCGCCTTCGTCTGCTTGGCGAGCGCCTCGGCGTGAGTCACACGGGCCTCGTCCTTCGCCTTGAGCGGCGGAAGCTCCGCGTCCGTCTCCTCGTCGTCGTCGGCCGTCTTCTTCAAGTCCTTCGCCGGCGGATCGACCTCGCGCCAGCCGGCAACGAGCACCACGGCGCCGCGCGTGAGGAAGCGTTCGCCCTCGGCCTCGGTGACGACGGTGGTGCGCTCGATCTCGGCGTCGGGGTAGAAGGCGGCGAGGAAGCGGCGGGCGACGAGGTCGTAGACGCGCTTCTCGTCGGGCGAGAGAGCCGACGGCTCGACCCTCTGCTTCGTCGGGATGACGGCGTGGTGGTCGGTCACCTTCTTGTCGTCCATGTGCCGACTCGTCAGCGTGATCTTATCGCGCGCCAGAATCTCCTCGATGAACTTCACGTAGGGGCCGACGCGCGCCGCCTCGACGTGCCCGCGCAGCTCCCGCCCGACGTCCGTGGAGAGGTGGCGCGAGGAGGTGCGCGGGTAGGTGAGAAACTTCTTCTCGTAGAGCGCCTGCGCGAGTTCGAGCGTGCGGGCGGCAGTGAAGGAGTAGCGCACGCCGGCCGCGCGCTGGAGCGCCGTCAGGTCGTAGAGCAGCGGCGGCCGCTCGGTCGCCTTTTTCTTCTCGACCTTCGCGACCGCGCCGGTCTTCCCCGAGACCTTGGCGGCTACTGCCTCGGCGTCTTCCCTCTTGTCGAAGCGGCTGCCGTCTTTGCCGAACCAGAGGCCGCGGTAGGCGCCCGACGGCGCGCGGAAGTCGGCCACGACCTCGAAGTAGTCCGTCGGGACGAACTCGCTTATCTCGCGGTCGCGCTCGACGATGAGGGCGAGCGTGGGCGTCTGCACGCGGCCGAGCGAGTAGACGCCCTCGTGGCCGGCGCGGCGGGCGCGGATGGTCTGCGCGCGCGTGGCGTTGATGCCGACGAGCCAGTCGGCCTGCTGGCGCGCGTGCGCCGACTCGCGCAACCCCCTGTACTCGGAGGCGCCCCTGAGCTGGCGGAAGCCTTCGAGGATGGCGTCGCGCGTCAGGGACGAAATCCACAAGCGCTCGACCGGCTTGCGGCACCCGGCGAGCGTGTAGACGAGGTCGAAGATCAGCTCGCCCTCACGCCCGGCGTCGGCCGCGTTGACGACGGCGGTCACGTCCTCGCGCCGGAGCAGCGTCTTGATGACCTTGAACTGGTCGGCCGTCCGCTGCGAGGGGTGGTACTTGAATTTTTCCGGGATGAAGGGCAGGTCTTCCAGGCGCCAGCGTTCGAGCTTCGGGTCGTAAGAGTCGGGGTCGTCGAGTTCGACGAGGTGCCCGACGCACCAAGTGACGATGTCGTTCTGGCCCTCGATGAAGCCGTCGCCCCTGCGCGTCGCGCCGAGCGCCGCGGCCACGTCGCGCCCCATCGAAGGCTTCTCGGTGATGACGAGTCTCATGTCAGCGGTTAGCTATTAGCTTTTAGCTCAAAGCAAAGGCACACGTCATTATGCCCTAAGACGGCGCGATTATGTCATGAGCGCGCGTGCTCAGGGCGTATGTGCGCCGTCTCAGGTCCTGAGCACGCTGGATTATGTCCTGAGCGTGCCGTCTTACGTCATAATCTCGCACGCTCAGAACTTAAGACGTTATGCTTAGAAGACAATCCCGCGTGCTTATGCCTTGAGCACACGTCACTACGACGTGAGACGGCGCGCC
>DASQDT010000206.1:0-6446 GCA_035634035.1 Pyrinomonadaceae bacterium | reverse complement strand
AAGCTCGTCGCCCCGCAGCCGTCAACGCGGGCGGACTCTGGGCCGCCGTCATCCTTCCCCGCGGCCGACGACGCGCCGCCGTTCCCCGTCGAAGATTACGACCCGCCGTGGGACGACGCGCCCTCGGCCTTCTCACTCTCGGGCGGCGAGGCCGCGCCGCGCGCGGCGCAGGACGGGCGCGCCGCGGCGTCGTCGTCGAACGGCGCGGGCGGCCGCGACGACTACGCGGGCGCGGGCGTGCCTCCGGGCGCGGCCTCTTGGGCGTCGCACGCGCCTTCGTCCTCTTCGTCAGACGACCCGGTCGCGCGCATCAAGCGCGCGCTCGACGAACGCCGCAAGCCCTTCCTCGCCGTCGCCGTCGAGAGCGCGCGCCGCGTCCGCGTCGAAGACGACGTGCTCCACGTCGAGTTCACGCCCGAGGCCAAACACCTCCGCGAGCTTCTGCAAAAGCCCGACAACACGCGCGTCCTGCGCGAGGCGTGCTGCGCGGCGTTGGGCCGCGAGACGCAGGTGCACATCGTCACGTTCGAGCCGGGCGCGGCCGCCGCCGCCGAGTCGGCCCCGGACGGTTTCGCGCCAGCGCCGCTCTCGAAAGACGAGGAGGAGCGTCTGGAGAAGAAGCGCCTGCGCGAGTGGGCCGAAGGTCACCCGCAGGTGCAGGAGGTCTTGCGTATGTTCCGCGGCGAGATAGTCGACGTGCGCCGCGCAGACGCCGGCCCGAAGTCGTAAGACGGGGACGCGGCGCGCGAAACTTTACGCCGAACAAACCTCGCCCGGCCCGCGTATAGCCTCGCGACGGAGGTGAAACGAACGACAATGCGCGACCCTTTTCTGGCAGGACTCTTAAGCTTTCTCATCCCGGGCCTCGGGCAAATCTACAACGGGCAGATTCTCATCGGCCTCGTCTGGCTGCTCCTGACCGGCGTCTCTTGGATCGGCTCGGCCGGGATGCTCGGCTGGATCGCCCACGTGCTCGCCGCCTACTTCGCCTACTCCTACGCGAAGGATCACCCGGTGCGCATCTAAACGAGGGCCGCTTCGCCGGCCGACGACCAGCGCCATCTTTCTTTCTCGACGGGGGCGGGCGGAGTGAAAGTCTCCGCCCGCCCCCGTCTCTTCGCGCCCGCCCCCGTGCATCCCCGCCCGCCCGTCTCTCATCAATAAAGACGCACGCCCGCGCGATGAAGCCCCGGCCCACAACGCCCTTCGCGGCCGCACTCGGCCTGCTCATGCTCCTCCTGCCGCCCCTCCGGCCGGACGCCGCCGCGCGCCCCTTGCCTTCGTTCGCGAAGGGCGAGAGGGCTTGGACGCGCGTCACTTCAAAAAACTTCACGCTCGTCGGCGACGCCTCGGAGGAGCAGATTCGGCGCGTCGCCTCGCGCCTCGAACAGTTCCGACAGGCCTTCGCTCTCTTTTCGCCCGGCGCGCGGCTCGGCTCGGGCGTCCCCACGAACGTCGTCGTCTTCCGCGACGCCGTCTCGTTCGCGCCCTTCAAGCCGGCGCGCGGCGAAGGGCGCGCGGCGGACGTGGCCGGCTACTTCGCCGCCGGCCCCGAGGCCAACTTCATCGCCCTCACGGCCGAGCGCCGCGCCGAAGACCCCTACGCCGTCATCTTCCACGAGTACGCGCACCTGCTCGCCCGCAGCAATATGCGCAACACGCCCGCGTGGCTCAACGAGGGCTTGGCCGAGTACTACAGCACGTTCGAGCCGACCGCCGACGGCCGCCGCGTCCGCCTCGGGCGCGCCGTCGCGCGCCACTCCCAGATGCTCCGGCGCGAGCGCCTCGTCCCCTTCGCGAGCCTCCTCGCGCAGAACTTCGGCTCGCCGTTCGACGAAGGCGCGCGCGGCCACACCAGCCTCTTCTACGCGCAGTCTTGGGCGCTCGTCCACTACCTCCTGCACGGCCGCGGCGCGCAGGGGCGCGCGCAGTTCGACGCCTACGTGCGCGCGCTCGGCGAAGCGCACGGCGAGGACGCCTTCTTCCGCGCCTTCGGCCTGACGCCCGAGAGCCTTGAGGCGGCGCTTCATCGCTACGTCGAGCGCGGCGTCTACCTGTCGGAAGAGGTCGCGCTCGGCGGGCGGCTCGAACGCGCGCCGGAGATGCGGGCCGCGCCGCTCGGCGAGGCCGAAGCGCACGCCTACCTCGGCGACCTCCTCCTCCACGTCAGGCGACTCGACGCCGCCGAACACCACCTGACGCGCGCCGTCCGGCTCGACCCCGAGCTGGCCTACGCGCGCGCCGCGCTCGGCGTCCTGCGTCTCCGTCAGGGCGAGCACACGGAGGCCGTCGAGCAGTTCGAGCGCGCCGCGCTTTCGGCGACGCGCAGCCACCTCGCGCACTACTACTTGGCGCTGGCGCTCGCGGGCGTCGCGGGCGAGGGCGACCGCTGGCTCGTCGAGCCCAGCCCCGCGCGCACCGCGCGCATACGCCGAGAGCTCGCGCGCGCCATCGCGCTCGCGCCCGACTTCGCGCCGGCCTACGAGCTGCTCGCGCTCGTCAACTTACTCGCGGGCGAGGAGCTCGACGAGGCCGTCCGGTTGGTCAAGCGCGCCGCCGAGCTCGCGCCCGGGCGCGTCTCCCACGCGCTCACGCTCGCCGAGCTTCACGTGCGCAAAAGAGAGTACGCCGACGCCCGCGCCGTGCTCGCGCCGCTCGCCGCCTCAAGCGCGACGGAGCCGCGCGACCGCGCGCGCGCCAACGCCCTGCTCGACACCATCGCGACGGCCGAGCGCGTCGAGCGCGAGCGGCGCGAGCGCGCGGCCTCGGGCGCGGACGAAGCCGAGGACGAGGCGCGCGAGCGCCCGCCCGTCACCTCCCTGCGCAAGGCGGCCGAAGGCGAGTCGCAGGCGACGGGCCTACTCCTCGACATCGAGTGCCCCGACGAGGGCGGCGTCCGCCTCACTCTGCGCCTCGACGACGGGCGCACGCTCCGCCTCCGCAAGAGCGAGCTGCGCCGCATCACCTTCGTCACCTACACGACCGAGGTCAAGCGCCACGTCGAGTGCGGCGCGCGCGCGCCCGCCAACCGCGTCCTCGTCACCTACCGCCCCGCGCCCGCCGACGCGCGCGCCGAGACACACTCCGACGGCGAAGTCACCGCCGTCGACTTCATCCCGAGCGACTGGAATTAGGCGTTAGGGTTTGGGCGCGGGTTTTTTGAGTTGGGGAGGGAAGGCGCGGGGGATGTCGTCGTCGAAGAGGGGCGTGAGCGTGGTCGGGTCGTCGGGGCGGACTTTGGGCGCGCCGCGCAGGACGGGCGGGAGTTTCGGGCGCGGGATTTGGACGGTCGGCAGCCCGTCCGTGCGACGCAAAATCGCGCCGCCGCGCCCCGCGACCCAAGCCGCGTCGCCGCCGCGGTAGGCGACGCCGAAGAGCGAGACGCTCGTCGCGCTCGCCAAGGTCTTCCAAGTCTCGCCGCCGTCGCGCGTCTCAAGCGCGCGCCCCTGCTCGCCGACGACGATGGCGTCGTCGCGCGAGGCGACGGCCACGGCGTAGAGGTTTCCGGGCGCGTCGGCCTCCTGATCCTGCCAAGTCTTGCCGCCGTCGTCGGTGCGCAGGATGAGACCCTTCTGGCCGACGGCCCACCCGCGCGAAGAGTCGTGGAAGGCGACGGCGTAGAGCCACTCCTTCGCGTTCAGCTCGACGAACTGCCACGTCTCGCCCGCGTCCTCCGAGCGCAAAATCGTCCCGTTCGAGCCGACCGCGACCGCCGTCTTGTCGTCGACCCACGAGACGGCTTCGAGCCAGTCGACCGACTTCGTCAGACACTGACGCCACGTCTCGCCGCCGTCCTCGGTCTTGAGCACCGTGCCGCGCGCGCCGACGGCGAGGCCGAGCTTCGCGTCGCGGAAGTTGACGCCGAAGAGGTCGGCCTTCGTGTCGTGCTGCCAAGAGCGCTCCCACTGGAAGCCGCCCGAGAGCGTGCGCAAAATCAGCCCGCCCTCGCCGACGACCCACCCGCGCTCCTCGTCCGCGAAAAAGACGTGGCTGAGCTGCGCCGTGACGCCCGACGGCAGAAGCGTCCAGCGCTTGCCGCCCGACTCGGTGAAGAGAATCCGCCCGCGCGCGCCGACGGCCCACCCGCGCTCGCCGTCCAAGAAAAAGATGTCGGAGAGGTCTTCGCGCCCGCCCTCCGTGAGACGACGCCACACAAGGCCGCCGTCGTCCGTGCGCAGGATGAGCCCGTCGCGGCCGGCGGCCCAGCCCGTGTTCTCGTCGACGAAGTGGATGGCGGCGAGGCGCGGGCGCGTCTTGACGCTGACGGGGAACCACGTCGTGCCGCCGTCGCCGGTCGTGAGCACCTGACCCTCGTCGCCGGAAATCCAGCCGTGCGTCTCGTCGGTGAAGAAGACCGAGAGGAGGTCTGAGCGCGTGTAGAGGTCGGCGGCCGTCCAAGTCTTGCCGCCGTCCTCGGTGCGCAGGGCCGCGCCGCCGAAGCCGACGGCGACCGCCTTTTTAGAAGAGCCGGCGAAGGCGACGCTCGTGAACGGAAGCTCGCCGCCCGCGTCGCGCCGCTGCCACGTCTCGCCGCCGTCCTCGGTGACGAGCAGAGTACCCTTCTCGCCGACGGCCGCGCCGACCTTCGCGTCGGCGAAGGCGACCGAGAAGAGGTGCGCGCGCAGGCCCGTCGTCTGCTCCTTCCAAGTGCGCCCGCCGTCGCTCGTGGCGATGACGCTGCCGTAGCTGCCGACGGCCCAGCCGTGCAGCGCGTCGGGCGCGAAGGCGACGGCGAAAAGGTGCTGCGCCGTCCCCGTGGCTTGCGCGCGCCAAGTGCCCCCGCCGTTCGAGGTCGTCAGGACGAGCCCGCGCGCGCCGACGGCGACGGCCGTCCGCCGGTCTTTCACGAACAGCCCGTAGAGCGAGACGGCCGCCGGAGACTTCTGCTCCTCCCAGCGGAAGCCGCCGTCGCGCGTGCGCAGGATGACGCCGTCCGAGCCGACGGCCCACCCGTTCAACTTGTCCGCGGCGACGCGCACGGCGTAGATCGCGTTCCCCTGCGGCAGAGGGTTCTGCCACAGCCACCCGCGCGAGGCGGCCTGAGACGACTGCGCGCGCGCCCCCGACGCGAGAAGCGCGACCGCCACGAGCGCGCACGCCGCGACGGCCAGCGGCGAGCGGTATGCTCGCGCGCGGGCGCGTGGGCGCGTGTTTCGGCGGCTTCGGGTCGGCTGCATCATTCGTCTGTCTGCGGGAGTTCGACTCCGGCTCATGCGTCGCGTGCGGAAAGTTAGATTCCGGCTTCGGTCGGGGAGTTGTGATTCTACTTCAAACGGAGTCGTCGGCCATAACGTCGGCGGCCGCGCGCAAAACGGTCTCGTCGGCGCGGCCCAGAGCGGCGATCTTGCGCGCGGCCGCGTCCACAGCCTCCTGCGCGGCGTGCCCGGCGTGGCCCTTGACCCACTCCCAACTGACTTTGTGCGGGCCGGCCGCGCGGTCGAGACGCTCCCAAAACTCCTGATTCGACTTGCGGCGGAAGCGGCCCGACATCGTCTCGACGACGTAGCGCGAGTCGGTCGCGACGCGCACGCGGCACGGCTCGGTCAGGACTTCCAGCCCGACGGCGGCGGCGACTATTTCGGCCTGCTGGTTGGTCGCGTGCCCCAAGAATTCGCCGAACGCGCGCCAGCGCCCGCGGTAGCCGAGCAGGGCGACGGCCGCCGCGCGCGTCACGTCCTGCCCGTTGCCGAGACTCGACCCGTCGCAGTAGATGACGACTTCTTTCATCAAGCTTCCTGCGCCGCGCGCGTGACGGCGACGACGTGGTCGACCGTCTGCTCGAAAGCGTCGTCGTGCGAGATGACGAAGAGCTGCTCGAAGTGTCTGACCTGACCGAGTTGCTGCGCGAGGCGCTCGCGGCGCTCGGCGTCCATGTTGACGGTCGGCTCGTCGAAGAAGGCGACGCGGATGTCGGAGAGCTGCTTGAGGAGGGCGAGGCGGACGGACAGCGCGGCGACCATCTGCTCGCCGCCCGAGAGGTTCGTGAACGGCAGGACTTGCGCGCCGTCCTCGACGACGATCTCGTAGTCCTTCGTCCACCGCAGCGCGCGGCCGCCCTCGCCCGTTATCTCGCGGAAGAGCTGGTTGGCCTCAATCGAGATGTTGTAGAGGTAGCTCTCGGTGACGAGCGGGCCGGCCTGACGCAGAACGTCGCGCACGAAGTCCGTCGTCTCGTGCAACTCTTCGAGGCGCTCGATGGCGCGTATCTCCTCGTGCCAAGCGGCGCGCACTTCGTCGAGCCGCGCGACCTCGGAAGCGAGGCGCGCGGCCTCGTCGCGCGCGGCGTCGAGCTTGGCCGTCGTCGCGGCCGCGCGCTCGCGCGCCAGAGCCAACGCGCCGCGCTCTCGGTCGTGTCGCTCGCGGTCGTAGGCGGCGGCCGCGCTCTCGTGGGCCTCGCGCGCCTCCTGCTCGTCGGCGCGCGCGCGCGCGGCGCGCCCGTCGGCCTC
>DASQDT010000205.1:0-4085 GCA_035634035.1 Pyrinomonadaceae bacterium | reverse complement strand
CGATTACTCGCGCGAGCGCGTCCCGACTCTTTGCGAAGTCTTCGAGCTCTCGGGCCGGCGCTCGCGCGCGCTCTACGTCGATATGAAGTTCGAGGCGGGCGAGGGCGTGACGGCGCTCGCGGCCGAGGTCGTCCGCCAGATTCGCGCGCACCGTCTGGAAGAGGTGTGCGTCGTCGAGAGCTTCGCGCTCGAAGCGGTGGGGGAGGTGAAACGCGTCGCGCCCGACCTGCGCGCGGCCGCGCTCTTCGAGCGACGCGTGACGCGCCCCTTCCCGACCCGACGCGCCATCGTCGAGCGCGCTCTCGCCTGCCGCGCCGACGAGCTCGCCCTCCACCGCACGCTCGCGCGCCCCGCGCTCGTCCGCGAGGGCTTGACGAGAGGCTTGCGGACGGTCGTCTGGACGGCCGACCACCCTTCTTGGGCGCGCCGCGCGGTCGAGTTAGGCTTGCGCGGCGTCATCACGAACCGCCCGGCCGAGATGCGCGCGGCGCTCCTCGCGCACCTGCGCACGACGGGCGGGCGCGCACGGCGAACACGATGAGCGAACGCGCGCACACGGCCGACCAGATCTTCGCGCGCCCGCCGCACTACGCGCTCCACCTGCGCGCGGGCCGGCGCGCGCAAGTCTCTTTCGACGCGCGCCCCGACTACAACGTCCTCTTCGTACTCGACGGCGCGCTCGCGTGGCGCGTCGGCGGCGAGACCGTTGACGAGGACGCGGCGGGCGGCGAAGCGCCGGCGAGTGGAGTCAACGAAGCGGGCGGCGTCGCGGAGCCGGGCGGCGCGCTGCTCGTCTCGCCCGGCGAGACTCTTTCCGTCAAGGCGACATCGGCGTCCGAGACGCTCCTGCTCACGCTCGCGCCCGCGCACGTCCTCGACTGCGCGGCGCGCAGCCGCCTCACGCGCGCCGACGCCCTCATCACCTTCAGCTCCCGCGCCGCGGACGACCCGCGCCTCGCCCGCCTCGCCCGCGACATGACGGACGAGCTGACCGAAGACTCGGCCGGGCGCGAGGTCGTCCTCGCCGCGCTCGTCGAGCAGACGACCGTCCAACTGCTCCGACGCCACGCGCACGTCCGCCGCTCCGGCGAGGTGGAGCTGTCGCGCGCCGGGCTCGTCGACCGGCGCATCCGACGCGCCGTCGAGCTGATGCACGCGCAGCTCGAACGCGACCTCCCGCTCGGGGAGATTGCGCGCGCCGCGCACCTGTCGCCCTTCCACTTCGCGCGCCTCTTCAAAAAACTGACCGGCGCGGCCCCGCACGCCTACCTCGCGCAGCTCCGCGCCGAACGCGCGCGCGCTCTCCTCGCCGAGACAGACCTCTCCGTCATCGAGGTCGCCGCCCGCGTCGGCTACACGAGCCCGAGCCACTTCGCCAAAGCCTTCCGTCAGGCGTCGGGCCTCTCCCCGAGCGCCTTCCGCAAGGCCCTCGTCCGCCGCTGACGAAAAATTTTCCCGCACGCCGCACGGGCCGCGCGCAAGACCGCCCCGCGCGCGCCGTTCAACGGCCAGCCAGAATTTTCCGCGGCTAACGCGGCCGACCGACGGGCCGTCCGGTCGGAGACGCGCGCGCCGTCGCGCCCGAAGACTTTTTGAAAGGACTCGCCAGATGAAAAAGCTCTCTCTCAGACTCGCCGCCGCCCTCCTGACCTTCACGCTCGGCATCACCGCCAGCGCGCTTCTCATCAACAAGACGCGCGCCACGCACGGCCCCGCGCCGCGCCCGCCCATCGCCGCCGAGCCGAACACGCTGGAGATGGTCTTCGTCCTCGACACGACCGGCTCGATGGGCGGACTGCTCGAAGGCGCGAAGCAGAAGATTTGGAGCATCGTCAACGAGGTGCAGCAGCAGCCCGCGAAGCCCTCCGTGCGCATCGGGCTGGTCGCCTACCGCGACCGCGGCGACGCCTACGTCACGCAAGTCCTCCCGCTCACCAACGACCTCGACCGCGTCTACACGACGCTGATGGACTTCCGCGCCGAGGGCGGCGGCGACACGCCCGAGAACGTCCGCCGCGCTCTGGCCGACGCCGTCGCGCGCGCCGGCTGGTCGCAGGGGAAGCCCGACCGCGTCGCGCGCATCATCTTCCTCGTCGGCGACGCGCCGCCGCACGACGACTACCGTGACGAGCCCGACGTGCTCACGACGACGCAGCTCGCCGTCGAGCGCGGGATGATGGTCAACACGATTCAGTGCGGGCAGCTTCCGCAGACCGGCCCCGTCTGGGAGCAGATCGCGCGGCGCGGCGAGGGGCAGTACTTCCGCATCGCGCAGGACGGCGGCGTCGAGGCGGCCGTCGCCACGCCCTTCGACGCGAAGCTCTCCGAGCTGGCCTCGCGCCTCGGCGGCACTTACATGGCTTACGGCGGCGGCCCCGGCTCGACCGGCACGACGTACCGCGCCGCGGCCGCGGCCCGTCAGGAGGCGGCCGAGAAAAGCATCACGGCGAGCGCGCCCGCGGCGGCCACGGCCGACCGCGCCGCCAACAAGGCGCTGAACAAGGACGCCTACGTCGGCGACCTCCTGCAAGCCATCGAGAACGGGACGCTCACGCTCGACGCCGTCCCCGCCGACGACCTGCCCGACGACCTTCAGAAGCTCTCCAAAGAGGAGCGCGCCAAAGTCGTCGGGACGCGACTCGACGAGCGCCGGAAGCTGCGCGCGGAGATAACAACGCTCTCGCGCCAGCGCGACGAGTTCATCGCCGCCGAGCGCGGCAAGAAGACCGGCAAAGCGCAGACCGGCTTCGACGCCGCCGTCGCCACCGCCCTCAAGGCCCAACTCGCGCGCCGCGGCATCAAGTGACGGCGGCAGACGCTAGAGAGTAATCAGTAGAATGAAAGGCGGCGCGCCCGGCTTACTACCGGGCGCGCCGCCTTGTTTCCCCGCCGGCCGCCACCCGCCGACCACCGCCTGATGTCTACTTTCCACCGCTTTTCAGCAATCGCGCGCCCTTTTTCCGCAAGATATGACGCGACTCGGCGGCCCGCGTCCGTTATGCTCGACGCTACTTTTTTGGCGAAGGAGAACAACCTAAGTGTCAGTCGAGAAGAACGGGACGGGTATCGCTCCGGCGGACGGGAGGCTCGGCGTGCTGCTCGTCGGTCTGGGCGCGGTCAGCACGACTTTTATCGCGGGCGTCGAGGCCATCAAGAAGGGCTTGGCCGAGCCCGTCGGCAGCCTGACGCAGATGGGGACGATTCGACTCGGCAAACGCACCGAGAACCGCGTCCCGCTCATCAAGGAGTTCGTCCCGCTCGCAGACCTCAAAGACATCGTCTTCGGCGCGTGGGACATTTTCCCCGATTCGGCCTACGAGGCGGCGATGACGGCCGGCGTCTTGGAGAAGGAACTGCTCGCGCAGCTCAAGACGCCGCTCAGCAAGATCAAGCCGATGAAGGCCGTCTTCGACCAGCAGTACGTCAAGCGGCTCGCCGGGACGAACGTCAAGGAGGGCAAGAACAAGTTCGAGCTGGCCGAACAGCTCATCGAGGAGATTGCGGACTTCAAGCGGCGCAACAAGTGCGCGCGCCTCGTCATGGTCTGGGCCGCCTCGACCGAGATTTTCTTAAAGACCCACGCCGTCCACAAGACGGTCGAGTCCTTCGAGCGCGCGATGCGCGAGAACCACAAGGCGATCGCGCCGTCGATGGTCTACGCCTACGCGGCCATCAAGTCGGGCGTCCCCTTCGCCAACGGCGCGCCGAATTTGACGGTTGACGTGCCCGCGCTGATGAAGCTCGCCAACGACAACGGCGTCGCCCTCTGCGGCAAGGACTTCAAGACCGGCCAGACCCTGATGAAGACCATCCTCGCGCCGGGCCTCAAGTCGCGCATGTTGGGCCTGCACGGCTGGTACTCGACGAACATTCTCGGCAACCGCGACGGCGAAGTCTTGGACGACCCCGAGTCGTTCAAGACCAAAGAGGAGTCGAAGCTCTCGGTGCTCGAATACATCCTCCAGCCCGACGTCTACCCGCAGCTCTACAAGGACTTCTCGCACGTCGTCCGCATCAACTACTACCCGCCGCGCGGCGACAACAAGGAGGGCTGGGACAACATCGACATCTTCGGCTGGCTCGGC
>DASQDT010000204.1:0-19381 GCA_035634035.1 Pyrinomonadaceae bacterium | reverse complement strand
TGTGCGGGGCCGAAAGCCAGGCCGCCGCGGGAGGCGCCGGGCGCGGGCCGAATTCTACACGCGTAGAAACGCCGGCGAGCGGCTAAAGGTTTCTTTTTACAGCATTTTTACAACGAACGCGGTTCGATGCGGCATAATACTTTGGTCACTGAAACAAACCGCCGGCGCGCCGCGTCTAACATCGGGCGAGCCTGAAGGCGTGGGCGGGCGCGCGCCGGGCGCGGCAAGACGCGACGCGCGGCCCCGCCCCCCGCGAAGCTCCCCCGCGAACCGAAATCAAATACCCGAGACCTTAGAAGATGCGAGCACTTTTGTCCTCCAGACGTTTCATCATCCCCATCCTCTCAACCCTACTGCTCGCGCCGGCCGCCCTCGCGCAGAAGCCGGCCGGCACCGTCGATTGGGCGGAGTGGCGCGGCCCGCTGCGCGACGGGCGCTCGTTCGAGAAGGGCCTGCCGACTAAGTGGTCGCCGGCGGGCGAGGGCCTCGCGTGGAAGGCCCCTTACGGCGGGCGCTCGACGCCGGTCGTCTACGGCGACCGCGTCTACCTCCAGAACACGGCCGAGAAGGGCGAGCGCGAGCAGGAGCGCGTGATGGCGTTTGACGCCGACACGGGCAAGCTCCTGTGGGAGCACCGCTTCAACGTATATCTCTCCGACGTGCCGGCGCACCGCGTCGGCTGGGCCTCGCCCGCGGTTGACCCCGCGACGGGCAACGTCCACGTGCTCGGCGTCGGGGGCACGCTGCTCGCGCTCTCGGGGCGTGACGGCAAGGTTCTGTGGGAGCGCACGCTCGGCGAGGACTTCGGCCTGCTGACGACGCACGGCGGGCGCACCATGTCGCCGGTCATCGACGGCGACTTGGTCATCGCCAGCGGCGTGATGTTCGTCTGGGGGCAGCACGGGCAGGGCCGGCACCGCCTGGTCGCCTTCGACAAGCGGACGGGCGAGGCCGTCTGGGTGAGCGCGCCGGGCGGCCGTCCCTACGACACGACCTACTCGCCGCCGATCATCGCCGACGTGGCGGGGACGCGCCTGCTGCTTCAGGGCGGCTCCGACGGGCAGGTCTACGCCGTCAAGCCGCAGACGGGCGAGCCGGTCTGGAAGTATGAAATCTCGAAGCGCGGCCTCAACACGGGCGTCGTCGTGAAGGGGACGACCGCCTTCCTGACGCACAGCGAGGAGAACCTCAATTCGAGCGAGATGGGGATGCTCACGGCCGTCGACGCCACGGCCAGGGGCGACATCAAGCCGGAGCACGTGAAGTGGACGGTGGTGGGCTGGCAGGGCGGCTTCTCCTCGCCCGTGCTCGACGGCGACCGTCTCTATCAGGTGGACAACGGCGCCAACCTCGGCGCCTTCGACGCCAACACCGGCAAGCAGCTCTGGCTCCAGAACCTCGGCACCATCCAGAAGGCCTCGCCCGTCCTCGCCGACGGCAAGCTCTACGTCGGCACGGAGAACGGCAAGTTCTTCATCATCGAGCCGTCGGCGACGGGCGCGAAGGTTATCGACGAGGATCAGCTCGGCACCGAGGCCCTGCCCGAGTCCATCATCGCGTCGGTCGCCGTCTCGCGCGGCCGCGTCTTCCTCGTCACCGACGCGGCGCTCTACTGCATCGGCAGGAAGACCGCCGCGCCGGCCGCCGCCGCGCCGGCCGCCGCCGTCTCCCTGCCCGCCAACGCCCCAGCCGGCGCCGCCGTGGCGCACGTGCAGGTCGTCCCGACCGAGCTTGTCTTGCGGCCCGGCGACAAGGCTTCTTTCCGCGTGCGCCTGTTCGACGAGCGCGGCAACTTCATGCGCGAGGAGAAGTCGGCCGCGTGGTCGCTCGACAATCTGAAGGGCGCGGTCAGCGGCGGTCAGCTCACGGCCGCGGGCGACGCCGCGCAGGCCGGGCTCGTCAAGGCGACGGTCGGCGCGCTGACCGGCGCGGCGCGCGTGCGCGTCGTCCCGCCGCTCCCGTGGGCCGAGAACTTCGACGCGATGGCCCCCGACACCTTCCCCGGCCACTGGACAAACACGCAGCAGAAGTTCCTCGTGCGCGAGGTCGAGGGCAACAAGGTTTTGGTTAAGACGACCGAGGGCTCCTCGCTCCTGAGCCGCGCGCGCGCCTACATGGGGCCTTCGGATTTGCGCGACTACACGGTCGAGGCCGACGTGCGCGCCTCGGAGCGTCGGCGCACGATGGGCGACACCGGGGTCATCGCGCAGCGCTACGCGCTCGTCCTCTACGGCAACGCGCAGCGCCTCAGCATCGAGCCGTGGCAGCCCGAGACGGCGCGCACGGCCGCCGTCCCCTTCGAGTGGAAGAAGGACACTTGGTACCGGATGAAGCTGCGCGTCGAGAACCTCGCGGACGGGACGGTGCGCGCGCGCGGCAAGGTGTGGCCCGCGGGCTCGGCCGAGCCCGAGGCGTGGACGGTCGAGCGCGTCGACCGCATCCCGAACCGTCAGGGCGCGCCCGGCATCTTCGGCAACGCGCTGGCCGAAATCTTTTTCGACAACCTGAAAGTCTACCCGAACAAATAGATGGACTCGACCGAGACGAAAACTCCCGACGCCCCGGCCGCGCAGCACGACGGCCCGACGCCCGAGCGCATCTTTCAGGCGCTCACGGCTTACCAACTGACGGCCGCCGTCAAGGCCGCCGTCGAGTTAGACATCTTCACGGCCGTCTCGGAGGGCGCGACCGACGCCGGCTCGCTCGCCGCACGCTCGGGCGCGTCCGAGCGCGGCGTGCGGATTCTCTGCGACTACCTGACGGTCACGGGTTTTTTGACGAAATCGGGAGGCCGCTACGGGCTCGCGCCCGACACGGAGCTTTTCCTCGTCCGCACCTCGCCCGCCTACATCGGCGGGATGAGCGGCTTCCTGACGGGGCCGGAGTTGACGGGCGCGTTCCAGCGTCTGACGGAGAGCGTGCGCAAGGGCGGCACGGTTCTCGAAGGGCGCGGCTCGATGTCGCCCGAGCACCCGATGTGGGAGGAGTTCGCGCGCGGGATGGCCTCGCTTCAGGGGCCGATGGCCGAGTTCGTCGCGCGGACGGCCGGGGTGGCCGACATGGAGAGCTGCAAGGTGCTCGACATCGCGGCGAGCCACGGCGTCTTCGGCATCACGCTCGCGCGCCACAATTCGCGCGCGGAAATCCATGCGCTCGACTGGGCCAACGTCTTGCCCTTCGCGCGCGAGAACGCGCGGGCCGCCGGGGTGGCCGAGCGCTTCCACGAGATTCCGGGCGACGCCTTCGAGGTCGACTTCGGCGAAGGCTACGACCTCGTCCTCCTGATGAACTTCTTCCACCACTTCGACCCGCCGACGTGCGAGCGTCTGATGCGGAAGGTTCACGCGGCGCTCGCGCCGGGCGGCCGCGCCGTCACGCAGGAGTTCGTGCCGAGCGAGGACAGGGTCTCGCCGCCGGTGGCCGCGACGTTCCCGCTCGTCATGCTCGCCTCGACCGAGGCGGGCGACGCCTACACGTTCTCCGAGTTCGAGCGGATGTTCCGCAACGCCGGCTTCTCGCGCAGCGAGTTGCGCGAAGGGCCGCCGCCGGGGCAGGTCATCGTCTCTTGGAAGTAGAGAGTGGACGGCAGACAGTAGTCAGTAGTGAGAAAGGTGAAGTTAAGGATGAAAGCAACGCTGAGAGTTCGTCGGACGGGGAAGCGCGCCGCGGGTTTGTGTTTCGTGTTTCTGCTGGCCGCCGGCTACCTGCTGCTCGCCGCCGCCCTGCCGGCCGACCCCGGCACGGGCGACTGGCCGATGTGGGGCGGCACGCCCGACCGCAACATGGTCTCGAACATGAAGGGCTTGCCCCTCACTTGGGACGTGAAGGCGAAGAAGAACATCAAGTGGACGGCGCAGCTCGGCTCTCAGACCTACGGCAACACGGTCGTCGCGGGCGGCGTCGTCCTCGTCGGCACGAACAACGAGGGCCTGCGCGACCCGAAGGTGACGGGCGACAAGGGCGTCGTCATGGCCTTCGACGAGAAGACGGGCGCGTTCCTCTGGCAGATGGTTCACGACAAGATCGCCGCCGGGCGCGTCAACGACTGGCCGTATCAGGGCGTCGCCTCGTCGCCCCTCGTCGAGGGCGACCGCGTCTACTACGTCTCGAACCGCGCCGAGCTGATGTGCGTCGACCTGCAAGGCTTCCGCGACAAGGAGAACGACGGGCCGGTGACGGACGAGAAGGCGACGGGCGAGACGAGCGGCGACGTCGTCTGGCGGCTCGACATGATGGCCGACGAGATCGCCGCCTTCCCGCACAACCTCGCCAACTCCTCGCCCGTCGTCTTCGGCGACCTGCTCTACGTCAGCACGTCGAACGGTCAGGACGAGAGCCACGTCAACATCACCTCTCCGAAGGCGCCGGCCATCATCGCCGTCAACAAAAAGACGGGCAAGCTCGTCTGGGAGGACGCCTCTCCGGGCGACAAGATTCTGCACGGTCAGTGGTCTTCGCCGACGGTGGGGAAGATCGGCGGCGTCGACCAAGTCGTGATGGGGCAGGGCGACGGGTGGGTGCGCAGCTACGAGGCCGCGACCGGAAAGAAGCTCTGGGAGTTCGACACGAACCCGAAGGACTCGGTCTGGCCCAAGACGCGCAACGAGATCATCTCGACGCCGGTCATCTACGAGGACAAGGTCTACCTCGCCAACGGCCAAGACCCCGAGCACGGCGAGGGCGTCGGCCACATGTACTGCATCGACGCGACGAAGCGCGGCGACATCACGCAGACCGGCCTCGTCTGGCACTACGACAAGATCCGCCGCTCGATCTCGACGCCCGCGATTGTCGACGGCGTCGTCTACCAGCCCGACTTCAGCGGCTTCCTACACGCGCTCGACGCCAAGACGGGTCAGCCCTACTGGGTGCACGATATGTTCGCGGCGATGTGGAGCTCGCCGCTCGTCGCCAACGGCATCCTCTACTTGGGCGACGAGGACGGCGACGTGGTCGTGATGCAGGCGGGCAAGACCAAGAAGTTGCTCGGCGAGATACACATGCCGAGCTCGGTCTACAGCACGCCCGTCCCGGCCAACGGCGTGCTCTACATCTCCGACCGCAACACGCTCTACGCCATCGCCGAGGGCGCAGGCGGGGCGACGCCGTCGGCTTCCCCGTCGGCGTCTCCTTCGGCTTCTCCGGCCGCGACGCCCGCCGCGACGCCCGCGAAGCCGTAAAGCCGAGGGCCGGGACGGGGAGTAAACGATGAGGCGCACGCTCATTGTCTTTCTGCTGCTCGCGCTCGGGCCGGGCGCGGCGCGCGCTCAGAACTGGCCGCAGTTCCGCGGCCCGCGCGCGTCGGGCGTCGCCGAGGGCGCGAAGACCCCGCTCAAGTGGGACGGCGTCCGCGGCGAGGGCGTCGTCTGGAAGACGGCGATACCGGGCCTCTCGCACGCGAGCCCGGTCGTCTGGGGCGAGCGCGTCTTCGTCATCACGGCCGTCAGCTCCGCCGACCCGACCTTCGTCGCCAAAGACCGCGGCATCGGGCTGGCCCGCGACGACGTCAAGCACACTTGGAAGATTTACGCGCTCGACCGCAGGAGCGGAAAAATCTTGTGGGAGCGGACGGCGCACGAGGGCGTCCCGCGCGCCCGCCGACACGTCAAGGCGACGCAGGCCAACGCGACGCCCGCGACCGACGGCCGTCACGTCGTCGCGCTCATGGGCTCGGAGGGCCTCTACGCCTACGACATGGCCGGCAAGCAGCTCTGGCGGCAAGACCTCGGCGTGCTCAACCCCGGCCTCTGGGACGACAAGACCTCTTCGTGGGGGCATTCGAGCTCGCCCGTCATCTACCGCGACCTCGTCATCGTGCAGGCCGACGGCCACGCGCAGAGCTTCATCGCCGCCTTCGACCTCAAGACCGGGAAGCAGGCGTGGCGCGTCGAGCGCGGCGAGATAACTTCTTGGAGCACGCCGACGATTCTGGAGGCGGGCGGGCGGGCGGAGTTGATCGCCAACGGCGGCCGCTTCATACGCGGCTACGACCCGCTGACGGGCAAGGAGCTGTGGCGCTTCGCCGACGGCAACACGGAGGTGAAGATGCAGGCGCCGCTCGTCGCGCACAACCTCGTCTACATCACGGGCGGCTTCCCGCCGGGCCGCGCGATGTACGCCTTCCGCCCCGGCGCGTCGGGCGACATCTCGCTGAAAGGCGGCGAGGAGACGAATCAATTCTTGGCGTGGCGCACGACGAGCGGGAGCCCCTACACGCCGACGCCGGTCGTCTACGGCGAGCACCTCTACACGGTGGCCGACAACGGCGTCGTCGCCGCCTACGACGCGCGGACGGGTCAGAGAATCTATCAGGAGCGTCTGCCGAGCTCGTTCAGCGCCTCGCCCGTCGCGGCCGACGGGAAAATCTACGCGTCGAGCGAGGACGGCGAGGTCTTCGTCGTGCGCGCCGGCCCGAAGTTCGAGCTTCTGGCGACGAACCAGATGGGAGCGCCCGTGATGGCGACGCCCGCCATCACGGGCGACCTCCTCATCATCCGCTCGCAGACGCACCTGTTCGCCGTCGCGGACAGGAAGAATTGACTCGGCTCGTGATGCAGGGTTTCGACTTTCAGCCGCGGACGCGGGTCATCTTCGGCGCGGGCGCGATGTCGCGTCTGGGCGAGGCGGCGCGCTCGTTAGGTTTTGCGCGGACGCTTCTCGTCGCCGACCGCGGGCTCGTCTCGGCCGGCCACGTCGCGCGCGCCGCCGCCGTCTTGCGCGAGGCGGGCGTCGAGGTCTTCGAGTTCCACGACTTCGAGTCGAACCCCGACACGCGCATGGTCGAGGCCGGGCGCGACTTCGCCGCGCCGCTCCGCGTCGACTCGATCGTCGGCCTCGGCGGCGGCAGTTCTCTCGACTGCGCGAAGGGCGTCAACTTCCTTCTGACGAACGGCGGCGGGGTCGCCGACTTCTGGGGCTACGGGCGCGCGACGCGGCCGATGCTGCCGATGGTCGGCGTCCCGACGACCGCGGGGACGGGCAGCGAGGCGCAGTCTTACGCGCTCATCTCCGACGCCGAGACGCACCGCAAGATGGCGTGCGGCGACGCGGGCGCGGCCTTCCGCGCCGTCATCCTAGACCCGGAGTTGACCGTCTCGTGCCCGCGGCAGGTGACGGCGACGGCCGGGCTCGACGCCATCGCGCACGCCGTCGAGACCTTCGTCTCGACGAAGCGGACGCCGCTCTCCGAGGTCTACTCGCGCGAGGCTTGGCGTCTGCTCGACGCGAACTACGAGCGCGTGCTCGGCGTGCCCGACGACTTGGAGGCGCGCGCCGCGATGCAGCTCGGCGCGTACTTCGCGGGCGCGGCCATCGAGAACTCGATGCTCGGCGCGGCGCACGCCTGCGCCAACCCCCTGACGGCGCGCTACGGCACGGATCACGGCGCGGCCGTCGCGGTGATGCTGCCGGCCGTCGTGCGCTGGAACGCGCGCGCGGCGGGCGCGCGCTACGCGGAGCTGTTGAGGACTTCGGGACGCGCCTCCGTTGTCGACGACGAGTCGGCGGGCGGACTCTTGGCGCGGCGACTCGAAGAGTTGACGGAGGCGGGGGGCTTGCCGTCGCGCCTCAATGGTGCGGGCGTCCCGTCGGATGACTTCGCCGCGCTCGCCGAGGACGCGGCCGCGCAGTGGACGGGCCGCTTCAACCCGCGCCCCTTCGACGCCGCGGCCGCACGCGAACTCTACGAAAGCGCCTACTGAACATGAAAAGGAAACTCGCGCTTCTACTTTTCACTCTCGCCTACTTCCTCTCGCCGCTTCCGGCGGCGGCCGCCGAGTGGACTCCGGCCGACAGTTGGCCGCAGTTCCGCGGCAACCATTCGCTGACCGGCTTCTCGCGCGCGGGGCTCGGCGAACGCCTGCGCGTCGTCTGGACGTTCGAGGCGGGCGAGTCGATCGAATCCTCGGCGGCGATTGCGGGCGGCGTCGTCTACGTCGGCACGCAGAAGGGCGAGCTCGTCGCGCTCTCGCTCGCGGACGGGTCGGTGCGCTGGCGCTACAACGCCGGCAACCCCATCGGCGAGTCCTCGCCGGCCGTCGCGGGCGGCGCGGTCTTCGTCGGAGACCTCGGCGGCGTCGTCCACGCCGTCTCGGCGCGCGACGGCAGCCGCCTCTGGACTTACAAGACCGGCTCGGAGGTCAAGGCGTCGCCGGTCGTCGCGGCGGGCCGCGTCATCGTCGGCTCTTACGACGGACACCTCTACGCGCTCTCGGCGCGCGGCGGACGCCTCCTGTGGCGCTTCAAGACGGGCGCGCAGGTGCACGCGACGGCCGCCGTCGACGGCGGCACGGCCTACATCACCGGCTGCGACGAGGTTCTGCACGCGGTTCGTCTGACGGACGGGCGCGAGCTCTTTCAGGTGCGCTCGGGCGCGTACACGGGCGCGTCGCCCGCGCTCATGCAGGGCAACGCCTTCTACGGCACTTTCAACAACGAGGTCTTGGGCGTCAACCTAGTCGCGCGCGCGATAGGGTGGCGCTACCAGAACCCCGAGCGCCAGTTCCCGTTCTACTCTTCGGCCGGGGCGGTCGACGGCCGGCTCGTCGTCGGCGGGCGCGACAAGGTCGTGCACAGCGTCGAGGCGGCTACGGGCCGGAGGCTCTGGACGTTCGCGACGCAGGCGCGCGTCGACTCAAGCCCCGCGCTCGCCTCGGGCCGCGTCTTCGTCGGCTCGAACGACGGACGCCTCTACGTCCTCGACTTCTTCGACGGCGGGAAGCGTCAGGAGTTCAACTTGGGCGCGCCCGTCACGGCCTCGCCGGCGGTCGCCTCGGGCCGCGTCGTCGTCGGCACCAACGACGGACGCCTCTACTGCATCGGCTGAGCCGCGGCGTTCAGTCGGCTCTCCTCTCAAACTCCCTCGCGCCGCAGAACCCAGACCGGCGCGACGAAAGGAAACTCCTTCGCGCGCTCGCCGCCGAAGACCGGGCGCAAGCCCGCGTCCATCCAGCCCCGCACCTCCGCGACCTCGCGGCCCGCGCCCTCGACGGCCGCGATGACGTTTGTCTGCGTCAACAGGTAATCAACCAGCGCCTCGGCCGTCAGCGTCTCCGCGTTTCTCAGTTCTTCGTGCGCGAGCAGGCGGAAGCCGTGCGGGCGCGTCTCCTCGTCGGTGAGCGAGACCCAACGGCGCGGCGGGGCGGGGAAGCGCGCGAGGTAAGATTCGCGGAACCAATGGCGGAACGAAGCGACGCCCTCGCCGCCGGAAGTCTCGTCCGCCGTCGCGCCCGCGAAGTAGTTGTCGTAGACGACGAGCCGGCCGCCCGCGCGCAAGACCCTGTGCGCCTCGGCGAAGAACCTCTCACGCTCAAACCAATGAAGCGCCTGACAGACCGTGACGATGTCGAAGGCGGACGTGCGGAAAGGGAGACGCTCGGCGGGGCTGCGGACGTACGAGACGCCCGGCGCTCTTTCGGCGCGCGCGAGCATCTCGGCCGAGGCGTCCGCGCCGATTACCCGAGCGGCCGCCTCACGCAGCGCGACGGTCGAGAGGCCCGTGCCGCACGCGGCGTCGAGCGCGCGCCGGAGTGGGGTCGTGATTGAGAGGAGTTCTTTGACGCGGCGGACGACGAGGGGGTGGAAGCGCGTGCGCCCGCGCGCGTATCGTTCGGCGGCCGAGCCGGCGGCAAAGAAGTTCACGGCGCGCCTCCCCGACGCCCGCGCCCCCTAAAAGTATCTGGCTATCGTCTCGGGGCGCGGCTTCTTGGTGGCGAGCGAGACGAAGAACATGAGGAGCGCCGAGACGACGACCATCGGGACGACGGGCATGAAGCGGAAGACGGTCGTGCCGCCGTAGGTGCGCGCGAGCGCGGGCCAGCCGCCGAGCGAGGCGACGACCGTCGTCTGGCCGGGCGCCGGCGCGGGCACGAACTCTTGGAAGACGGCGACGGCCGCGACCGCCGTTATCGTCCAGAGCGCGACGGCGAGCGCGCCCCACTTCGTCGAGCCGCGCCAGAAGAGGGCGGCGACGAGCAGCGGCGAGAGCGACGCGAAGCCCGAGAAGGCGTACTGGATGGCGAGGTCGAAGATGGCCTCGGGCGCGTTCAGGGCGACGACGTAGGCGAAGACCGTCAGGAGGATGACGAAGATCCTCCCGGTCTGCACCTGCACGCGCTCGCCGAAGCGCCGCTTGCCCCCGTAGAAGGCGAAAACGTCCTCCGTGAACATCGTCGAGAGCGCGAGGATCTGCGAGTCCGAGGCCATGACGGCGGCCATGATGCCCGCGCCCAAAATGCCCGCGAGCCAGAGCGGCGCGAAGCGTTCGAGCAGCCGCAGGAGAACGTCGTCGCCCGCCGCCTGCTCGCGCATCTCCTCCCTCTGCTCGGGCTCCATCGCGCGCCCCTGCGGCGAGGCGAGCACGCGCCGCGCCTCCTGCTTCGCGCGAATCTCGGGGATGTCGGTGACGCGGTTGGCGACGACTCCCAAGAAGACGCACGGCAGCCAGATGGCGAGAATGCAGATCGGGTAGAAGATGACGGTCTTTTTGAACTGCACCATGCGCCGCGCCGTCAGGCAGAAGATGGCGATGTGCGGGAAGGCGATGGCCGAGAGCGGGATGAAGGTGTAGCTGAAGAAGTAGAACGGGTCGATGCGCTCGCGCGTCAGGAGGGGCTTGAACGCGGGCGACTGCTCCATCGCCGTCACGGCGCTGCTGAAGCCGCCCATCCCCGCGCCGATGACCGCGAGCGCGATCGCGCCGAAGACGAGGAAGAGAATCGTCTGGAACGTGTTGACCCAAGCCGTCCCGCGCATCCCGCCGAAAAAGACGTAGCCCATCACGACGAGCGCGACTACCGCGCCGCCGAACCAGAAGGGCACGCGCCCGCCGCTGATGGCCGAAAGGGTCGTGCCGCCGCCCATGATGCCGATGATGATGTAGGGGACGAGCAGCACCGCTTGGACGGCGAAGATGACCGTCCCGATGTTCCCGCACTCCCAGCGGTCGCGCATCATCTGCACGGGCGTCATGAAGCCGTGCTTCTTGCCGAGCGCCCAGACGCGCGTGCCGATTAAGAAAATCGTGAGCGGGATGACGAGCCCCGAAGACGAAGCCATCAGGCCGTAGGTGACGATGCCGTTATTGAAGGCGTGCCCCGACGAGCCGAGGATGGCGAAGGCCGTCATGTTCGTCCCGAAGAGCGAGAGCAGGAAGACCACGGGGCCGAGCGAGCGGCTGGCGAGGAAGTAGTCTTCGGCCCCCTCGCGCCCCGCGCCGCGGCGGAAGGCGAAGATGCCGATGTAGAGGACGACGGCGAGGTAGATGAAGACGACGACGGCCGGAATCAACGCCGCACCTCCTTCCCGTCGGCGTCGCCGCCGCCCGTCACCTGCTCGACCTCCTGCTCAAGATGCCCCGGCCAAGCGAAGCGCACGAGCAGCCACATGAACAGGGCGGCGAGCACGGAGAAGCAGGCTTGGTAGAAGAGTCCGACGGGCATGAAGCCGAAGACGAAGGGGCGCGCCGTCGTCCAGAACCAAATGTCCTGATGCAGGACGTAGATGACGAGGAAGACAAGGACAAGCAGCAGTTTTCTCATCAGCAAGTTTTCCGGCGCAGGGAGTATCGAAGGACGAGCGAGCGCCATTATCACGCGACCCCGACGGTTTCGGCAAAGGATTATGAGCGGTCTTACGTCCCGGCGATGTAAAAAGGTCGTAAAATTGCACGCCGCGCGCCGGGTCTTGTCGGCCGGGCCGCGCGCACATACAATGTCGGCTCAAAAAAAGAATCGGGGGGACGACAATGGGTTTACTGAGGGCTCTGGGCGGCGGGCTGGTGGGCGCGTGCGCGCTCACGCTTCTGCACGAGGCGGGACGGCGCGTCATCCCGAACGCGCCGCGCATGGACATCCTCGGGATGCGCGCCATCAAAAAATCGCTGCGCGCCGTCGGCGAAGAAGACCCGCCCGTCGACGTTGAGCTGCACGACCTCGCGCTCTTGGGCGACCTCCTTACGAACTCCGCCTACTACGCGCTCGTCGGCGCGGGCGACCGGCGCGGCGCGTGGCGGCGCGGCGCGCTCCTCGGCCTCGCGGCCGGCGTCGGCGCGGTCACCCTGCCCGGCCCGCTCGGCTTGGGCCGCAGCCCGTCGCAGCGCACGCCGCAGACGGAGGCGATGACGATCGCGTTGTATCTCGTCGGGGGCTTGGCGGCGGCCGCCGCGTACGAGGCGTTCGGCGAGGACGAGACGCGGTCGCGCGGGAGGGCGGGTCGTTAAAGTGTACGGCGTCAAGCGAGCGATAAGGCCGCAGTTGGACGAGCTGAAGGACGAGGAGCTGCTCGACCTGCGCCTGTGCGACCTGCCTTTGAAGCTCGCGGGCACGCCGCTCGAAAAGCGCGTCGAGCGCCTGCACGAGGAGCTGGCCGAGCGCGGCTTGCGCTTCCGCCCGCACGCGTGGCTCTCGGAGGAGTGGTTCTGCCCCGACGGCGTCTCGGGCTTCGCCATCCCCTTCTACCTCGCGCACCCGCGTCTCGTGAAGCTCGAACGCGCGCAGATGCTCGAAGTCGAGGGCGGGACTGACAAGGAGTGCTTGGGCATCATGCGCCACGAGGCCGGGCACGCGCTCTCGAACGCCTTCCGACTCCACCACCGCCGGCGCTGGCGCGAGCTGTTCGGGCGCTTCTCCGAGCCCTACCCGAACTACTACCAGCCGAACCCGAACAGCCGCGACTACGTGCTGCACCTCGGCGCGTGGTACGCCCAAGCGCACCCGGCCGAGGACTTCGCCGAGACGTTCGCCGTCTGGCTCGCGCCCAACTCGCGCTGGCAGAGGCGCTACGTCAGCTGGCCCGCCATGAAGAAGCTCCGCTACGTCGACGAGTTGATGAAGGAGCTGGCGGGCGCGCGGCCTCGGGTCAACGGGCGCGAGGAGGTCGAGCCGCTCTCGCGCGTCACGAAGACCCTGCGCGAGCACTACCGCGAGAAGCGCGGCCACTACTCTTTCCAGTGGCCCGCCTACTACGACCGCGACTTGAAGCGCACCTTCTCGGCCGAGGCGCGGCACGCCGCGCACCAGTCGGCCGTGAGTTTGCTCAAGCGCCACCGCAGAGAGCTCCGCCACCTCGTCGCCGACGTGACGGGCGTCCACCATTACACGGTCGACCAGCTTTTGAAGAGCATGATCGACCGCTGCAAGGTCTTGCGCCTGCGCGTGCCCTTGAAGGAGCAGGAGGCCAAGCAGCGCGCGATGATCATGCTGACGGCCTACACCATGAACATCGTCCACGCCGGCTACCACCGCATCCCCTTATGACGTTCGAGGCTCCGAAGAAGCTCCGCGTCATCGTGCACTGCCAGCACGACCTCATCCCGCCGGACGCGCTGCCCGAAGGCGTCGAGAAGGAGACGCAGCGGTGGCGCACCGAGTACGACGTCGCCTCCACCCTGCGCTCGATGGGCCACGAGGTCATCCCCGTCGGCCTCTACGACGAGACCGACGTCATCCGTCAGGCGATACAGGACTACAAGCCGCACGTCGCCTTCAACCTCATCGAAGAGTTCGACCGCCAGCCGC
Organism: Pyrinomonadaceae bacterium; assembly: GCA_035634035.1. GTDB lineage: Bacteria > Acidobacteriota > Blastocatellia > Pyrinomonadales > Pyrinomonadaceae > DASQDT01. The sequence goes on along the minus strand of DASQDT010000204.1, from coordinate 5,867 downwards.
TCTTCGACCAGCACGTCGTCAGCTACTTGGAGCTGAAGAAGCTGCCCTACACGGGCTGCAACCCGCGCGGGCTCACCATCGCGCACGACAAGGCGCTGACCAAAAAGATTCTCGCCTACCACCGCATCAACGTCCCGAACTTCGCCGTCTTCCCGCAGCGCCGGAAGGTGCGGCGGCCGCGGCGTCTCCGGTTCCCGCTCCTCGTCAAGTCGGTCAGCGTCGAGGGCTCGGTCGGCATCTCGCAGGCGTCGATCGTCAACACGGACGAACGCTTGGCCGAGCGCGTCGAGTTCATCCACCGGCAGACGAACTCGCCGGCCATCGCCGAGGAGTACATCGACGGGCGCGAAATCTACGTCGGCGTCATCGGCAACAACTACCTGCGCACCTACACGCCGTGGGAGCTTGAGATGACGAAGCTCCCCGAGGGGACGGCCAACATCGCGACCGGCAAGGTCAAGTGGAACCCGAAGTATCAGGAGAAGGTCGGCCTCCAGACGCACGCCGCCGACTGCGCGCCCGAGCTGCGCCGCCGCCTCGAAACGCTCTCGAAGCGCATCTACCGGCTCCTGTCCCTGAGCGGCTACGCGCGCCTCGACTACCGCGTCACGGAGGACAACCGCATCTACCTGCTCGAAGCCAACCCGAACCCGCAGATCGCGCACGAGGAGGACTTCGCCGACTCGGCCGAGGACTGCGGCGTGCAGTACGCGCCCCTGCTCCAAAAAATCATGACGCTCGGCCTCAGCTACAACCCGGCGGCCGTCTGAGCGCCCGTCCGCTTCGTCCTGACCCGCGGCCCGTCCGTCACAGAACGTTTCGCGGGGCGGGCCGGGCGGGTTTATACTCCGGCGTTTCTCACGGCAGACTCGCTCCCGCCGACGACGGACAACAGAGGGCAACAAGGAAGCTTTTTCGGGGCAGTTTTTGCGCGGCCGAAATAGCGCACAACGCCGCGCGCGGCCCGCGCGTCTATCCGGGCGTCAACTGCCCCGCGCGCGCGCGACGGCCGCCAAGCCCCGCGCCGACTAACTTTTTAGACGAGAGTACAGATTTTATGGCCGGAGAGGTGTGGCGGCGCGGCTGGTTTCGGTTCGCGATCATCCTGCTCGTGTGGACGGTGCTCGGGCTCTTCTTCACCGGGCAGATCTACTACACCGAGCTGCTCGGCGAGAGAACGCCCACGTGGACTCACGCGGCCAAGTCGCAGATGGTTCACCCGTACCTGTGGGCTCTGGCGACGCCCCTCATCCTCTGGCTCGCGGGCCGCTTTCCGGTCGAGCAGCCGCGCTGGAAGCGCAACCTCGGCGTGCACCTGCTCTTCGGCACGCTCTGCGCCATCCTCGTCGCCGGCATCTACCACGTGGCGCTGTACTTCATCTTCTGGCACGGCGAGCGGCCCTTCGTCATCCGCCACACGGCGCGCACAATCATTTACAATTCGGCCGAGAACTACGGCGTCTACTTCCTCATCGTCCTGCTCCACCACGTCTACCGCTACTACACGCGCTTCCGGCAGGGCGAGCTCCGCGCCACGCAGCTCGAAACCCGTCTCGCCCAAGCGCAGCTCCAAGCCCTCAAGATGCAGCTCCACCCTCACTTCCTCTTTAACACGCTGCATTCGATTTCGTCGCTCGTCCACAAAGACCCGGAGGCGGCCGACCGCATGATCTCGCGCCTCGGCGACTTCCTCCGCATGACGCTCGACAGCACCTCCGCGCAGGAGGTGAACCTCCGTCAGGAGCTCGAATTCCTGCGCTGCTACTTGGAGATTGAGCGCATCCGCTTCCAAGACCGCCTCACGACCGACATGGAGATAGACCCTCACGCCCTCGACACGCGCGTCCCCAACCTCATCCTCCAACCCATCGTCGAGAACGCCATCCGCCACGGCGTCGCCCCGCGCTCCACCCCGGGCCGCATCGAGATTGAGGCGAAACAGAAGAACGGCACGCTTCGTATAGAGGTGCGGGACAACGGGCCGGGGCTGCCGCGCAATCTAAGTGCCGACAACCTGTTTCGCAAAGGTCTGGGACTGGCCAACACGAGGGCGCGCCTCGAACAGCTTTACGGCGAGGACTATCGACTCGAACTGGCCGAACGCCCGGGCGGCGGGCTGACCGTCACGGTCGAAATACCGGCCACCGCCGCCGCGAACGGGCGCCCCGACCCTTCAAGCAACTGACAACGCGGGATTTCTGACGCGCGACGCGACCCACCGGGGGCGGCAACTTTTCCGCCACGAACGGGCGGCGCGCGGGGTTCTATTTCTGAAATCCTTCGCGCGGCCCGCGCGTGTAAGCACTTCGAACTGCTCCGAGTGACGATGCCCGACGCTTCCGAACGGCTACGCCTGCTCGTCGTCGACGACGAGCCGCTGGCGCGCGACAAGATTCGCCAGATGGCCCGCCACGACCCCGACCTCGAAATCGTCGGCGAGTGCTCGAACGGCCAAGAGGCGCTCGCGGCCTTCCGCGAGCTCCGGCCCGACCTCCTCCTGCTCGACGTGCAGATGCCCGAGCTCGGCGGCTTCGAGGTGCTCGAAGCCCTCAAGGCCGAGCCGCGCCAGCCCGTCGTCATCTTCGTCACCGCCTACGACCAGTACGCCGTCCGCGCCTTCGAGTACCACGCGCTCGACTACCTCCTGAAGCCCTTCGACCGCGAGCGCTTCGAGGCGGCCGTCCGCCGCGCCAAAGAGCACCTGCGCGAGCGCGCGCCGAACGGCGCGGTCGACCGCCGCATCCTCGCCTTGCTTGAGCAGCTCCGCACGGGCCGCTACATCGAGCGCCTCGTCGTCAAGAACGGCGGCCGCGTCTACTTCCTTGAGACCTCCGAGATCGACTGGGTAGAGGCCGAGGGCAACTACATCAGCATCCACACGGGCAAGAAGTCGCACCTGCTGCGCGAGACCATCAGCAACCTCGAAGCGCAGCTCGACCCGCGCCGCTTCGTGCGCATCCACCGCTCGGCCATCGTCAACATCTCGCGCGTCCAAGAGCTCCAGCCGTGGACGCACGGCGAGTACCACGTCATCCTCCAAGACGGCACGCAGCTCACGCTTTCGCGCAACTACCGCGAGAACCTCCAGAGCGTCCTCGGCAACAGCCTGTAAACGAGTTGTAAATCCGCGGCCTCGCACCCCGCCCCGCGCAACCGCTCCACCCCGCGCCCGTACCCGTTCGTCACAAAGTTGTACGACCCGGCGTCCCGCGCTCCATAAAATCGCTCGCGTACGAAATACCGAACACGTTTCCCCCGGCTTAGTCTCCGAGACGGGGGAGGGTGGGAACGGACAAACGGAGGACACGAGGATGATGAACGTGGCATACGCGGGGCAGGACGACGACGCGACGGAAAACGCGGCGGCCGCCGGCGAGTCGGGCGAGCCCCTGCTTGAGAACAAGGTCGAGGCCCTCAGGGAGCTGGCGCAGAACCTCCTGCGTCAGGTCGAGGCGCTCGGCGACACGGTGCAGGCGCGCCGCGCCGGCTCGCACCTCGACCTGCACACCGAGGTGCAGCGCTTCGAGTGCGAGATAATTCGCGACGCCTTGAAGCGCACGGGCGGCCACCAGCGCCGCGCCGCGCGCCTGCTCGGCGTCAAGGTCTCGACGCTCAACGCCAAGATCAAGCGCTACAAGATTCAGCCCGAGGGGCCGTCCGCCTTCGCCCCGATGCGTCTGGTCGGCGACAACGGCAACAAGTAGCGCGCGGCGGCCCGGACGACTCTCGCGCGCCGCCGAAGCGCGCTGCCCACATCACCCCGTCATGCCGAGGCACGCCATGAAAAACTCCCTCACGCGCGCGGCCGCCTGCGCGGCCCTCTCCGTCTGCGCGTTGACGCTCACCCGCGCGTCCGTCATCGGCGCGCCCGCGCAGACGACGACGGCGACGACGCCCGCGACCGCGCAGGCCGCAAACTCCGCGACGCCCGAGGCCGACGAGCTTTTCCAGAAACAGGATTGGGCGGCGGCCGCGAAGGCGTACGAGGCGGCCGTCGCGCGCGAGCCGTCGAACGGCCGCGCGTGGTTCCGTCTCGGCCTTTCGCAACACTCGGCCGGACGGTTCGCGCGCGCCGCCGAGGCGTTCCAGAAGTCGTACGAAGCGGGCTTCCAGCCCGTCGGCTCCCTCTTCCGCCACGCGCGCGCGCTCGCCCGCGCCGGGGAGAAGGAGCGCGCTCTCGTCGCGCTCAACAGAGCGGTCGACGCGGGCTACAGCGCCTATCAAACTCTCAACACGGACGCCGACCTCGCCCCCTTGCGCGACGACGCGCGCTTTAAGGAAGTCGCGTCGAAGGCCGAGCGCGCCGCGCGCCCGTGCGCCTTCCAAGCGGAGTACCGGCAGTTCGACTTCTGGGTCGGCGAGTGGGACGTGACCGTCTCGGGTCAGCCCGCGGGGACGAGCAGCATCCAGTCAATCGTCGACGGCTGCGTCATCCTTGAGAACTGGGCGGGCGCGGGCGGCGGCACGGGCAAGAGCTTCAACTTCTACGACTCTAACTTGGGCAAGTGGCGTCAGGTCTGGGTGGGCAGCGGCGGCGGCGTGCTCGACTTCTTCGGCGAGTATCGTGAGGGGCAGATGCGCTACGCGGGCGAGACGGCCGGGCCGAACGGCGCGAAAGTCCTCCAGCGCCTCACCTTCTTCAACCTCGCGCCCGACCGCGTCAGGCAGTTGTGGGAGCAATCGACCGACGGCGGCAAGACTTGGACGGTCACGTTCGACGGCGCGTACGCGCGCCGCAAGACGGCCGCCCAACAGTAAAACACCACCCCCGACCTTCGCGCCCGCCGCGAATTCTTTGCTCGCTTCGCGCTACCGGATTCAGTAGCGCGAAGGACGCGAGGAGTCCGCGGCGGGCGCGCAGTTTTTGCGCTTAACAAATCGGCGCGCAAGCGTTACATTAAGGGCTCAAAGTCGTCACGTTCTTCCGTCCTTACGAACCTGCAAGGAAACGCCACACAATGCAAGCCGTCAACGAGAGAAAAAGAGAGCGCGCGAGGCCCGACATACGGATGATCACGCGGATGGTGCCGCCCGACGGCAACCTCGTGCAGGGTCAGTCGGAACTCGCCATCGACCCGGCGCTCGCCCGCGCCGCGGCCGAGGAGACGGCCGCGAGCCGCAACCACTACAGCCCGGCCGAGGGCGTCGCGGAGTTGCGCCGCGCCGTCGCCGAGAAGATCGCGGCCTTCAACGGCGCCCGCCTCGACCCCGACGCGAAGCCTCTTGAGCTGCTCGTCACGCCGGGCGGGACGGGCGGCTTGGTCGCCTTCGCGCGCACTTATCTCGTCGGCGCCTCGGCGCTGGTCTTCGAGCCCTACTACCCTTACCACCGGCGCATCGTCGAGGAGTTCGGCGGGCGCACGGAGACTCTGCCGCTGCGCGGCGAAGAGCTCGCGCTCGACACGGATGAGCTGCGCGCGCGCTGCCGCGAGCTGAAAAACCGCAAGGACTTTCCCCTGCGCGCCGTCATCGTCTGCACGCCCGTCAACCCGACGGGCAAGGTCTTCACGCGCGACGAGCTCGAAGCCGTGGCCTCGGTCTGCCGGGAGCTAGACCTCCTGTGCGTCTCCGACGAAGTTTACGAGCACTACGTCGCCGCGCCGCGCGCGCACACGTCGATTGCGACGCTCGAAGGGATGTGGGAGCGCACGGTGACGGTCAACTCCTTCTCCAAGTCTTGGAACATTTCGGGCTGGCGTCTCGGCTACACGTTCGGCAAGGGCGAACTCGTCGCGCCGCTCCACAACGCGCTCAACGTCTTCTACGTCTGCTCGCCGACTCCGCTCCAGCGCGCGCTCGCCTCCGTCTTGATGGCCGAGCCCGGCTGCTACGCGCGGCTGACCGAACGCTTCAGCCGCAAGCGCGAG
>DASQDT010000203.1:0-27141 GCA_035634035.1 Pyrinomonadaceae bacterium | reverse complement strand
GCTTCCACGTCCCGCACCGCTTCACGGAGGGCTACGGCATCAGGCAGGACGTTCTGGAGAGGGCGCGCGACGAGGGCTACACGCTCGTCATAAGCGTGGACTGCGGCATACGCGCCTTCGAGCCTTTGCAGTGGGCGCGCGACGCGGGCCTCGACGTGATAGTCACGGACCACCACCTGCCCGACGACGAAGAGGGGGCGCCGCCGGCCTTCGCCGTCCTCAACCCGAACCAGCGCGGCTGCCCTTACCCGGACAAGAATCTGGCGGGCGTCGGCGTCGCCTTCAAGCTCGCGCACGCGCTCTTCCGCGCGCGCGGCCGCGAGCACTTGGTGAAAGGGTTTCTGAAGGTCGTCGCCATCGGCACGGTGGCCGACGTCGCGCCGCTCGTCGGCGAGAACCGCGCCATCGTCGCGTTGGGGCTGGCCGACTTGCACACGGCGACGAATCCGGGCCTGCGCGCGCTGATGGAAGTCGCCGGCTGCGGCGACGGGCGCGGGATGCGCGCGAGCGATTTGGGGTTCCGCGTCGGCCCGCGCATCAACGCCGCGGGACGGATGGACGCGGCGCGGGCCGTCGTCGAGCTGTTTGAGACGAAGGACGCCGAGGAGGCGCGCGCGCTCGCCGCGCACTTGGACGCGCGCAACCGCGAGCGGCAGCAGATGCAGCGCGAGATGACGGAGCGCGCCGTCGCCGAGTTGGAGCTGACGGGCGACCCCGAAGCGCCCGTCGCGGTCGTCGCGGGCGACGGCTGGCATCGCGGAGTCATCGGGCTCGTCGCGTCGAAAATCTCCGAGCGTCTGGGCCGCCCGGCCGTCGTCATCTCGTTCGACGAGGAGGGCATCGGGCACGGCTCGGCGCGCAGCCCCGACGGCTACCACCTGCTCGAAGGGCTCACGGCTTGCGCCGACCTCTTCGACGGGTTCGGCGGCCACGCGCACGCGGCCGGGCTCGCCATCAGGCGCGAGAACTTGGCCGAGCTTCGTCGCAGACTCTGCGAGCACGCGGCGGGCGCGGCCTGCGCCGACGGCCCTGAGCCGTGTCTGGAAGCCGACATGGAGTTGCCCTCGGCGGCGCTCTCGCTCGACCTTCTGGACGAGGTGTCGGCGCTCGAACCGTTCGGCGCGGGCTGGCCGCGGCCGGTCTTCGTGACGCGGGATTTCACGGTCGCGGGCGAGCCGCGCGTCATCAAGGAGAGGCATTTGAAGGTTCGCGTCGCGGGCGCGGACGGCCGCACGCACGAGGCGATGTGGTGGGGCGCGGCCGCCGATCTGACAGCAACGCCCCGCGACGGCCAGCGCATCGAACTCGCGTACACGCTCGAAGCGAACACGTGGCGCGACGAGACGCGCCTTCAGCTGAACGTGGAAGACATGAAGACAGTGGCGGGTGACGAGTGACGGGCAGGAGGGTCGGGCGAAAGAGAAGGCTCTTTTTACGACTCAGGACTGCGGACTCGTAACTGACTCGTCACCCGTCCGGCTTTTGTGATGCAAGAGGTCACGAGACACAGAAGGGCGTCGGGAATCGGCATCAGGGCGCGGCTGCCGCAGCTGGTGCGGTGGCTGGCGCTCGTCGTGCTGGTCGCGAGCCTCGTCCTCGTCTTCGTCGCCTACTACAAGCGAAGGGGCCTGCGCGACTTCCGTATGCGCGGCGGCCCGGCCGAGCTTTCGACGGAGGTCGTCCGCCGCGTCGAGGGCTACGAGCACCGCGAGACCAAAAACAACCGCCTGCACATCCTCCTGCGCGCCGCCGTCCAGACGACCTACTCCGACGGCCACCACGAGCTAGAAGACGTACACCTCGAAGTCTACCCCGAGGACGGCGGCGACACGCCCGACCGCGTCAACGCGCGCCGCACCATCATGTTCGACGACAACCAGCGCGTGCAGTTCGCCGGCCAAGTCGTCATCGAGACGCGCGACGCCCTGAAGGCGCGCACCGAGGCCATCGAGTACGACCTCCGTAACGAGGTCGGCGTCGCGCCCGTCCCCGTCGAGTTCGAGCGCGAGAACGTGCGCGGGCGCGCCGACGCGGCGACCGTCGACTCGAAGAACAAGCGGCTTGAGCTGCGCGGCGGGGTCGAGATAACCGTCCAGCCCGAGGCGCGCCCGGGCGCGCCGCCGGAGCGCGCGCGGCCCGTCACCGTGCGCTCGGCGCAGGCGAACTTCGACCACGCGCGCATGACGCTCGCCTTCACGGGCGGCGCGACGGCTGAGCAGGACGCGGACGTGATGAGCGGCGAAACCCTGACGGGCGCGCTCGGCGAGCAGAAGAAGCTGCGACGCATCGAGGCGCGCGGCAACTCTTATTTGCGCTCCTCGACCGAGGGGCGCGCCGCCGAAGTCCGCTCGGCCGACATGGACTTCGACTTCAACGACGACCAGCGCCTCCAACACGCCCGCGCGCACAACAACGTCCGCGCGCGCACGCTCGACGCCGACTCCGAGGTGACGCTTGAGACGCCCGGCGACGTTGACGTCGACTTCCTAGTCGCGGGCGGCGAGCGGAGTCTCCTGAAAGAGATGCGCTCGTCGGGCCGCTCCGTCGTCACGCTCGGCGCGCCGCGCTCGAAGGAGGGCGACCCCGCGGCCGCCAACAAGCGCCTGACGGCCGACAACGTCAAGCTCTTCTGGCGCACGACGGGCCGCGACCTCGAACGCGCCGAGGCCGCCGGGAACGCCGAGCTGTTCGTCGAGCCGGTCACCCCGCGGCCCGAGGCCGACCGAAAGACTCTGACGGCCGCGCGCTTCGACTGCGACTTCTACGAGGCGGGCAACCTCGCGCGCAGCTTCCTCGCGCAGGGCGGCGCGCGCGCCGTCATCGACCCCGTCCAGCCGAGCGAGAAGCGCGCGACGCGCACGCTCACCTCCGAGCGCATGACGGCGCAGTTCGCGCGCGCCACGCAAGACGTCGAGCGCATCGAGGCGGTTGGCGACGCGCGCTTCAGCGAGCGCGAAAAGACTCTCACCTCGCAGCGCATGAACGCCACCTTCGGCGCGCAGCAGGCGATGGAGCGCGTCGAGGCGCAGGGCGACGCGAAGTTCGTCGAGCGCGACAAGAACGGTCAGGCCGCCAACATCACCTACACGTCCGCCGACGAGGTCGTGCGGATGCGCGGCGGCGAGCCCGTCGTCTGGGACGCGCGCGCGCGCCTCAAGGCCAACGAGATCGACTCCGACACGCGGCGGCAGGTCTCCTACGGCCGCGGCAAGACGACGACGACCTACTACAGTCAGGAGCAGACGGGCGGCGCGGCCCCCTTCGCCAAGACGAAGAGCCCCGTCTTCATCGCCTCGCAGGAGGCCGAGTTCCAGCACGAGACGGGCGTCGGCGTCTACACGGGCGCGGCGCGCGCTTGGCAGGACGACAACTTCGTGAAGGCCGACCGCCTGACACTCTTCCGCGACCAGAAAAGGATGAACGGTGACGGCAACGTCCAGAGCGCGCTCTACAACGCGCGGCGCAAAGGCGAGGGCGGCGCGCGGCAGGTCGTCCCCGTCTTCGCCACCTCCGACCGGATGTTCTACGCCGAGCAGGAGCGCCTGCTGCATTACGAGGGCAACGTCGACATCAAGCAGGGCACGGAGCGCATCACGAGCGGCGTCTCGGACGTCTACCTGAAGCCCGAGACCTACGAGGCCGACCGCACGGTCGCGGAGCGCAACGTCGTCGTCACGCAGCCCGGACGCCGCGGCACGGGCGAGCGCGCCGAGTACACGGCGGCCGACGAGGTCATCGTCTTGACAGGCTCGCCCGCGCGCGTCGAAGATGCGGAGAAGGGGACTTCCGAGAGCCGCCGGATGACCGTCCACCTGCGCGACGACCGCGTCATCTCCGACGGCGGCGACAGCAAGCAGGGCACGGGCCGCGTCCGCACGACGCACAGGGTCAAAAAGCAGTGACGAGCGAGACCGAGATAGTCGAGGCCGCGCGGGGCGAGGCGCGGGAGGAGCGGCGCGAGTCGTCGGCCGCGCGCGCGCCCTCGGCGACGGCGCTCGCCGGCTTCGACCTCGTCAAGAACTACGGGCGGCGTCGCGTCGTCGACGGCGTCTCGCTGCACGTCGAGCAGGGCGAGGTCGTCGGGCTGCTCGGCGCGAACGGCGCGGGCAAGACCACCACCTTCTACATGATCATCGGGCTCGAACGCCCCGACGCGGGCCGCGTCATGCTCGGCGCGCGCGAGCTGACGAAGCTCCCGATGTACCTGCGCGCGCGCTTGGGCGTCGGCTACCTGCCGCAGGAGCCCTCGGTCTTCCGCAAGATGACGGTCGAGGAGAACATCTTGGCCGTCTTGGAAAACATGGGCCTGAGGAGGCGCGAGCGCCTCAAGCGCGTCGAGGAATTGCTCGAAGAGTTCGGCATCGCGCACGTCCGCCACACGCGCGGCGACACGCTCTCGGGCGGCGAGCGCCGCCGGACTGAAATCGCGCGCGCCCTCGCGACCGAGCCGCAGTTCATCCTTCTGGACGAGCCCTTCGCCGGCATCGACCCGAAGGCCGTCGACGACATCCAGAACATGATTCTCTACCTGCGCGGGCGCGGCATCGGCATCCTGATCACGGATCACAACGTGCGCGAGACGCTGGGCGTCACAGACCGCGCCTACATCATGGCCGAGGGCAAGATTTTCCGCGCGGGCGCGCCGCTCGAACTGACCGACGACCCCGAAGTCCGCCGGCTCTACCTCGGCGAGAAGTTCCGCCTCTGAAGGTCGGGGCTGCACGCGACGCCCGCAATCGGTTATAATCGTCCGCACGGCCGCCCCGGCGGCGGCTCTCCCGATGAAATCTGACTGATAGTCGTCGGCGGTCGGCGTTCGGCTGGAGACAAAAAGCTGACCGCCGAGCGCCGACAGCTTGAATTAGTAAATGTCCGTCAAGCTCACGACCAACCTCTCGCAGCGACTCGTCCTGACGCCGCAACTGCGCCAGCGCATCGAGATGCTGCAAATGACGGCGCTCGAACTCACCGACCTCATCCAGCAGCAGCTCCTCGAAAACCCCATCCTCGAAGAGGTGCAGCAGCAGGACGAGCGGCGCGAGCTGGAGAAGGAGATTCTCGACCAGCTGACCGGCGCGGGCGACGCCGACGGCAGGGAGCCGAGCGCCGACGCGGCCGACGCTTTCACGCCCGACGCAATCTCGGCCGCCGACCTCGCCCCGCTCTCGCCCAACGGCGCGGGCGACGCCGCCTCGCTCGCGGGCGCGGAGGCGGTCGCCGAAACGTCCTTTGCCGAGGCGGAGGTCGTCCCGACCGCCGAGAGTTTCGACGAGCACGACGAGCCGGGCGGCGGCGACGAGACGCGCGACGCCTTCGAGGAGATAGACTTCGGGCGCGAGTTCCAAGAGTACCTCGACCCCGGCTACAAGACGCAGGAGTTCGAGTACAAGGAGGACGCGCCGACCTTCGAGCAGTTCCTGACGCGCCCGCCCTCGCTCTCGGAACACCTCACTTGGCAACTCCACCTGACCAACGTTGACGACCGCACGGCCGACATCGCCGAGTCGGTCATCGGCAACCTCGACGGCGACGGCCGCCTCAACGCGACGAACGAAGAGATAGCCGCCCTCGGCGGCTGGACGGTCGAGGAGGTCGAGCGCGCGCGGCAGGTCGTCATGCTACTCGACCCCGTCGGCTGCGGCGCGCGCGACGTGCGCGAGTGCCTGCTCGTCCAACTCGCGCGCAGCGAGCGCGAGTGCCCGCGCGCCCCGCAGACCTGCATCGCCGAGAAACTCATCAGCGAGCATTCGCTCTCAGACCTCCAGCAGCACAAGCTGCCGAACCTCGCCAAGCAGACGGGCCACTCGGTCGAGGAGTTGGTCAACGAGTTGGCGCACATCCGCACGCTCGACCCGTACCCGGGCCGCCCCTACTCCTCGGACGAGCCGATATTGATTGCGCCCGAAGTCATCATCGAGAAGATCGACGACGACTACGAGATCTACTTCACGGACGACGGCGGCCCGCGCCTGCGCATCAGCCAGAGCTACCAGCAGATGCTCGGCCGCCCCGACACGTCGAAGGAGACGCGCGACTTCATCAAGGAGAAGATGCGCTCGGCCGTCGACCTCTTGCGCAACATCGAGCACCGCCGGCAGACCATCTTCCGCGTCGTCGAGTGCATCGTCCACCGCCAGAGGGAGTTTCTGGACAAGGGCGTGCAGTTCATCCGCCCGATGATGCTCAAGGACGTGGCCGAAGAGACGGGGATGCACCTGTCGACCATCTCGCGCGTCGTCAACCGCAAGTGGGCGCACACGCCGCAGGGCGTCATCGAGCTGCGCCGCTTCTTCACCGAGGGGATGATGAACGAGGAGGGCGAGGAGGTCTCGACGCGCATCATCAAGCTCCGCATCAAGAAGCTGATCGAGGAAGAGGACGCGCGCAACCCGATCACGGACGACCAAGTCGTCAAGATTCTGGCCAAGGAAGGCATCAAGCTGTCGCGCCGCACCGTCGCGAAGTACCGCGACCAGATGCAGATTCCCGGCTCGCGCGAGCGCAAGGCGGTCATCTGAGAGTCCGACGCCGGACTTTGACCCGCGCGCCCCGCGCAGTAAGATTTCAAGGCAATACACATCCGACTGAAAGGGCCGGCCGCGGCCGGGAGTCCGTCGTCTCCCGGCGCTCGCGCCTCATGCGCCGACGCCGGCCCGGAGGGGGGCAGGAGAGAGATGGAGTTCGAGTTCACGGGGCGGCACGTCGATGTGACGCCCGCCATCAGGCGGCACGTCGAGGAGCACTTCGGCAAAATCGGACACCTGTTCGAGGGCTCGACCACGGCGCGCGCCCACGTCATCATCGACGTCGTCAAGAACCGGCAGACGGCGGAGGTGCTGCTCCACTGGCGCGAGCACACCCTGACGGCGACCGACACGAACGCCGATATGTATCAGGCCCTGTCGCGCGCCATCTCGAAGATCGAGAAGCAGGCCGTCAAGCTCAAGAAGAAGATCATCGAGCGCAAGCAGAGCGCCACGCCCTTGTCGGCGCTCGCGCCCGACGACGGCCAGCTCGCCGCCTCGACGCCCACGCCCGCCGGCCCGCGCATCGTCTCGGCGCGCGGCTACCGCGTGAAGCCGATGACGGCCGAGGAGGCCGCGCTCACGCTCGCCGGTGACGCCAACCAGTTCGTCGTCTTCCGCGACTCGGAGACGGGCCGCGTCAGCGTCCTCTACAAGCGCAAGGACGGCAACTTCGGCCTCATCCAGCCGTGACCTGCGGCGGGCGGCGGCCGAAAGACTCCGAGCGGGGCGCGGCGGCGGCGTCCGGGCGCGACCGAGGCCCGCGGCGTTTCTAACGCCGCGCCGTTTTTCTGTCGGCGCGGCCGCCGTCGGGCGCGACTATCGTCAGCAACATTCTCAAGGAGAGTATCAACTTCAATGCTTAAACGTTCCGCCATCTCGGCCGCGCTCGCCGTCCTGCTCGTCGCCGCGAGCGCGCCGGCCGCGACGACGAAGTACGACATCGACGCGGCCCACTCGAACATCGGCTTTTCGATCCCCGTCGCCGGCGGGCTGTCGCACGTCCGCGGCAAGTTCAACGAGTTCACCGTCACCATCGTCTACGACGACCGCGACGTGACGAAGTCCTCGGTCGAGGCCGTCATCAAGGCCGCGAGCATCGACACCGGCATCGAGCGGCGCGACGCGCACCTGCGCAACGCCGACTTCTTCGACGTCGAGAAGTACCCCGAGATAACCTTCAAGTCGTCGCGCATCGTGAAGCGCGGCAAGGGCTTCGTCGCGCACGGCACGTTCACGATGCACGGCGTCTCGAAGGAGATCGCCCTGCCGTTCACCATCAACGGCGTGACGAAGGACGCGAAGACCGGGAAGACCACGCTCGGCGCGACCGCCCGCGTCACGCTCAGGCGGAGCGATTTCGGCATCAACTTCAGCCGCCCCGACAACCCGAACTTCCTCGGCGACGCGGTCGAGGTCGAGCTCAACCTCGTCACGCGGGCCGCCAGCCCGCAGTAGTCCGAGGGAGCGATGACCGAGCGCCCGTCCATCACCGTCGCGCAGTTCTTGACGCAGGCCCCGGAGGGCTTGGGGCTCGAACTGCTCGCGGGCGCGGCGGGCGCCGACTCGCACGCGATAGACGCGCCGCGCATCCAGAAGCTCGGCCTCGCGCTCGCGGGCTTCACGCACTACATCCACCCGGGGCGCGTCCAGATAGTCGGCCAGAGCGAGGTCTGGTTCCTCGGGCAGCTCACGGAGGACAGGCGGCGCGAGGCCATCCGCAACCTCGGGCTCGAAAACATCTCCTGCGTCCTCGTCACGAAGGGCCTGCCGCCGCCGCGCGAGTTCGTCGAGGCGGCCGAGGCCGCCGGCACGCCGCTCATCCAGACGCCGCTCGTCAGCTCCGTCGCCATCTCGCTCGTCACCGAGTTCCTCCAAGACGCGCTCGCCCCGCGCGAGCTGCGCCACGGCGTGCTCCTTGAGATTTACGGACTCGGCGTCTTAATCGAGGGCAAGTCGGGCGTCGGCAAAAGCGAGTGTGCGCTCGACCTCATCATGCGCGGCCAGCGCCTCGTCTCCGACGACGCGGTCGAAGTCCGCCGCACGGGGCCGGAGACCCTGCGCGGGAGCGCGCCGCCGCTCCTGAGCGAGCACATGGAGATACGCGGCCTCGGCATCCTCAACGTCCGCGACCTGTTCGGCGTCTCGGCCATCAGCAAGAGCGTCCGCGTCAGCCTCTCCATACGCCTCGAACGTTGGGAGGAGACGCGCGAGGTCGACCGGCTCGGGCTGGACGCGCAGACCGTCGAGATTCTGGGCGTCCACGTCCCGCACGTGCTTCTGCCCGTGAGTCCGGGCCGGAACCTCTCGACGCTGGTCGAGACGGCCGTGCGCGTCCACCTCTTGCGCGCGCGCGGCTACAACGCGGCCCGCGACCTCGTCGCGCGCCACGACGAGCTTTTGGCGGCGCGGGCCGCCGACACGGGCGACGGGGGGCTCGACGATGGCCGCGAAGAGAAGAGAGGGTGACGGCGCGCGCCCGCCGCGCGCGCGCAAGAAGGGCGCGGCGAAGGAGTCGGAGGCGACGGGCGCCCCCGACGTCGTCATCATCACGGGCCTGAGCGGCTCGGGGATGTCCTCGGCCACCAACGCCTTCGAAGACCTCGGCTACTTCTGCGTCGACAACCTGCCGCTCACGCTGCTGCCGACCTTCGCCCGCCTCGTCCGGCGCGAGGGCGACGAGAGCGCGCACATCGAGCGCGCGGCGCTCGTCATCAACATCCGCGAGGGGCAGTTCCTGAGCGAGTTCTCGCAGCGCCTCAGGGCCTTGCGCGCGAGCGGCCTCGGCGTCTTCGTCCTCTTCCTCGAAGCCTCCGACGACGCGCTCGTGCGCCGCTTCAGCGAGACGCGGCGGCCGCACCCGTTCGAGACCGGCGACGGGCTGCTGAAGTCCATCCAGAGCGAGCGCGCCGCGATGGCCGAGATACGCTCGCTCGCCGACCACATCATCGACACCTCCGAGCACACCGTCCACACCCTGCGCCGCCTCCTCGTCGAGCGCTTCGACCCCGGCCGCGAAGGGCCGACGATGCGCGTGCAGGTCTTGAGCTTCGGCCACAAGTACGGCGGCCCGCGCGACATCGACCTCCTCTTCGACGTGCGACACCTGCCGAACCCGCACTTCGTGCCGGAGCTGAAGGAGCTTTCCGGCCACGACCGCCGTGTGGTTCAATACCTGCGCGCGAGCGAAGAGGCGAAGGAGACGCTCCAAAGGTTCGGCGAACTCCTCGACTACCTGCTCCCGCTCTACCGGCGCGAGGGGAAGTCTTACGTCACGGTCGGCATCGGCTGCACGGGCGGGCGGCACCGCTCGGTGATGGTCGCCAACGCCCTCGCGCGCCGCCTGCGCCGGACGGGCTTTGACGCCTCGGCCGTCCACCGCGACGTGAAGAAGACGAAGCGCCGCGGCTGAAAGGACACGCGAGAGCCACATGACAGAGAAGACCGAAAGGGCCGAGGCGGCGAAACAAGCGCCGCGCGTCGCGGGCGTGCTCGTCACGCACGGGCAGGTGGCGACCGAGCTCCTGTCGGCCGCCGAGACCATCATCGGCGCGGTCAGCCACATCACGGCCGTCTCAATCGGCTGGCACGACGACGTGGACGCGGCGAGCGACGAGATCGAGCGCGCCATGACGCGCGTCTCCGAGGGCAACGGCGTCCTGATCCTGACCGATATGTTCGGCGGCACGCCGACCAACATCGCCTCGATGTTCCTCAAGGACGGCGAGGTCGAGGTCGTCACGGGCGTCAACCTCCCGATGGTCATCAAGCTCGCGGGGCAGCCGGGCGGCGAGCCTCTGGCCGAGGTCGCGCAGCGCGTGCGCGAGCAGGGGCGCGAGGGAATCTATCTGGCGGGCGAGCTGCTCGCGGGCAAGAAGAAGGGCTGAGGGGAGGGGGCGTTTGGTCGAGCGGCGCGTCGTCGTCGTCAACCGTCTGGGCCTGCACGCGCGCGCGGCCGCGCGGCTCGTGCGCGCCGCGCACGGCTTCCGCTCCACCGTCCGGCTCGAACGCGCCGACCGCGCGGCCGCGGCCGACGCCAAGTCGCTCCTGAGCGTCCTCCTGCTCGCCGCCTCGCGCGGCACGGAACTCGTCGCCACGGCCGACGGCGCGGACGAGGAAGAGGCCCTGAAGGCCGTCTGCGAATTGATCGAGAGCGGCTTCGGCGAGATGGAGGAAGTCGGCGCGCGTTAAGCGATTCTTTCAAAGTCGCGGCGCGGGCCGCGGCGGGCGGAATTTTTATGCCGAGGGTTTTGTCGAGAGTTGAGTAGCAGGGCGAGGAAAGGGAGGGGCGAGGAGCGCCTGCGGGGCGGGGCCGTCTCGGAGGGCGCGGCGCGGGGGCGCGTGCTGCGCGTGCACGGCGGCGCGCGGCGGCCCATCTTCAAGGTCACGCTCGAAGCGGGCGAGGTCGAGCGCGAGGCGCGCCGCTTCCGCGCGGCCGTCCGCCTCGCGCGCCGCCAACTGCTCGTCGTCAAGCGCCGGGCCGAGCGCGCGCTCGGCGCCGAGCACGCCTACATCTTCGACGCACACCTCCTCATGCTCGAAGACCGCAAGCTCATCGAGGATGTCGAGGAGGTCATCCGCTCGGAGCGCGTCAACGCCGAGTGGGCCGTCAAGGTCGTCACCGACCGGCTGCTCGCCGTCTACGCCGAGATTAAAGACGAGTACCTGCGCGGGCGCTCGACCGACATCGAGGACGTGACGCGCCGCGTCCTCTTCGCGCTCTCGGGCGAGAGCATGACGGGCAGGCGTCTGACGGAAGACGCCATCGTCGTCGCGGAAGAGTTGATGCCTTCGGCCGCGGCCGAGCTCGACTTCGCGCGCGTCAAGGCGATCGCGACCGACGGCGGCGGGTGGACTTCGCACACCTCCATCATCGCGCGCGGGCTAGGAATCCCGGCCGTCGTCGGGCTGCGACACCTCTACCGGCGCGCGCGCACGGGCGACGAGATAATCGTCGACGCGCGCACGGGCGAAGTCGTCCTCCGCCCTTCGGGCGAGACGGCGGGGCGATACGATGGCGGGACGGGCCGCCTCGCGTCGGCGCGGGCGATGGAGGCCGGCGCGGCGGCCGACGCGCGCGAGCCCCTGCTGACGCGCGACGGGGTCGAGATAGTCCTGCGCGCCAACGTCGAGCTGCCGGCCGAGTACGAGGGCGTGAGCCGCTTCGGCGCGCGCGGCATCGGACTTTATCGCTCGGAGTTTCTCCTGTCGCAGCGCGGCGCGATGCCGGGCGAGGAGGAGCAGGCGCGCGCCTACGCGGAGGTCGCCGCGCTCGGCGGCGAGGACGGCGCGACCGTCCGCCTCTTCGACTTGGGCGGCGACAAGCTCACGACCGACGCGGCCGAATCGGAAGAGCGCAACCCGGCGCTGGGCTTGCGCGCCATACGCTACTGCCTGACGCACGAGCCCGTGCTGAGGACGCAGGTTCGCGCGCTCCTGCGCGCCGCGTCGCGCGCGCGCCTGCGAATCGTGCTGCCGATGATTTCGGACGTGACGGACGTGCGCCGCGCGCGGGCCATCATCGAGGACGAGCGACGGAGCCTTCTGAGAGAGGGGCACGAGTGCGGCCGAGTGGAGGTCGGCGCGATGATCGAAGTGCCTTCGGCCGTGATCGTCGCCGACCGCCTCGCGCGCGAGGTCGATTTCTTCAGCCTCGGCACGAACGACCTCGTCCAATATCTTCTGGCCGTCGACCGCGGCAACGACGAGGTGGCCGACTGGTTCCGCTCGCTCCACCCGGCCGTCCTCGAAAGCATCCGGCGGACGATTGACGCGGCGCGGGCCGCCTCGATTCCGGCCGTCGTCTGCGGCGAGATGGCCTCGTCGCCGGCCTACGCCGTCGTCCTCGTGGGCTTGGGCGCGCGCGATTTGAGCATGACGGCCGCGTCGATTCCGCGCGTCCGCCGCGCGCTCGCCGAAATCGAGGCCGCGCGGGCCGCGGAGTTGGCCGAGGAGTGCGTGCGCGCGGCGACGGCCGACGAGGCGGAAGAGGTTGTCAGGCGCGGACTTGGAGGGCTGTGGCCGCAACTTTTTTCGCCTAAAACCTTGCCACCGCCGAAAAGCGGGGGGTAGAATCGAAGACGGCGGGCCTGTCATTGCGAGTCCGCGCCTTTGAAACCTTTGCGACCCCCGGCCTCGAAAGTCCCGCCCGCGCGCCGACGCGCCCGCCGGCCGAGCCGCACGTCCGCGCGCGTCTTCTGCGAGACCTGAGCCTTTCGACATTTAAATTGTCTGGGAGCGGTGCGCTAGAGTTCGTGGCGCGCCGACCGGGAGTCGTAAGGTTGGCTCACGGCGAGACTAGATTTACCGCAGCGGCCATGCCCGGCCGCTCGACGCCTTCGCCGAGCCGAAAGTGAGTGCCGTATGAATAGAGCATTACCTCTCGCCGCGCTGCTCGCGTGCGCACTCGGTGTGGCCGCGGCGCCCGCGCGCGCGCAGGCCAACACGCGCGTCGGCCCTGACGCCGAGGAGTCGTCCGCGCCCGCCGCGAAGAACGGCGAGGCCAAGCGCGCGGCCGCGAAGGACGAGCGCAAGGGCGAGCCCTCGAAGGGCGAGGCGAAGAAGGCCGAGCCGCGCGACACCTCTCCGACAAATTCCCGACAACCGAAAGACGAGCGCGTCGGCGGCGGCGAATCCGACGCCACCAACCCGCCCGCGACGGCCTCCGTCGCCGCGCCCGTCGGCCCCTCGACCTCGACGCCGTCCGCGACGAGCGACGCGCCGCAGAAGTCGGGCGCGGCCGCGCCCCCGCCCGTCGTCACGCAGAAGGGGACTCTGACGGCCGAGCCGACCGCCGCGCTCCCCAACCCCTCGTCGAACGCCTCCGGCACGGTCGCCGCGCCGCCGCCCACGGCCGTCTACAACGTCGGCGTCGGCGACGTGCTCGACATACGCCTCCTCAACCAAGCCTACACGCGCGAGTCGACGCTCTTCACGGTGATGGCCGGGGGGCTGCTCGAATACCCGCTCGCGGGCGAGCCCGTCCCCGTCGGGGGGCTGACGCCGCAGGAGATCGCGGCGCGCCTCGAAGTCGCGCTCAAGCGCCGCGCCGTCTTCCTCAACCCGCGCGTCTCCGTCAGCGTGCGCGACTACGCCAGCCACACCGTCATGGTCAGCGGCCTCGTCGAGGAGCCGGGCGTCAAGATCATCCGCCGCGAGGCCATCCCGCTCTACGTCGTCATCGCCGAGGCGCAGCCGAAGCCCGAGGCCGGACGCGCCGTCGTCATGTCGCACAAGACCGGGCGCACGCTCGTCATCGACCTCTCGGACGCGGCCGCGATGGGCGCGCTCGTCTTCCCCGGCGATGTCATCAACCTGACGACCAAGCCGCAGGAGTTCTACTACATCGGCGGCGAGGTCGTCGTGCCCGGCCAGAAGGATTTCCACGCGGGCATGACGCTAACGCAGGCCGTCCTCGCGTCAGGCGGGACGACGGCGGCGGCCGGCGCGAAGGTCAGGGTCTCGCGTCAGGACGCGGGCGGGCTCCTCGTCTCGCACGACTACGATCTCAAGCTCATACAGGACGGCAAAGTGCCCGACCCGCGCCTGGAAGCGGGCGACCGCGTCGAGGTCGGGCGCGCCGGGAAGAAACAGAAATAGCATGAAGCCTCGCGCTGTCGCGGCGGACGGCCGTCTTGCCGCGCTTCACACGAGGATGTATTATCGCGCACGTCCGGCCGGTCTCCCGCGGCCGGTGTCGCGCGTCCCAAAGACATCTCTAAAAAACTCGCACCTACCTGTCCGGAGGAACTTATTTTGATTATGCGTAACAGAATGTTCGCGGCACTGCTCGCGGCGGCGGTCGTCTTCGCCCCGCTCGTGTCGGCGAGCGCCGCCCCGCACCCCGTCAAGGCGGCGCAGCAGGAGGACGGGCCGAGCGACGCCGAGCAGGGCCTCTTCACGAAGGGCCAGAACCTCTTCATACAGGGGCGCTACGAGCAGGCCATCGCGGTGCTCAGGGACTTCCTGAAGACCTACCCGAACAGCGTCATCACCGACCTGACGCTGCTCTGGCTCGGCCGCTCCTACATGGAGATGGGCAACCTTCAGGAGGCCGAGCTCGTCGGCCAGCGCCTGCGCACCATCCGCGACACGCCTTTCATCGACATCTACGAGAGCGAGATTCAGGCGGCGCGCGAGAAGCCCCGCCCCGCGCCCGTCCGCCCGCGCGTCGAGCCGCGGCCGGCGCCCGACGCGGTTCTGGCGAGCGCGACTCCGACGCCCACACCCGCGCGCCCCGTGGCCCGCCCCGTGACCGGCCGCCGCACGCAGAACGCCGCGACCAACAACACGGCGACCAACAACACGCCCGCGCGCGCCGACGCCGGGACGCCCACGCTCGTCGCGCGCGGCGGCGGCAACCGCACGCGCCCCGGCCGTCGCGTCACAACGCCCTCCGGCCTCGCCTCGCAGCCCCGCACGACGCCTTCGACCGGCGCGCAGAGGACGACGGGCGCCGCCACGCAGCCGCGCGTCACGATGACGCCCTCGCGCCGCGCCGCCTCGCCGCAGCAGGTCGCGAGCGCGACGACGACGACCAACGTGCCGCCCGTCACGAACTCGACCTCCGACGCCGCGCCCTCGCGCCCGACTGAGTCGCCCGAGCGCTCGACCGTTTTGAGCGCCGCGCCCGCGTCGTCCTCGCCCGAGCCCGCGCCGCAGACCGGCGGCCTGAGCATCGTCGTCAGGCAAGTCCCGAACCTGAACCTCGCGCTCCGCCGCGCGTCCATTGCGGCCTCGCCCGGTCAGGTCGTGCAGCTCCCGCTCGCGGTGACGAACACCGGCAACAAGGAAGACCAGTTCCGTCTTGAGACCGACCTGCCCGCGGAGTTTCAGCCGACCTTCAGCCCGGCGCAGGGCGGCTCTGACACGGGCCTCCCCATCATGATTACGCCGCAGCTCGCGCGCAACGCGAGCTACGACGTGATGCTCAACCTGCGCGTCCCCGACAACGCGCCCGACCTCAAGCAGATAACCTTCTTCGTCCGCGCCGCCTCGCAGGCCGACCACCAGATCTTCCGCGTCGCCGACGCCGGCATCACCGTCGCGGCGGCCGCGCTCTCCGCGACGACGAACGTCTCGCAGGAGACCGTCATGCCCGGCGAGACCTTCACGCAGCGCATCTCGATGCGCAATCAGGGCTCGGCCGCGGCCCGCAGCTCGCGCGTCGACTTCGTCTTCAACCCCGACTTCGAGTTGGTCAGCGCCGACCCGACGCCGCTCGTCTACGACCGCGCCTCGCGCACGGCCATCTGGAGCTTGGGCGACCTCGACTCGCGCGGCGACCGCGACATCTCCGTCACGCTCAAGGCCGTCCCCGACGCGCTCGCCGTCACGCGCTCCATCGGGCGCGGCACGATGAAGACGCAGAGCGTCATCATCCCGGCCAACTTCGACGGGCCTTCGATCACGGTCGGGCGCGTGCCCCGCGCGCGCATCGAGTCGGTCTCGACGGGCCTGACCGCGACGCCGGGCGACACGATCTATATCCCGTTCGTCGTCCGCAACCCCGGCAACTACCCCGAGGCTTACGCCCTGCAAATCACCGCGCCGGGCGCGCCCGGCGGGACGCTCTTCGCCGACACGAACGGCGACGGCCAGCATCAGGACGACGAGCCCTCCGTGACGCAGACCTCGCAGCTCGACCCGCGCGGCGGCCAGTTCCGCCTGCTCCTGCGCGTCGACATCCCGCGCTCGACGCCCGACCGCCAGCAGTACGCCTACAACGTCGTCACGCGCGCGGCCGGCGCGAACCGCGTCGCGAGCGAGGCGAGCACGGTTCTGACCGTGGCCGCGCCGCGCGTGCGCGTGCGCACCGAGCAGGTGACGACCGAGGCCGCGCCGGGCGACACGGTCTTCTACCGCCTCGTCCTCGTCAACGACGGCGCGGGGCTCGCCAAGAACCTCGTCGTCACCGAGCAGTTGCCGGAGGCCTTGCAGTTCATATCGAGCGAGCCGTCGCTCAACGCTCAGGACGCGCCGGGCGACGCGCGCCGCTTCGTCTGGCGCGTGAGCGAACTCGCGCCGGGCGACACGGCCGTGCTGCGCATCGCCGTCCGCCTGCGGCCGAACATCGAGGCCGACGTGACCATCCCGACGCGCCACACGCTCGTCTATCAGGACGCGAACGGAAACAGCTATCAGGGACAATGAGCGGCCCTGAAGTCTCGCGAGGGGGCGCCCTCCCGGGCGCGGCCGAGGTCACGAACCCGGCCGCGACTCCGGGGGGCGCCCCCTTCGCGCGCCCGCACTCGCTCGCGCCCGAAGCGGAGAGAAGAATCCGCCGCCTCCTCGTCGCGAAGGCCGCGCTCGAAACCCTTTTCGTCGTCGCGCTCGCGGCCGCCTTCTTCCACGTCAACTGGAACCCGCGCGTCCGGGGCGCGGTCGCCTCGGACGGGCGCACGCGCGTCGAGGGTTGGGTCGCGGGCGGGCGCGCCGACTCGGCTTTGGAAGTCCAACTCTTCGTCGACGGGCGTTTCGTCGCGAGCGCGACTGCGGACGGCGAGCCCCCGAAGGGCGGGGAGCGCCCGGCGGGCGCGCGCGGCTTCTCGTTCGCGCTCCCGCGTCTTGAGCCGGGCGAGCACGAGGCGCGCGTCTACGCCGTGCACGTCGGCGGCGGCCGCACGAGGCTCGCGCTGCACCCGGTCGGCGGCGGCGTGCGAGTCAGAGGGGAGGGCGTTGAGTAAGTTTTGAGCGACGCCGTCATCCATGACGGGGAAGTCGTGGGCGACGCCGAGGGGCGCGCGCTCGCGGCGTGGGAGGTGGCGTCGGTCGCCGTCTCGACGCTCGTCGGCGAGTGGCTCGTCTTCTCGCTCGGCGGCGGGAGTAACGCGCTCCTCGCTTTTCCGGTCGCGCTCGTCTTCGCCTTCATGTTCCTCTCGCACCGCGCGCGCGGCGAGTCTTTGCGCGACCTCGGCTTCCGCCTCGACAACTTCACGACGGCCGCGCGGCTTCTCGTCGTCCCGACGCTCGTCATGTGCGCCCTCTGCCTCGCGGTCGGCCTCTACTTCCGGAGCTTCGACTTCCTCAAGTGGTACGGCGGGCAGTCGATACTCGGCGTCCCGGCGCTCGGCCTCGCGTGGGGGCTCGTCCAGCAGTACGCCCTTCAGGGCTTCGTCAACCGACGCGCGCAGGTCATCTTCGGGCGCGGGCGGCGCAGCGTCCTCCTCGTCGCGCTGCTGTTCGGCGGCCTGCACCTGCCGAACCCCTCGCTCACGCTCGTCACGTTCGCGGGCGGCCTCGTCTGGGCGCACGTCTACCAGCGCGCCCCGAACCTCTTCGCCCTCGGGCTGTCGCACGGCCTGATGACGTGGGTGCTCATCTCGACCGTCCCCGCCGCGTGGCTCGGCGGCCTGCGCGTCGGCTACAAGTTCTTCACCTGAAAAACCGGACGGCCCCGGGCCGCATCTAAATACCGATGAAGAAGTTAGTCATGCTTTCGTCGGTCGTCACCTGTCTTCTGGCGCTCAAGTTTTTCGGCGGCGCGGACGCGCCCGGCGCGCGGCCCGCGGTCGGGCGCGCGACGCTCCCGTTTAACGTCGCCCGCCTCTACGCGCGCGAGCCCGACGCGGCGCTCGCGATGCCGGTCGAGGGCGCTCGCGTTCGCGCCGTGAGCAACACTTGGCACGCCGACCGCTCGGGCGGCCGCCGCCACGAGGGGCAGGACATCTTCGCCAAGCGCGGGACGCCCGTCCGCTCGGCGACGGAAGGCTACGTTCTGCGCGTCGGCGAAGGGGGCTTGGGCGGGAAGACCGTTTTCGTGATGGGCGCGGGCGGCCGCGCCTACTACTACGCGCACCTCGACGGCCACGCCGAGGGGCTCGCCGCGGGCTCTTACGTCACGACGGAGACCGTCCTCGGCTACGTCGGCACGACCGGCAACGCCGCCGGCACGCCGCCGCACCTCCACTTCGGCGTCTACAGCTCCGAAGGCCCGCTCAACCCTCTGCCGCTCCTCAAAGACCGCGGCTAAAAGCTTTCCGGGTCGTTGCAAAAAATTGGGCCGCGCGGGTTCGACGAGTCCGCGCGGCCTCCGTGCGTCGGCCGATTTAAACCGCGCGCCCCTTTGTTGATACGCAGGGGAAAATTATGACTCGCCGAGGCTATACGTGTTCAACGATGCTTTGTTATAATGCATCCAACTTGCGCGTGAGCAGGTCGGGCGGTCGCCGCCGTCTTTCGGGGCGGGGGAGGAAAGTCCGAACACCACAGGGCAGCGAGCCCGCTAACGGCGGGGCGTCTGCGAAAGCGAAGTGACTGTTAAGTCAGTCGTTTCGCCTCGCGGGCGACGACAAGTGCAACAGAGAAGAGACCAGCCAGCGGGCCGCGCGTCTCCGGACGCGCGGGCAGCGGGTGATGGGTGAAACGGTGCGGCCCCGATGGGGCTTAAAGTAAGAGCGCACCAGCGCGTCTGGCGACAGGCGCGGCTAGGCAAACTCCTCGCGGTGCAAGACCAAATAGGGAGGCGTCACAAAGGGCTGCCCGCCCGAAGACGCAGGCCCCTCTCGGAACGGGAGGGCGCGTCTACGACCTCCGGGTAGGTCGCTCGACCCGTACGGCAACGTCCGGGCTAGATGAATGATCGCCGCCCCGGCCTCGGCCGGGGAGACAGAATTCGGCTTACAGACCTGCTCACGCCTCGCAAGTCATCGTAGTCCGCCCTCAGCCGCGGGCCGTCCTCACGGCCCTTACGCAGTTAGTCGCTCGCGAGTCAGCTTCCGAAAAGGGGAACGAAGGATGGCGAACCGTAAAGGAGTCTTCATCGGGGCCTACGTGCCCGCCGACCTCAAGGACGCTTTGCAGCGGCGCGCGCGCGCCGAAGACCGCACGCTCTCGCAGGAGATAACGCGGAGTCTGAAGGAGGCCGTGCACGGCACGCGCCTGCCGGCCGGCATGGTCGACCGCCGCGCCCCCGGCTCGCCCTCGCGCCGCCGCGCCGACGACCCTCTCCCGCGACGCCGCAAGGACGACCTGCCCTACGCCGCGTCCGACGGCTCGAACGGCGGCGAGTGACTGACGTGTGATGCCCGAAGGCTTTTGCGAGGCGCGTGCGCGTGACTTAACCCGCGCACGCGCCTTCTGCTAAACTCCCGCCGAAGTTGTCTGACACACATCTTCCCCTGAAGTGAACGCGCAAAAGCTCATCATCCTCGCCGCCGGTCTCGTCGCGGGCTTCGCCGCGGGCTTCTTCCTCGCCAACAACGTCAACAGCAAGGAGGCGTCGGAGCTGCGCGCCGAGGTCGCGCGCCTGCGCGCGTCCGGCACGAGCCAGCAGCCCGACTCCCGCCAACAGCCCCCCGCCGCGCAAGCGCCCTCGTCCGAAGACGAGATACCCGACCTGACGGACGAGCAGTTGCGCGGCGCGGTCGCCAAAGCCGACGCGAGCCCCGACGACCCGCAGCTCCAGCGCATCTCAGGTCAGGGCCTCTACTTCTACGCGATGCGGAAGGGCAACGCCGCCATCCTGCCCGACGCGGCGCGCATCCTGCGGCGCGCGCACGAGGCCGACCCGAAGGACTCGAAGATAACCGTGCTCCTCGCCAACGCGCTCTTCGTGCTCTCGCAGAACGGCGAGCCGGAGCGCATCACCGACGCCCGCGCCTTCTACCAGAAGGCTCTGGCCTCGACGCCCGACGACCCGGCCGTCCGCACGAGCCTCGGCCGCACCTACTTCTACGCGAAGCCCTCGGACGCGCGCGCGGCCATACGCGAGTACCGCCGCGCGCTCGACATCGACCCGCGCAACGAAATGGCCCTCCACGACCTCTCGGCCGCGCTCATCTCGACGGGCGAGCTCGAAGAGGCCGAGCGACGCCTCTCGGAGCTTGAGCG
Organism: Pyrinomonadaceae bacterium; assembly: GCA_035634035.1. Taxonomy (GTDB): domain Bacteria; phylum Acidobacteriota; class Blastocatellia; order Pyrinomonadales; family Pyrinomonadaceae; genus DASQDT01. Next base: position 6,787 of record DASQDT010000203.1, on the reverse strand, counting down.
CGTCAACCCGGACGCGGGCGCGCTCGCCAACCTGCGCGCGCAGCTCGCGCAGCGGCGCAACGAGGCGAAGGAGGCCGGGCGTCAATGACGAAGCTCCTCATCGCGCTCTTCCTCCTCTCGCTCGTCGGCTTTTTCGTCTACTGGCGTCTGCGCCCCTACATCCGTCTCGCGCGGCGCTTCTTCGGCGCGGTGCGCGAGGCGCGCCGCGTCGCGGAGCAGAGAGGGGCGGGCGGCGGCGGCGCGAACGTCGCGGCGGCGCGTCAGACGCGTCGCGTCGGCGGCCCGCTCGCGCGCTGCCCCGTGTGCGCCACTTGGTTCCCGCCCGAGCGCGCCGTCACCTTCCGCGGCGACCCCGCCAAGTACTGCTCGCACGCCTGCCTCGAACGCGCCGCCGAGCGCCCGCGCCGCTCGCACAAGCCGGCCGTCTGACGAACGCCCGACAAACGAATTGTGAATGAGTCAGCCGACGGCCGCCTCGGGCGCGACCTCTTCGGGCAGCGCGTTGCCCGCCTCGCGAATCGCCCGGTCGGTGTCGGTGAAGGCGAGCACGAGCAGCCCGACCGCGAAGAAGAAGATGAGGAAGAGGATGGCCTGACGGTAAGAGCCCGTCCGGTTGACGACGATGGTGAACAGCCCCATGCCCATCCACGACGCGCGCTCGGAGATTTCGTAGAGGCCGAAGAACGACGCCTCGCGCCCCTTCGGGATCATGCGCGAGTAGAGCGAGCGCGAGAGCGCCTGAGTGCCGCCGAGCACGACCGCGATGACGGCCGCCATCCACCACGCCTGACTCGTCGTCCGCAAAAAAGCGTACGCGTAAATCACGATGCCCGACCAGATGACGAGCGACGCCATGATGGCCCGCTTCGTCCCGACGAAGGCGGCGACGCGCTCGAACAAGAGCGCCCCGAAGATGGCCATGAACTGCACCATCAAAAAAATCCCGATGAGGAAAGACTGGCTGACCGTCTCGCCGCGCGCGACGAAAAGCTCCTGCGCGAGGAAGACGCCGGCCATGCCGATGATGGTCTGGACGCCGTCGATGAAGAAGAGGTAGGCGACGAGGTAGCGGAACGTGTGCTTGAGCCGCCGCAGCTGGCGGAAAGTCTTACCCAATTCGGAGAAGCCGACCGTCAGGTAACTCTTGCCCGGCGGGAGCTCGTGCGGGGCGTTGTGCGGGCGCAGGAGCAGGAAGGTCAGAAGCGCGAAGCCGCCCCACCAGACGCCGGCCGAGAGCAGGGACAGGCGCACGGCCGTCGTCTCCGGGATGCCGTAGCGCGGGGCGAGCGTGCCGATGAAGACCGAGTTGAGCGCGAGCAGGAGGCCGCCGCCCAAGTAGCCGAGCGCGAAGCCGCGGCTCGAAACCTTGTCGCGCCGGTCTTCGGTCGTGATCTGCGGGAGGTACGAGTTGTAGACGACGATCGCGCCGTTGAAGCCGATCATGGCGACGATGAAGAGCAGCCCGCCGAGCAGGTAGCGGCCGTCGGCGACGAAGTACATGAAGAAGGTCGCCGTCGCGCCCGCGTAGCAGAAGGCGATCATCATGCGCTTCTTGAAGTTCGAGTAGTCGGCAATCGCGCCGAGCAGGGGCAGCAGGAAAATCTGCATCAGCACGGCGAGCGTGATGCAGAGCGGGTAGAAAGACTTGGCCGAGACCGTGAACAGCGAGCCGACGCGCAGCGCGACCCCGTCCTCGCCGACCGCCTGCTGCGTGACGTAGGTCAGGTAGGGGCCGTAGAGCGCGCCGACGACCGTCGTGTAGAAGGCCGAGTTGGCCCAGTCGTAGGCCATCCAGCCGAAGACCTCGCGGCGGTCGTTCTTCTTTTCGTTCAAGCGGCGGCCTCTTTCGCGGTCAGGATTCCGTAGATCGCGGGCGTGATGTCGGCGAGCGTGCGGACGCGCGCGGCGACACTCGCGCGGCCCGGCCCCCACGCGAGCGTCGGCACGTCGTTCAGCGTGTGGTTGCGCGCCGAGAGGTCTTCGACGTTGCCGTGGTCGCTCGTCAGAATTACGGTCGTCGAGTCGAGGTCGGTTTCGGCGAGCACGGCGCGGACGAAGCGCGCGAGGTTCGAGAGAACCGCGAGCGCGCCCTCCGTGTTTTGGTCGTGGCCCATGCGGTCGGTGAGGAAGTGCTCGTAGAGCGTAAACCGGTGCTCCGAGGCGAGCGCGGCGAGAATGTGCGCGGCCTCTTCGGGCGTGCGAAGCGGGACATTATCCTCGCCGCGCTCCCCGACGGTGGCGTTCGTGAAGTCGTGAAAGACGGCGCGGCCCGCGCGCAGGTCGTCGGCGGTGCGGAAAGGCAGACCGGCCGCCTCGACCGCGACGGTCGTCGCCGAGACCCAGCGAGGCCGCGTCTCGAAGAAGCGGCGCGTGTAGGCGTTGGCGAAAAGGTTCGGGCGGACGCCCGCGCGTTCGAGTCTTAAAAAAATCGAGTTAGCCCGGATGATTTCGCGCAGCGCCTCGTTCGGAAATCCCTGCTTGTGGTGGCCGAGCGCGGCGGGCGCGTTGACGCCCGTCAGGATGGTCGTCTGACCGGAGGCGCTCTGCGGCCGTCCCTCGACGCCGAGGCGCGGGTCTGTGCGGACGAGCGTGCCGCCGAAGGGCAGCTCGGGCTCCTCGTCCTCGAAGACGGCGAGCGGCTCGGCCGCACGGCCTAGCAGGTGGAGCGGATTCGCGCCCCCGCGCTTGCCGATACCGAGGCCATCAACGAAAATGAGGAGCACGCGCATCTCGCACGGATAAGTAGCACCTGAAGCCGGCCCGAGGCAAGGCCGACGATTCTTTCCGGAGTGTGTAACGTCCCGATGAAAAAGCTCCTCGCGGGTCTCTTCGCGTTCTCCCTCTCGCTCTCGACCGTCCCCCGAACCGCGCGCGCGCAGAGCACGACGCCCAACGCGCCAACGGCGCAGACGACGCAGGCGCTCCCCTCGTTCGCCGAGCCGTCCGTCTCGCCCGACCGCTCCGAGATAGCCTTCGTCTCCGGCGGCGACGTGTGGACTGTGCCCGCGGCGGGCGGCGAGGCGCGTCTGCTCGTCTCGCACACGGCGAACGAGTACCGCCCGCTCTACTCGCCCGACGGGCGGCGGCTCGCCTTCGGCTCGACGCGCACGGGCAACGGCGACCTCTACGTCCTCGACTTCGACACGGGCGAGCTGCGCCGCCTCACCTTCGACGACGGAGTAGACCAGCCCGACGCTTGGTCGCCCGACGGGCGCTTCGTCTACTTCTCCTCGACCGCGCGCGACATCGCGGGCTTCAACGACATCTACCGCGTCGCGGCCGAAGGCGGCACGCCCGCGCCGGTCTCGGCCGACCGCTACGCCAACGAGTTTCACGCCGCGCCCTCGCCCGACGGCGCGCACCTCGCCTTCACGGGCCGCGGCTACGGGCAGTGGTGGCGCAAAGGCAGCAGCCACATCGACCAGTCGGAAATCTGGCTGATGCGGAATCATTCGACCGCCGCGTACGAGCGCCTGACCGAGGGCGGCGCGCGCGAATCTTGGCCGATGTGGGGCGAGGGCGGGCGCACGGTCTTCTACGTCTCCGACCGCGGCGGCGCGCAGAACGTCTGGGCCAAGCCTCTGGCGGGCGGCGCGGCGCGTCAGTTGACATCTTTCCGCGACGGACGACTGCTCTGGCCGAGCATCTCAAGAGACGGACGCCTCATCGTCTTCGAGCGCGACTTCCGCATCTGGCGGCTCGACACGTCGGGCAACCGCCCCGAGCAGGTCAGCGTCACCCTGCGCGGCGCGGCCGCGGGGCCCGGCGTCGAGCGCGCGCGCTACACCGACCAGATACAGGAGCTGGCGCTCTCGCCCGACGGCAAGAAGATCGCCTTCGTCGTCCGCGGCGAGGTCTTCGCGGCGTCGGCGACCGACGGCGGCGACGCGGCGCGCGTGACCAACAGTCCCGCGCCCGAGTCCGGCGTCGCGTGGTCGCCCGACAGCCGCCGACTCGTCTACGTCTCCGACCGCGACCCGTCGCCGCACCTCTTCGTCTACGACTTCGCGACGAACGCCGAGACGCGTCTCACGAACACGGAGGGGGCGGACGCCACGCCCCGCTACTCGCCCGACGGCAAGTGGGTCGCGTTCGAGCGCGACGGGCGCGAGCTTCGCGTCGTCAACGCGGACACGAAACAGGAGCGCCTGCTCGCGTCGGCCGCGCTCGAACGCCCGCCCCTGAACTCCGACCGCCCTTACGTCTTCTCGCCCGACGGCCGCTGGATTGCCTTCACGCCGGTCGCCGAAAAACTCTTCCGCAACGTGTGGCTCGTGCCCACGGAGGGCGGCGCGGCGCGGCAGATAAGTTTCCTCGCCAACGTCGGCGGCAGCAACACCGTCTCTTGGAGTCCGGACGGGACTTTCATCACGTTCGACACGGGGCAGCGCACGGAGTCGGGCCAACTCGCGCGCGTCGACCTCATCCCGCGCACGCCGCGCTTCCGCGAAGACCAATTCCGCGAGCTCTTCAGGGAGGAGACGCCGCGCACCATCGCGCCCGCGCTCCGCCGTCAGGAGCTTCAGCAGCCGACCCCCTCGCCCACCCCGTCCGCGACGCCCGAGACCGCGCAGCCGACGCCGACGCCCGACACGACCGCGACCCCGCAACCTTCGCCGACCCCGACGCCGGCCCAACCCGCGCCGCAGCCTTCGCCCGCGCCGACTCCCACGCCCGGCGGCGAGAGAAAGCCGGCCGAGATAGTCTTCGAAGACATCCGCACGCGCCTGAGCCTCCTGCCCGTCGGCGTCGACGTGCGTTATCACGCCGTCAGCCCCGACGGCAAACAGGCCATGATGATCGCGGGCGCGGAGAACCAACTCAACATCTACGTCTACCCGCTCGACGACCTCGCGCGCGAGCCGCTCGTCGCGCGACAGCTGACGGCCACGCCCGGCCTCAAGAGCTTCGCGCAGTTCACGCCCGACGGCCGCGAAATCTTCTACCTCGAATCGGGCCGCGTGCAGGTCGTCCCGCTCGACCCGCGCCTGCCGGCGCGCGCGCTCCCGGTCGCGGCCGAGATGGACGTCGACTTCGCGCGCGAGAAGATGGAGGTCTTCCAGCAGGGCTGGACGTGGATGCGCGACAACTTCTACGACCCGCAGTTTCACGGCCTCGACTGGGCGGCGGCGCGCGAGCGATACCGGCCGCACGTCGCGGGCGCGCGCACGCCCGAGGAGATGCGCCGCGTGATGAGTCTCATGGTCGGAGAACTCAACGCCTCGCACCTCGGCGTCGTCAACCCCGACTCGGCGCGGCAGATTACGACGGGCCGTCTGGGTCTGCGCTTCGACCGCGCGGAGTACGAGGCGTCGGGCCGCCTGCGCGTCATCGAAGTCGTCCCGCTCGGGCCGGCCGCGCTCGCGCGCGACGCGGCGACGGGCGAGCGCGCCCGCGAGATTAAGGTCGGCGACTACGTCCTCGCGGTCGACGGCCGTGACCTCGACGCGCGGACGAATCTCGACGAGCTTCTCAACTACAAGATCAACCGGCGCGTGGTGCTCGCCGTCGCGTCGTCGGCCGACGGCGCGGCGCGGCGCGAGGTGGCCGTCCGCCCCGTCAACCTGACGACGGAGAAGGGGCTGCTCTACCGCAAGTGGGTCGAGGAGCGGCGGGCCTACGTCGCGCGCGCGAGCGGCGGACGGCTCGGCTACGCGCATATGTTCGACATGTCGTCGGCCTCTCTGGCGCAGCTCTACGTCGACCTCGACGTCGAGAACCACGCGCGCGAGGGCGTCGTCATCGACGTGCGCAACAACAACGGCGGCTTCGTCAACGTCTACGCCATCGACGTGCTCGCGCGCCGCAGCTACCTCGGGATGCAGCCGCGCGGCTTCGGCCGCGCGCCCGCGCGCACCGTCCTCGGCCAGCGCGCGCTCGAACTCCCGACGGTGCTCGTCACCAACCAGTACTCGCTCTCCGACGCCGAGGACTTCACCGAGGGCTACCGCTCGCTCGGCCTCGGGCGCGTCGTCGGCGAGCCGACCTCCGGCTGGATCATCTACACCTCGAACGTCGCGCTGCTCGACGGGACGATCTTCCGCCTGCCCTTCGTGAAGATCACGACGGCCGGGGGCGAGAACATGGAGCTGAACCCGCGACCCGTGGACGTGCCCGTCCGACGCCCCGTCGGCGAGAGCTACACCGAGCGCGACGCGCAGCTCGACGCGGCCGTCCGCACCCTGCTCGGGCGCGCCGCCGCCGCGGAAGGGAAGTAGCGTTGAAGTAGACGGCAGCCGGCATTCGATAGACAGTAGAAAAACTTTCGGGGGCGGCGCGTTTCGTGTGAGCGCGCCGCCCCCGTCGTGCGAAAACCACTGCCTACTGAATGCCGTCTACTGTCTAGTCTCTCTGGCGATGATGCTGCGGCGGCGCGCCTTGGCGGGCGTGCGCGCGTGGAGCAGGTCGCGGTGGCGCGTCTTCAGTAAAGACGCCAGCGACTCGTGGTGCTTGAAGCCGAGCAGGCGCGAGGCGCGCGAGACCATCCCGTTCGACTCCCTGAGCGCCAGCTCGATGAAGCTCCGCTCGACGCGGTGCACCTCGTCCTTGAGCGAGAAGTTGTCCCACGGGCCCTTGAACCCCGACTCGCTCGCCCCGCGCAGAATCATCAGCTCGACCATCTCGGGCGTGATCAACGCGCCGTCGTCGGCCGTCACGAGCGCGCGCTCGATGAGGTTGCGCAGCTCGCGCGCGTTGCCCCGCAGGCGCGTGCGCGCGAAGGCCTCGGCCGCGCCCGGCGCGAACGTCACGCGCTTCGACGCGCGCTCAGCCGCGCGCGCGGCGAAGT
>DASQDT010000202.1:0-2259 GCA_035634035.1 Pyrinomonadaceae bacterium | reverse complement strand
TCGACGTTAACGCCGCGCCGCGGCGCGGGCGGGGCGGTCGGCCTGCTGCTTCTGTTGCTGTTTGGGCGCGGTCGCGTCCTTCGGCAGCGCGAAGCCCTCGCCCGACGGCGCGGGGTAGCCTTTGCCGGCGAGCGCGGCGATCTGGATGACGACCTCCTTGCGCCCCTTCACGTTGCGCGTCACGCGCTCCGGCCCCTTGTTGGCATTCGCGCTCTCACGCTTCGCGGCGGGCGTCGGAGAAGGCGTCGCCGAGGGCGTGCCGTCGGCCGGGCGGCCCGCCGCGTCGCGCGCCATCTCCGTGAGCGCCTGCTGAACTTGCGCGCGCTCCTCCTCGCTCAACTGCTCGGGCGCGACGCCGTGGGCCTGCAAGACCGCCCGCAGGTTCTCCTCCGTGTTCGTCCCCTTGTCGTAAACGTCCCGGTAGATGTGCAAGCGCCCGTCGCTGACGACGATCGTCTCGTAACGAAGCTCGACGGGGACGGGGCGGCCGAGCTTGACGTCCTTCGTCTCGGTGCGCGTCTTCGCGTAAGACGCCACGTCCTCCTTCGACACCTCCGCGCCGCCGAGCCGCGCGAGCAGTTGCGCGAAGTCCTGCACCTGCGGGTTCGTGAGTCCGACGCAGCCGTGCGAGGCGAACGTCCCCAAGCGCGCGGGCGACTTGCCGCCGTGAATCAGGGACGGCGAGCCGATGGGAATCTTAATCAGGCCGAGCGGGTTGAGCTTGCTGCCGGCCTCGACACGCTCGCCGGGCTTGACCTTCGTCGAAGCCTCGACCCACGGCTCGTCCGGGGGCGTCCACGTCGGGTTGAAGATGATCTGCGAGGCGCGGCGCAGGCCCGTCGGGAGCGGAAACTCGGGGTAGCCGATGCCGACCTTGTAAGACTTGACGAGCTTGCCGTTCTCGAAGGCGTCCATGCGGTAGGCCGGGATGTTGACGACGACGCGCGTGTCGTCCGGGACGGAGTTCGGCGCCGACGCGCCCGCGGCCGCGCCGCCCGACGCCCCCTCCTCGCCGCCCGAGGCCCAACGCTCGCCCGCGTAGGCGAGCAGCTGCTCGGTCTTCTCCGGCCCGACGACGGCGCGAATCTTTTCGGACGCGCGGCGCGTCGCCTCGGTCGTCGTCGCGGCGCGCTCCTCGTCGCCCTCGCTCTCGCGCAAGGCGGCCGTCTCCTCGCGCGCCAGCTTGCGCACGGACTCGACCTGCTCGTCCGTCAGGCCGAGGCGCGACTTCAGCTCGCCGGCAAACTTCTCGTCGACGAAGAGCGCGTCGAGCACGGCGAGCGTGACGGGCGCAGTGTTCGCGCCCGCGGCGCGCGTGTTCGTGTTGGCGTTCGAGTTGGCGTTCGCGTTCGCGTTCGACGGCGGCGCGGCCGTGTTCGACGTGTTCGTGGCGGGCTGGTTGACGCACGCGCCGGCCAGCAGAACGGCGGAGGCCAACACCGCGGCCGCACCGCCTCGCAAAAATCTTCTCATCCCCTCGTCCCTCCTACGACCCATTTTCCGAAACGGAGACACCCAAGCAACATCCGTTCCCGCGCACCTTAGCCCCGAAAACCGGGACTTTCACCCGCGCGCGCACGGCCGCGCGCCTGTGGCTTGCAACATTAGCGGACAGAGGCCGCGCGATTAATTTTTGCCGGTGAGCAGCGGGTAGGGGTTGACGTTCTGGCCCTCCCACCAGCGCGCGGGGTCTGGGACGAGCGCGACGGAGAAGTGGAGGTGGTAGTTGCCGGGGCCGGCGTTGCCCGTGTCGCCGACGTAGCCGATGGTCTCGCCGCGCCGCGCGAACCGCCCTTCGGCGAGCCCGTCGGCGTAGCGTTCGAGGTGCGCGTAGTAGTAGACGGTTCGGTTGTCGGGGTCGAGCTGGTAGACGGTGATGCCGCCCGGCACGCTCTGGAAGAGTTGGATGACGCGCCCGTCGGCGACGGCGACGACGGGCGTGCCGCGCGGCGCGACGATGTCGATGGCGTCGTGCGGGCGCCCCTGCGCGCGCGACTCGTTGAAGGTGTCGCGCAAATCTTCCGGCCGCACGCCCGCGACGGGGACGAGCAGGCGTCCCGTCGCGTCCGCGCCGGAGACTTCGGGCGACGGCGTCGGCGTCTGTGTCGAAGGCGACGCCGTCGCCAGAGGCGACGGCGTGGCGGCCGGCGTCACCTCGTCCGCGCCGGAGGGCGGCGGGATGGGCGTGGCGGGCGTCGCGGGGTCGCGCGTGCTCAGGTACCAGACGAGCGCGACGAGGGCGGCGAGCGCGGCGAGCGC
>DASQDT010000201.1:0-21784 GCA_035634035.1 Pyrinomonadaceae bacterium | reverse complement strand
GAGGCGCGCGCCCCCTCGCCCTCGGTGACGATGAAATTCGCGTGGACGGGCGAGACCAAAGCGCCGCCCCGCCGCTCGCCCTTCATCCCCATCTCGTCAATCATCTTCCCCGTGCTCAGCCCCGAGCCCGGCGGGTTCTTGAAGAAGCAGCCGGCCGAGCGCGCGCCGTGCGGCTGCGTGGCGAAGCGCTTGCGCTTGGCCTCCTCCATCCGCTCCGTGATGCGCGCCGAGTCGTCGGGCACGAGTTTCAGGGTCGCGCCGAGCAGAAGCTCGCCCTCCTTGAAGGAGGTGTGACGGTAGTTCCACTCGACCTCCGAGCCGGGCACTTCGACCACGCGCCCGCCGCGCGCGACGCGCACCGTCTCGACCACCTGCCCTATCTCGTGCTCGTACGCGCCCGCGTTCATCCAGAGCGCGCCGCCGACCGTGCCGGGGATGCCGCCCAAGCCCTCTATCCCTGACAGACCTTTGCGCGCCGCCTCGACGCACAGGCGCGGGAGCGAGTAGCCCGCCGAGACCGTCACGCGCTCGCCCTCGAACCTCGCCTCGCCCTTGACCTCGCGCATCGAGAGCACGACGTAGCGGTGCTCGCGGTCGTCGGCCAAGACGTTGCTGCCCGCGCCGAGCACGCGCCACGCTAAGCCGGCCCGCTCGAACTCGCCGACTAACGCGGCCGCCTCTTCCTCCGTCGCCGGGAAAAAGACCCAGTCGATCGCGCCGCCGACGCGCAAGCTCGTCAGCTCCGCGAAGCGCCGCCCGCGCTCGGCGCGCACGCCCGTCCGGGCCGCGACACTTTCGAGCACCGCGTCGCGCCCCTTCGCGCCCGGCGTGAACTGCGCTTCGCTCATTTCGCCTTCAACATCTCGACCAACTGGTCGCCGACGCGCGAGACGCTGCCCGCGCCGAGCGTGATGACCATGTCGCCCTCGCGCGCCTCGGCGGCGAGCGCGGCCGTCGCCTCGTCGAGCGGGCCGACGTGGCGCACGTCCTTGTGTCCGTAGCGGCGGACGGCCTCGACCAGCGCCTCGGCCGTCACGCCCTCGATCGGGTCTTCGCTCGCCGCGTAGATGTCGGTCACCATGACGACCTCCGCGTTGTTGAACGAGCGCGCGAACTCGTCCATCTGATCCTTCGTCCGCGTGTAGCGGTGCGGCTGAAAGAGCACCACGATGCGGCGGCCCGACGAGCCGACCTTCGCCGCCGCGAGCGTCGCCTGAATCTCGGTCGGGTGGTGGCCGTAGTCGTCGACGACGAGCACGCCCGCCGCCTCGCCCTTCACCTGAAAACGCCGGTTGACGCCCGTGAACTCCGCGAGCGCCCGCGCGATGGTTTCAAACGGCACGTCCAACTCGAACCCGACGGCGACGGCCGCGAGCGCGTTGTAGACGTTGTGCAGCCCCGGCACGCGCATGGAGACTTGCCCGACCGACTCGCCCGCGCGCCTGACGGTGAAGCGCGAGCCGAACTCCGTGTCGTAGCGCACCTCGCGCGCCGACACGTCGGCCTGCGCCGAGAGCCCGTAGGTGACGCGCCGCCGCGTGACCTCGGGGATGACGGCCTGCACGTGCGGGTCGTCGAGACAAAGAACGGCCGCGCCGTAGAACGGCACCTTGTTGACGAAGTCGGCGAAGCACTTACGCACGTCCGACATATCGCGGTAGTAGTCCATGTGCTCGCGGTCGATGTTGGTGACGACGGCGAAGGTCGGCGTCAGCATCAGAAACGAGCGGTCGCTCTCGTCGGCCTCGACCACCATCAGGTCGCTGTTGCCGAGCCGGGCGTTCGAGCCGAACGAGCCGACGATGCCGCCGACGACGATGGTCGGATCCATCTCGGCCGTCCCCAAGACCGACGCGATCATCGAGGTCGTCGTCGTCTTGCCGTGCGAGCCGGCGACGGCGACGGTGTGCGGCTTGAGCCTCATCAACTCGGCCAGCATCTCGGCGCGCGCGATGACGGGGATGGAGCGGCGGCGCGCCTCCTCGACCTCCGGGTTGTCGTCGCGCACGGCCGTCGAGCGGACGACGACGTGCGCGTCGCGGATGTTGTCCGCCCCGTGCCCCTCAAAGACCCGCACGCCCAACGCGTCGAGCCTGTCCGTCACGTGCGACCGCCGCAGGTCAGAGCCCGACACGCGGAAGCCCATGTTCGCCAAGACCTCGGCGATGCCGGACATACCGATGCCGCCGATGCCGACGAAGTGGACGTGCTGGATGCGACGAAACATAAACTCAGACCGGGCCTGTCAGCTTCTCTATCAAATCGACGGTCGCGGCGGCGGCGTCGCCGCGCGCGAGCTTGCGGCTCGCGTCCTCCATGCGCGTGACGCGCTCGGGGTCTGCGACGAGCGCCGAGATTTCCGACGCGAGCCGCTCGCCCGAGAGCTCGTCCTGCAAAATCATGCGCGCCGCGCCGGCCTCCTGCATCACCTCGGCGTTGCGCCGCTGTTCGAGCTGGCCGGGCAGCGGAACCATCAGCGCCGCCTTGCCCGCCGCCATCAGCTCGAAGCTCGTCGTCGCGCCCGCCCGCGAGACGATGAGGTCGGCCGCCGCGAAGGCCGACATCATGTCGTCGATGTACTCGCGCACGTCGGCCGCGTCCGCCCAACCCGCCTGCGCGTAGCCCGCGCTCACCGTCTCGAAGTCGAGCTTTCCCGTCTGGTGCGTGACGCGGAGCGCCGCGCGGCGCTCGGCCAGATGCGGGAGCGCCGCGACCATCGCGAGGTTGACGGCGCGCGCGCCCTGCGAGCCGCCGAAGATGAGCAGGGAGAAGCGCTCGGGGTCGCGTCGTTTGCGCGGGATGTCAAAGAACTCGCGGCGGACGGGGTTTCCGGTCACCGTCGCCTTGCCGCGAAAGTACGGGCTCGCGGCCTCGAACGAGACGGCGGCCGCGTCGACGAAGCGCGCCAGCGTCCGGTTCGTAAAACCCGGCACGGCGTTCGACTCCATCACCAGCGTCCGGCGGCGCATCAGCGCGGCCGTCAAAAGCACGGGCCCGGAGACGTAGCCGCCCGCGCCGACGACCACGTCGGGGCCGAACTCGGCGATCAGCCGGCGCGCCGCCAGAAAACTCTTCGGCAGCACCGCCAACCCGCGCGCGCGCGCGACGAGGCCCATGTTGACGAGCCCCGACGATTCAATGAGCGACAACTCGAAACCCGCCTGCGGCACGAGCCGCGTCTCAAGCCCGCGCGCCGTCCCGACGAAGCGCACGGCAGACTGCGGGTCGCGGCGCACGATCTCTTTCGCCACCGCGATGCCGGGATAGATGTGCCCGCCCGTCCCGCCGGCCGCGATGAGAGCGCGCATCTCTTTTCAGCCCCTCGCCGCCGTCCCGGCGCGCACCGCGCCGAGGTCACGCGCGGCGCTCGCGACCCCCGCGTGCTGCGAGATGTTCAGGAGCACGCCGACGCCGAACAGAGTCGGGACGAGCGACGAGCCGCCGTAGGAGATGAAGGGCAGCGGAATCCCCTTCGTCGGCAGGAGGCTCAGGACGACGCTCATGTTGAAAAGAGCTTGGACGACAATCGTCGTCACGATGCCGACGCCCAAAAGCATCCCGAAGCGGTCGGGCGCGTGGAGCGCCGCGCGCAAGCCCCGCCACATGAAGACCGCGAAAAGTATAAGCACCCCGAGTCCGCCCCACAGCCCCAACTCCTCGCCGACGACGGCGAAGATAAAATCCGAGTACGCGAACGGGAGGAAGAAGAGTTTCTGACGCCCTTCCGTAAACCCGAGCCCGTCGACGCCGCCCGACCCGACCGCCATCAAGGACTGGACGACCTGATAGCCCGCGCCCTGCGGGTCTTCCCACGGGTCGAGGAACGAGAGCAGGCGGCGCAGGCGCCACGGCACGAACACGAGCAGCCCGGCGAAGACGACGAGCGCGGGCGCGGCCGCCATCGCGAGGTGGCGCGCGCGCGCGCCGGCCGTCCAGAGGATCGAGACGCAGACGACGCCGAGCATCATCGCCGTCCCCAAGTCGGGCTGCTTCAGTATCAAACCCGCGAGCACGCCCGTCACCAGAACGCACGGCACGAACGTGCGCCAGAAAGCGCCCTCCTCGCCCGCGCGCCTCTCAAGAAAGCGCGCGAGGAAGATGGCGAGCGCGAGTTTCGCCAGCTCAGACGGCTGCATCGTGAAGCCGCCCGGAAGTCTTATCCAGCGCCGCGCGCCGTTGACCGGCTGGAAGGCGAAGACGCCGACGAGCAGCACGACCGTCAGCGCGAGCAGCCCGTAGACGATGACGGGGCTGCGCAGGCGGCCGTAGTCGAAGCGCATGGCCCAGAGCATCGCGGCGAGCCCGACGAGCGTCCAGACCGCTTGGCGTACGACGTAGTGGTACTGACCCAAGTTCTGCTGCGAGGCGACGACGGCCGACGCGCTGTAGACCATCACGACGCCGAAGAGCGCGAGCCCCACGGTCGCCGCGAACAGCCACTCATCGGTCTGAAGCTTCCGGGCCATAAATCTCAAGGCGGAAGGGTGAAGGCGAATCAGGAAACCGTTGCTTCGTGCTTCTCCTTCGCCGTGCTGCCTTCATCCTTCATCCTTCGTAAGACTTCCTCCTTGAACACGCGCCCGCGGTGCTCGTAGCTCGTGAACATATCGAAGCTCGCGCAGGCCGGGGCGAGGAGCACCACGTCGCCGGGTCGCGCGGCCTCGTGCGCGCGGCGCACGGCGTCGGCCATGTCCGCGGCGCGCGTGGTCGGCGCGAAACTCTTCAGCTCGTCCTCGACGCGCGCGGCGTCCTCGCCGAGCGTGACGACGCAGCGGGCGCGCGCGGCGACGAGCGGCGCGAGCGGAGCGTAGGGCGCGTTCTTGCCGCGCCCGCCGAGGATGAGGACGACGCGGCCCGGCTCGTCCGCCAACGCTTCGAGCGCCTTCAGGGCCGCGTCGACGTTCGTCGCCTTCGAGTCGTTGTAGAAGGTGACGCCGCCGATTTCGGCCACGCGCTCCAGCCTGTGCTCGACGGGCGCGAACCGCCCGACCGTCTCGCGCATCGACTCGGGCGACGCGCCGCACGCCAAGCCGGCCGCGAGCGCCGCCAAAACGTTCTGCACGTTGTGCAGACCTTTGAGCCGCATCTCGTCGCGCGTCGTCAGGACGCGCTCGCCGTCGCGCGTGCGCGAAACCAGCTCGCGCCCGCCGCGCAGAAACAGCCCGTCCTCAAGCTCGCGCGCGGTGCTGAACATCACGACGCGCGCCCGCAGCCCCGACGCCCACGACGAAACTACGCGGTCGTCGGCGTTGAGAATCGCCACGTCGTCCTCCGTCTGGTTGCGGAAGATTCGGTGCTTGGCCGCGCCGTAGTCGGTCAGCGTCGCGTAGCGATCCATGTGGTCGGGCATCAAATTCAGGACGGCCGCGACCGAAGGGCGGAACGTGCGGATGGTTTCGAGCTGGTAGCTCGACAGCTCGACGACCGTCCAGCCGTCGTCTCGCGAAGAGTCGGCGAGCGAGACGAGCGGCGTGCCGATGTTGCCGCCGACCTGCGTCGGGATTCCCGAATCCTTCAACAGCTCGCCGACGAGCGTCGTCGTCGTCGTCTTCCCGTTCGTGCCCGTGATGCCGACCGTCCGCCCGCGCATGAACCGGTAGGCCAGCTCGACCTCGCCGATGACTTCCGCGCCCGCGCGCTCCGCGTAGCGCGCCGGGATGACGCCCGTCGGCACGCCCGGGCTGAGCACGACGAGCTCGACTTGGTCGAGGAGCCACGAGGGCACGTCGCCCGAAAGAAGCCCGATGACGCCGTCCGACTTCAACGCCAGCGCGTCGTTCGTCCACTCGACGAGCGGCTTGCGGTCGTTCAGGGCGACGACCGCGCCGCGCGCGGCGAGGAAGCGCGCCGCCGCGACGCCGCTCCGGCCCGCGCCGACCACCAAGACCTTTTTGCCGTGCACCTCCAAAGTCACAAAACGTTTCAGCGCAGCTTCAGCGTCGAGAGGCTGAGCAGCGCGAAGAGAATCGCGATGATGAGGAAGCGGAAGACGACCTTCGTCTCGACCGTCCGCTGGCCGAACCGCCGCTCCCAAGAAATCTCGAAGTGGTGGTGCAGCGGCGACATCTTGAAGACGCGCCGCTTCGTCGTCTTAAACGACACCACCTGAATCATCACCGACAACGCCTCGATGACGAACACGCCGCCGACCACGAGCAGTATCAACTCCTGCTTCGTCAAGACGCCTATCGTGCCGATGGCCCCGCCGATGGCGAGGCTCCCGACGTCGCCCATGAAGACCTCTGCGGGCGGCGCGTTGTACCAGAGGAACCCCAGACTCGCGCCGACCATCGCGCCGCAGAAGACCGTCAGCTCGCCGATGTCGTTCTGGTGCTCGATGCCGAGGTAGCTCGCCCAACGCGCGTCGCCGCTCAGGTACGTGAACGCCGTCAGCGCCGACATGGCGACGACCGTGACGCTGATGGCCAAGCCGTCGAGTCCGTCCGTCAGGTTCACCGCGTTCGAGAAGCCGAGCAGGACGATTGCGATGAACGGCAGGTAGAGCAGCGGGCCGATGTCGGTGATGTCGCGCAGCGCCGTCTCCTTGAAGAACGGGAGGCTCAAGCGCCAAGAGTAGTCAGTCCAGCCGTAGTACGTCCCGGCGTAGAGCGCCGCCCAGACGCCGACGGCGATGAGGAATTGGCCCGCGAGTTTCTTCCTTCCCGTCAGGCCCAAGCTCTGCTTCTTCGCGACCTTCTGGTAGTCGTCGATAAATCCGACGGCGGCGAAGCCCGTCGTCGCGATCAGGACAATCCAGACGTAGAAGCTCGACAGGCGCGCCCAGAGCAGAGTCGAGATGAGCACCGAGCCGATGATGAGCACGCCGCCCATCGTCGGCGTGCCGCGCTTGGCGACGTGCGTCTGCGGCCCCTCCTCGCGTATCTGCTGCCCGACGTTTAAGCGCCGCAACGCCTGAATCACCCGGCCGCCGAAGACGAGCGAGATTAAGAGCGCCGTGATGGTCGCGTAGGCCGTGCGGAACGTGACGTACTGAAAGACGTTCAGCGCCTTGGCGAAGACCGACTCCGTCCCCGTCGCCGAGAGCGTCTTGTAGAGCAACTCGTAGAAGATGTAGTAGATCATCTGGAAAGCTCGTACTTCGTCTTCAGCAACTTCACGACCCTGTCGGTCTGCACCCCGCGCGACCCCTTGACCAAGACGAGGTCGCCCTCGCGCAGCTCGTCGGCGAGCGCCGCCGCGGCCTCGTCCGAACTCTCGAAAAGACGCGTCGCCTCTTCCGCCATCCCCGCCTCGCGCGCGCCCGCGACGATTTCAGACGCCAGCCCGCGCACGCCCCACAAAACGTCGACGCCGAGGTTCGCGATCTCGCGCCCCGCCTCGCGGTGGAGCGACGCGGCCCCCGGCCCCAACTCAAGCATCTCGCCCGCGACGACGAGCTTGCGCTTCACCCCCCCGCCCCCTTGCGCCACGGATTCGACCATCGACAGCAGCGAGCGCGGGTTCGAGTTGTAGGAGTCGTCCAAGACCGTGAAGCCCGCGCGGAAGCGCAAGACCTCGCCGCGCATCTCGGAGGGCGCGGCCGTGCGGAGCGCCTCCGCGATCTCTTCGGGCCGGACGCCGAAGCACGTCGCGACGGCGGCGGCCGCGAGCGCGTTCATCAAATTATGACGGCCCGGCATCGCGAGCTCCGCCTCGCTCTCTCCGAGCGGCGTGCGCAGGACGAAGCGCGTCAAGCCCAAGCGCGCGCCCTCGATGTTCACGGCCGTCACGTCCGAGGGGTTTTCGATGCCGAACGTCATCACCGGCCCCGTCGTGTGGCGCGAGCGCATCGCCGCGACGCGCTCGTCGTCGGCGTTCAAGACGGCCGTCCCGCCCGGCTTCAAACCCTCGACGAGTTGCGCCTTCGACTCGGCGATGGCCTCAATCGTGCCGAAGAATTCCAGATGCGCGGGCGCGACCAGAAGCTCGACGCCCACGTCGGGCGGCGCTATCTCGCACAGCCGCGCGATCTCCTTCGGCGTCGACATCCCCATCTCCAGAACGGCCACGTCGAACTCGTCGGGCCGCCCGCCCTCCGAGACCATCTGCAGAACCGAGAGCGGGAGACCCAACTCGTTGTTGTAGTTCTTCTTGCTGCGCAAGACGCGCCGGCCCGAGACGCCGAGGACGTGAGCCGCCAAGTCCTTCGTCGTCGTCTTGCCCGCGCTCCCCGTGATGCCTACGACGGGTCGGCCCCACTCGGTGACGACGCCGTGCGCCAGCTCTTGCAGCGCGCCGATGCAGTCGTCGACGAGCAGGAGCCGGCCGCGCAAGGCTTCGAGCTCCGCGTCGCCGCGGACGCGCTCGCGCAGGGCGACGGCCGCGAGCACGCCTTCGGAGAGCGCCTGCGGGATGAAGCGGTGCGCGTCCGTGAACTCGGAGCCGGTGAAGCCGTGTCGCGCGTAGTCGGGCGGCGAGAGGGCGAAAAAGAGCTCGCCCCCCGCCGCCGTCCGCGAGTCAATCGAGAAGCCTCTTATTTCTTTGTCAAACACCTCGCGCGCCCCTTCGGGGTCGGCGCCCATACGCTGTGCAGCCTCTTTAATCTTCACGCCCGGTCTCTTCCCCGCGCGCCCGATGCGCGGGGGAGGCTCTAAGACTTCCCTCCCCCTTCGCCGCCCCGTCCGGGGGCGCGGCGCACGCCTCGGATATTCTGTGCGTGACGCGGTTGCGGCGCAAACGCTCGCGGCAGTCCGCGATTCTTCTCCGCAAATCCTCCGTGTGGTGTTCGCCTCCGTGTGCGAAACCGGCGCTCGCTTTGCGGTTGTGCATCTGGGTCAGTGGGGGACACTTTCAGTTTTTGCAAACACTCGACGATTGACTGACGGCGGTCAGTCGCTTCGCCCGAACTCGACGCGGACGACTTGCCCGGCCTCGACGCCCTCGCCGGCCGCCGGCCATTGACGCGTCGCGCGGCCCTCGCCGCGCGCCTCGAACTCCAGACCCAACTGCGCGCAGATGCGCGCCGCGTCGCGCACGCTGCGGCCGCGCAGGTCGGGCATCAAAAGCGCGCGGGCCCCCGCGCGCGCGTAGACGATTTCAGAGTCGCCGCCGCGCGACGACTGCCGGCGCGCCACCTCCGGCAGCAGCTCGCGCTCCTTCTCGCGCCGCGCCTCCTCCTCGGCCGCGCGCTGCTCCGAGTCTCTGCCCGACTCGGCCTCGCGAGCGACGAGCTTCGGCGCGGGCGGCGTCGTCTTTATCTCCGAGTCCGGCTCGACGTTCAGATACGGCAGGACGTTCTCGGCGATGTCGCGGAAGACGGGCGCGGCCACGTCGCCGCCGTGGTACGCGCCGACGGGCTCGTCGATGACGACCGCGATGACGACCGAGGGGTTCTCGACCGGCGCGAAGCCGACGAACGAGGCGACGTGCTTCGTCTTCGAGTAGGCGCGCGTCTTCGGGTCGATCTTCTGCGCCGTGCCGGTCTTCCCGGCCGCCGTGTAGCCTTCGAGCTGCGCGGCCTTCGCCGTCCCCTTCAGGGTGACGCTCTCAAGCATCGCCCGCACGGTGCGCGCCGTCTCGACGCTCACGACGCGTCGCGCGCCCGTCTCCGCGCGCTCGACCGCGCCGTCCTCGGCGCGCACCTCGCGAACCAAGTGCGGCTCGACGCGCACGCCGTCGTTGGCGAGCGTCGCGAAGGCGGCGGCCATCTGAACGGGCGTCACGCCTATCTCCTGCCCCATCGCGATCGAGCCCATCGAGCTCGGCTGCCAGCGCTTGACGGGGCGCAGGAGGCCGGCCGTCTCGCCCGGCAGCTCCACGCCCGTCTTCGAGCCGAAGCCGAAGCGCGTCATGTAGTCGTGCATGCGCGCGTCGCCGACGCGCAGCCCGAGCTTGATGGCGGCGACGTTCGAAGACTTCGCCAGAGCCTCCGTCATCGTCAAAGTGCCGAACGCGGTGTGGTCGCGCACGACGCGGCCGGCCACCGTTATCGAGCCCATCTGACAATCAATCCGGTCATCAGGCTTCGCCAATTTTTCTTCGAGCGCGGCCGCGAAGGCGACGATTTTAAAAGTCGAGCCCGGCTCGTAGATGTTCTGAAGCGCGTCGTTGGCGAGCGTCTCGCGCTCGACGCGCGTCGCCTCGTTCGGGTCGAAGGCGGGCGCGTTGGCGAGCGCGAGTATCTCGCCCGTGCGCGGGTCGAGGACGACGGCCGTGCCCGACTTCGCGCGCGAGCGCTGCATCGCCGCCGTGAGCGCGCGCTCGGCCTGATACTGCACGGTCTGGTCAATCGTCAGCGCGACCGTCTGCGGCGGCCGCGGCGCGACCTCCGTGCTTTCGTAAGTGATGCGGCGCGCGTCGCCCTCGGCGACCACCTTCCCCGCCTCGCCCGAGAGCTGCGCGTTGTAGACCTGCTCGACGCCCGCGAGGCCCTGCTCGTCCAAGCCGACGAAGCCGACGACGTGCGCCGCGAGCGGGCCGTTCGGGTAGCGCCGCTTCGTCTCCGGCATCGGGTGGACGCCCTTAATGTCGAGCGCGCGGACGGCCGCCGCCTGCTCGTCCGTCACCTTGCGCGCGACCCACGCGAAAGACTTGCCCCCATCCTTCGCGCGCGCGAGCCGGTCGGCCAGCTCCGCCTCGTCAACCCCGAGCACGCGCGCCAGACGCGCCGCGGCCGCGCCCGCGTCTTCAATCTCGCCGGGGACGGCGAAGAAGGAGTCGACCTCGACGCTGCGCGCGAGCTCGCGCCCGTGCCGGTCGAGGATGAGCCCGCGCGCGGCCGACGCCGGGTTGCTGCGCTGCTGCTGCGCGCGAGCGCGCCTGAGAAGCCACTCGTGCTGCGAGGTCTGCAACTGCACGAGGCGCACGCCGACGACGGCCATCCAGCCGCAAAGAAAAAGTGCGACCGCTTTTGCGCGTCGGCGCGAAAGGTCGGGTCGCATCCTCTGCCTCGTCGCCGGTGTTCTCTCGGCCATAGACGGGAACGCCTTACTCATCTCTTAACGCTTTGACGTTTAACGCGAACCTCCCCGCGTCGCCAACGTGGCTGCCAACGACGCACGGGCCGTGCGTTACACACAGCCTCACGAAATCAACGCGCCCCGCCCGCCGGCACGCGCGCCGCGCCGACGAAAGACGCGGTCGTGATGCGCGGCGGGGCCGGAGAAACTCGACGGCCCTCGGCGCCGGCACGCGCCGGAGGCTTCGCCTCTTCGCGCGCCTCGCCCCGCGCCGCCTCGGCGTCCGGGGCTTGCGCCTGCGCGTGGCCTATCTGGCCGGCCCTCGCGGGCTGGAGGCCCAACTCGCGCGCGGCCGCTTCGAGGCGCGCGGGCGAGGAGTTGGCTTCCAGCTCGGCGCGCAGACGCTGCTGCTCGACGAGCAGGCGGTCGCGCTCGCGCCGCAGCTCCTCGCTCTTGTAGCCGTACTGCACGGCGACTATCTGCTGGCGCGCGGCGAAGACGAACCCGCACGCGAGCAGAAGGCAGCCGGCGAGCACGGCCCACTGGCGGCGCGCCGACCGTCGGTCGCGCTCGCGCCGCGGCGGCGAGTTGGGGTGTTGCTGGGGCAGTCTTCTCATCGACTTTATAGCCTCGGGCGAAGTTTAGAGAGTGAGCGCCGCGGGCCTCGGGGGTGAGGTTGGCAACTCTTCGGCCCGCCGTAGTCGGGTCGTGTTCAAAGTTTCTGACAGGCGCGCAGTTTGGCGCTGCGCGCGCGCGGGTTCTCCTCGGTCTCGCGGTCGGACGGCGTGACGGGACGGCGCGTCAGAATCTCCACCGCCCTCCGCGCGCCGCACACGCACACCGGCACGCGCGGCCCGCACTCGCACTGGCCGGCGAGGCGGCGCAAGGTTCTTTTCACCGTGCGGTCTTCGAGCGAGTGGAAGCTGATGACCGCCAAACGCCCTCCCGCCTGTAAAAGATCGACGGCACCCTCGACGAAACCTTCCAGCCCTTCGAGCTCGCGGTTGACGGCGATGCGCAGAGCCTGAAACGTCCGCGTCGCCGGGTGGACGCGGTCAGTCCTCTTGTAGCCGACCGCGCGCGCGACCAACTCGGCCAGCTCGCCCGTCGTTTGTATCGGCTCGCCGCGCTCGCGCCTTTCGACTATCCAGCGAGCGATTCGGCGGGAGCGGCGCTCCTCGCCGTATTCAAAGATGACGCGCGCTATCTCTTCCTCTTCGAGTCGCGCGAGCAGCCCGGCCGCCGTCTCCTCGTCGCCTTCGGCGTCCATCCTCATGTCGAGCGGCGCGTCGTGGCGGAAGCTGAAGCCGCGCTCCGGCGTGTCGAACTGCAAGGAGGAGACGCCGAGGTCGGCCAGCACGCCGCCCAACTCCGTCTCGCCCGCCTCGGCGACGACCCGCGCCAGCTCCTCGTGGCGCGCGCGGACGGCGCGGAAGCGCGTGCCGAAGCGCGCGAGTCTTTCGGAGGCGAGGCGCAGGGCCGCGGGGTCGCGGTCGATGCCGAGGAGGCGCGCTTCGGGGGAGGCTTCGAGTATCGCCTCGGCGTGGCCGCCCAAGCCGAGCGTGGCGTCGACGAAGAGGCCGCCGCGCTCGGGGGCGAGCAGGGCGACCGCTTCAGTTAGCAACACGGGGCGATGGGGCGTGCCCGGCCCCCCTCCGGGCTCCGCCATCACCACCGCCCCGTGGTCTTGAAAAGCCGTCGCGAGTGACGGGCGACGAGTGACGAGCAACCGAACGTCTTTGTTGACTTGCCACTCATCGCCGGTCAATCCTCACGGCTTTTCAGATTCCGAGGCCCGCAATCGCGGCCTCGTCCTCTTCCGTGTACGGGTCTGAGAGCAGCCGGCGCTCGAAGCGCTCCAGCTCCCACACCTCCATGTATGTCAAATAGCCGAGCACGGCGACATCGCCCATGACGCCCGCGCTCCTGCGCAGGAGCGGGTGGATCAGGATTCGGCCCTGCGCGTCGATCGCGGCCTGCTGGCCGTAGTAGTTCGTCCTGTCAAGGAACTTCCGCCGCGAGGGCTCCATCGAGGGGAGGAGGTTGAGGCGCTGCTCGATTGACTCCCATTCGGGTAAGGGGTAGATTCGCGCGCAGTCGCCGGTCAGGCTCGTCACGTAAAATTCGGCGTTCTGGTACTTCTCTTCTATATAGCGCCGGAAGACCGTCGGAACTTTCAACCGCCCCTTGGAATCCATCCTCGCCGTGTAATTTCCTCTCAACATAGGGGTTTGCGGCGGGCGGATGGGGCGAGGATGCTTAAAAGTTAAAGTAGAACTCTAACCGATGGTGGCTAAAAGGCCACTTTTAGCCACTTTTCTCCACCCGCCGCGCATAGTACGCTTCTCCTCCGAAGGCTGTCAAGCACAAAAATTATGTTAAATCGAGAATTTTAAGCACGATTTGGTGTACCCGCGCCGCATTCCTTAAGCGTGGCAAACTCACCGCCCATCCTGTATAGTGCGGCCCGTTATCCGAAAACCCTGACAGTCAAAAGAGTCTTGCTGAGTCGCGGATGAACTACGGGGAACTCCTCTTCTTCGGGCTGCTCGTGGCCGCGGGCAACGTCTTAGGCGGACTCTTGCTGTCGCGGAGCGGGGCCGCGGCCCGCAGCCCGCGGACGCTCAAGTATCTGGTCGCGCTCGGGGCGGGCTTCATGCTGGCGGCCATTTTCATCGAAGTCGTCCCGGCGGCCGTCCGCATCTGGGCCGCGCGGGGCGACGAGGGCGTGACGACGGCCGCCGCGCTGCTTCTGACCGGCTATCTCCTCATCCATTTTGTCGAGCACACGGTCGCCCCGCACTTCCATTTCGGCGCGGAGACGCACCCCGAGGCCCTCATCCGCCCCTCGGCCGCCTACACGGCCATCGGCGGGCTCTCCATCCACGCCCTCTTCGACGGCGTCTCGGTGGCCGCCGCCTTCGGCGTCGACCGCAGGGTGGGCCTGCTCGTCTTCCTCGCCATCCTCCTGCACAAAGTCCCCGAAGGGTTTACGGCCGCCTCCATCATGCTCGCCTCCGGGCGCGCGCCGCGCCACGCGCTCTACGCGACGCTGGTCGTCGGGGCGGCGACTCTGGCGGGCGTCCTCAGCGTCGCGCTCCTGCACTCGCGCGTGAGCGATTTGACGGCCCACGCGCTCCCCTTCTCGGCCGGCGTCACCCTCTACGTCGCGGCGAGCGACCTCATCCCCGAAGTCAACCACATGGAGGAGAAGAACCCTCTGGTCTCCATCGTGGTCTTCGTCGGCGTCGCCTTCTTCTACCTGATGCACCTGCTGCTCGAAGGTTGACGGGCGCGCGGGCGAAGCGGCCGGCGCGTCGACGCCTCTTGCGCGCTCGCCGTTGACGGCCGTTGTTGCTATCATTCACTCAACCGATGCAAACCCGACTGCCAGTCAACGCCCGCGCGACGTTACTCGCCCTCCTCGTCTGCCTCGCCGCGGCCGTGACGGCGCGCGCGCAGGTGCAGACGCAGTCGCCTCTGCCGCCGCCCACGGGCTACGTCAACGACTACGCCAACGTCATCGACGACGCGGCCGAGGAGCGCTTGGAGGCGATACTGACGAACCTCAAGGAGCGCGCCGACATCGAGTACGCCGTCGTCACCGTGCGCACGACCGGCGGCCAGCCGGCCTTCGAGTACACGCTCAACGTCGCGCGCGGGTGGGGCATCGGCGCGAAGGCCGACGGGAGCAAAGGGATGATCACGCTCGTCGCCGTCGACGACCGGAAGTATCAGACGCAGGTCAGCCGACACCTCGAAGGCGACCTGCCCGACGGGCTCATCGGCGAGATTCAGCGGCGCACGATGGTCGAGCGCTTCCGCGCGGGCGACTACGGCGGCGGGATAGTCGGCGCGGCCGAGACCTTCGTCGCCACGCTCGCCGAGAAGCGCAACTTCAACATCGAGGGCATCGACCGCGCGCGCGCCTACCGCCCGCAGCCCGAGCGCCCGACGCGCCGCGGCATACCCAAGTCCGGCGGCGGCCTGAGCCTCACCACGTGCTGCATCATCGGGGTCGTCGTGATCTTCCTCCTGTCGATGATGTCGCGCGGGCGCGGGGGTCGCGGCGGCGGATGGGGCGGCGGGGGCGGGGGCGGCTGTCTGAACGCGCTCCTGCTCGCGAACCTTTTCAGCAGCTTGGGCGGCGGGCGTTCGAGCGGGTGGGGCGGCGGCTCGTCGTCGGGCTGGGGCGGCGGGGACGGCGGCGGCGGCGGCTTCGGCGGCTTCGGCGGCGGCGGCGACTTCGGCGGCGGCGGGGCGGGCGGCGACTGGTAGGAGAGACGATGACGAAGAAGGTCGCACAGGACGCATTCAACCACTTAATCGGCGACTTGCGCGCGACGCACGGCGACAACCTCGCCTCCGTCGTGCTCTACGGCTCGGCCGCCGCGGGCGACCACGTCGACCTGCGCTCGGACTACAATCTTTTAATCGCGCTCGAACGCATCACGCCCGAAGACCTGCGGCTCGCGCAGGCGCCGATGCGCGAGTGGCGGCGCTTGGGCCACCCGCTGCCCGTCTACTTCACGACCGAGGAGCTGCGCGACGCGGCCGACGTCTTCCCCATCGAGTTTCACCAGATGGAGCGGGCGCGCGTCGTGCTCTACGGGCGCGACCCGTTCGAGACGCTGCAAATCTCGGACGCGAACCTGCGCCACCAGACCGAGTACGAGCTGCGCAGCAAGCTCCTTCAGCTGCGCCGGCTCTACATCCCGGCCTCGGTCTCGGTCGAGCGCTTGCAGGATTTGATGTCGGACAGCCTGTCGAGCTTCGCGACGCTGTTCGCGCCCGTGCTGATTCTGCACGGGCAGACGCCGCCGGTCACGAAGCGCGACATCGTCGCGGCGACCGTCCGCTACTTTAAGCTCGACCCGGAGCCTTTCGAGCGCGTCTTCGCGCTGCGCGAGGCGGAGGACGGGGCGGCGCTCGACGAGCGCGCGGCGCACGAGCTGTTCGCGCGCTACATGGAGCAGGTCGAGGTGGTCGTCGAGTCGGTCGACAGTCTGGACGTGGGTGCTACAGTTTGACGCGGGCGCGCCCGTGTCGTCTTTTAGTTAGACTTGAGGAGGGTTTTAAGAGATGAGTAAGAGAAGGATTCTGCTGTTGGCGCTCGTCGTGCTCGGGTGCGCGACGCTGAGCGGCTGCGGCTACAACACGCTTCAGGCGAAACAGCAGAACGTGCGGGCCAAGTGGTCGGGCGTCGAGAACCAGCTCCAGCGCCGCGCGGACTTGATTCCGAACCTGTTCGAGGCGGCGAAGGCCGCGGGCGTGCAGGAGCAGGAGGTCTTCGGCCAGATCGCCGAGGCGCGCTCGCGGCTGCTGAACGCGACGCAGGCCGCGCCGCAGGGCGAGGGCGGCGACAAGTCGCCCGAGCAGAAGCAGGCCATCATCGAGGCCAACAACAGCTTCGGCGGCACCATCGGCCGCCTGCTCTCGCTCGTCGAGAGCTACCCGGATTTGAAGTCCAACGCCAACTTCCTGAAGTTTCAGGACGAGCTGGCCGGGACGGAGAACCGCATCGCCACGGCGCGCAACGACTACAACACCGGCGTGCAGGACTACAACACGTCGCGCGGGCAGTTCCCGATGGTGATTGCGGCGAAGATTTACGGCTTCAAGGAGGAGCCCTACTTCAAGGCCGAGGAGGGCGCGCGACAGGTTCCGCAGATCAACTCCGAGTCGCTGCGCCGCAACCAGAACGGCACGGCGAAGTAGCCCGGCCCCGCGCGCATCTTGATCGAAAGAGGGTGGCGACTCGCCGGCGAGTCGCCACCCTCTTTTTCCTTTCGGCGCTCGCGGCCGTCAGAAGCCGCGCGAGCTGCACATCGCGCAGTGGTCGCAGGGCTTGCCGCCCGGCTCGACCGTGCAGACCTTCTCGCGCTCGAAGTAGTCGACGATTTCGGAGACGGCCTCGTCCAGTTGAAACCGCTCCTGACTCGGGTGCGACACCGCCGCCGGCACGTACGTCCCGCTCAGCCACGACGGCCGCGACGCGCCCGACTCGAACGACGACGTAGACTGCGCCGGCGAAGATGAGGACGACGAAGATGAGGACGCCGATGACTGCGATGACGACGGCTGTGATGGACGTGCCGGCGGAGGCGTCGCGCCGTCGCACGGCTCGTCGTGCGAGAGGTGCGACTCGATGTGCGTGAGTCTCCGCTGGATGTCGGCGAGGCCCGCGCGCAGGGCGGCGATGTCGCCCGAGGGCGCGCCCGCATCAACGTCGCGCGCGCCCGCCTCGCCGCCGCCCGCCGAGGCGATGCGCCGCGCGATGCGCTCGGCCAACTCGCGTGCCTGATCCTGTTCGGCGCTCATCACTCTTAAACCCCTAACCCGCCTCGTCCGGCAGCAAATCTATTCTATCAACGACGCCCACGATGGCCGAGTCGATCGCGGCCGAAGGGCGGCCCGTCGCGGCCGTCGAGGCGCCCCACCCCTCCTGCACGACGAGCACCACGTCGCCCACGCCGGCGTCCACCGAGTCGAGCGCGAGCAGGGTCGCGCCGGTCTCCTCGCCCTCGGGCGTGACGGGCTGGCAGAGCATCACGCGCGCGCCCACGTAGCGCTCGTTCTTCTGCGTCGCGACGACGTTGCCGAGCACGCGCGCCAGAATCAACGTGCGTCCCTCCCCTCGCGGCGCGGCGTGTTCGTGACGTGCGCGTCGGAGTCGACGATGGCGACGATGGTGCAGTCGGTCGGCGTGTCCTCGCGGCGGAAGGGGAAGCTCGCCTCCTTGCCGCGGCACCAGAAGACGAGGTCGCCTACACCGGCGCCGATGGCGTCGAGCGCGACGAGCGGGCGGCCCTGAGCGGCGAGCCGCGCGTCGAGCGACTGCACGACCAAGAGCTTCCGCCCTTCGAGCGAGTCGTTCTTCTGCGTCGCCACGACCGTCCCTATCACGCGCGCCAGTTGCATGACTTCTAATAGTGTACGACGGTGCGGTAGAAGACGCTCGCCGGCGCGGCCGCCGCCCCCGCCTCGACTACCCACTGAGTCCTCTTCGTCCAGTTGCCGTGCGAGTCGCGCTCGTCGAGCGTCCAGTAGGTTCTCCGCGCCACCGTCCCGTCGGGGTTGTAGACGGTCGAGTGGGGCAGGTCGTCCGCGTACTTGGAGACCACCTTGACCGTGCCGTCGGCCGCGTACTCCGTCTCCTCGCGCATCGACCCGTCGTCGTTCTGCACCCACACGAGTCGGCCCTCGACCGCCGCGCCGTCGTGATAAATCTCCTCGGCGCGCGTGCCGCCCTGCGCCCGCGTCACGAGTTGGCGGTGCGTGAGCCTGCCGTCGGCGTCGTGGACGCGCATGTCGTACGAGTTGCCGTCCGTGGCGCGCTCGTACGTCCTGCGGGTCGAAAGCTTCCCTCCGACGTCGTACGTCGTGACGACCCGCAGCTTCCCCGCCTCGTCGTAGCCCAAGACCGAGCGGCGCGTGAGCCTGCCCTCGCGGTTGTAGACCTCGGAGGCGACGCGGCGTCCGTGTTCGGAGATGAACTTGACCGTGTGCGACAGCACGCCGTCCGGCTTGTAGAAGGCGTGCTCGGCGTAGTTGCCTTCGGCGTCGAAGAGGTAATGATGCTTGGCCCTCCGCGGCCCCTCGACGGCGACGCCGTCCTTGAAGGTGACGGCCGCCTCCTCGGCGCGGACGTGGCGGACGGGGCCGCGCAGGTTGTCGCCCTCGCGGTCGGTCTTCCTTTGCGCGCGGGCCGCGCAAGGGAGGAGTAGAAGTGCCGCCGCGAGAAGAACCGTTTTGGACATCGGCGCGGCCTCAGTCGTTGATGAAGTCGACCGTGTCGATGACGCCGATGATGGCGGCGTCGACGGGGCGATCCTTCATCCCCTCGGCGAGTCGCGCGCTGGAGCCGGCGACGACGAGCACGCGCTCGTGGTAGCCCGCCCCGACGGTGTCGATGGCGACGATGTAGCCGCCCGCGTCCGTCCCGTCGAGGTTGAGCGGCCTGACGAGCAGGAGCTTCCCGCCCTTCAGGCGCTCGTCCTTCTGCGTCGAGACGACCGTCCCGAGAATGCGCGCGATAATCATAAAGCGGTGACGAGTGACGAGTGACGAGTTAATGCGTGACCGTCATGCCGGTCGCTCGTCACTTCCCTATCCGTTGTTGCCGATCGGCAGGGCATCATCGACGCTGCCGTGCGGGCGCGGGATGACGTGGACGCTGACGAGCTCGCCGACCCTCCGGGCGGCGGCCGCCCCGGCGTCGGTCGCGGCCTTGACGGCCGCCACGTCGCCGCGGACGATGGCGGTGACGAATCCGGCCCCGATCTTCTCGTAGCCGATGAGCGTGACGTTGGCGGCCTTGACCATCGCGTCGGCCGCCTCGATCATCGCCACCAGCCCCTTCGTCTCGACCATTCCGAGTGCTTCTTGTGCCATCTTCTGCTGCTTCCCTTCTCTTCTTTGCGCCTAACGGCTCTCTGAATACTTGAACAGAAAAACAAAATCAACCTCGGCGGGCGTCGCACGCCTCAACTCGGCGGGAATCCGCAAGATGACCGCCCGCCCGCTCATGTCACGCGCGACGCCCGCGCGGCCGTCCCCGCCGTCGAGCCAGAACTCAAGCGCGAACCTCGCGCCGCGCCCGCCGCCGACCGTGACGCGTCTCTCGCGGAGGAATTTAACCGGGCCGCCCGGCTCGCCCTCGTCGGCGAGCGAACGAAGCGCGAGATAATGGCTCGCGTCGCCTAATTTCAGGTGCGCGCCTCCGAAGTCTATCGACATCTCCTCCGCGTTCGCGTTCTTGACTTCGAGTATAACGGATGTGGCGGCGTCGGCGACACTCCAGCGGCCGCCCGCGGCCATCGTCACGCCGTCGCGCGTGACTTCCAGCACCTCGACGCCCGCCCGCGACGTGATGCGCACGCCGCCGCCGTCCGGCAAGACGGGCGCGAGTCGTCCGCCCTCGGGCGGGCAGGCCGTCAGCAGCAGACAGCAGGCGAGGAGCAGCGCCGCGCGTGCGCGTGCCGGTCGTCGCGCGTCGGTGTGTGCGGCGCGCACGTCAGTTGCGCCCCTTTCGGATGTGGTTTTCGATGTAGGGGAAGAGCACGTCGTGCTCGCTCATCCCGCCCGCGAACCAGTCCTGCACGATGTGCGCCTGCTGCTCGACGTTGTAGCTGCGCCACGGACGGCCCGGCGTGTACTCGTAGGCGCCGCCGCGGCCGCCCGTCGTCAGCAGCGAGCGCCCCTGCGAGAGCATCGACTCGACCATGAACTCCCAAGCGAAGCGGCGGTAGTGGCCCTGCCAGACGTGCGTGAGTTCGTGGATGAAGGTGTTGCGCGTCGGGCGCGCGTCAGCGCCGCCGCCGAAGACGTGAGGGCCGAAGTAGATGAAGTAGCGGCGGCGGGCGCGCGAGGCGACGAGCGAGCCGACCGAGGCCATCGTGACGGGGACGCCCTCGTTGCCGGGGAGGAAGTAGCTCGTGATGTGGATTTTTCGGTAGGGCAGCCGGTCGTGAAAGACCTGACGCGCGAGCGCGGTCTCGGGGTCGGTGAGCGGGCGGCTTGCCATCGCGCGTTACGTCAGCCGCGCGGGCGCGCGGCCTCGACCAGAAGCTCGATGAGCTCCTCGCGCGTCAGAGAAATCTTGCCCGCGCCGTTGGCCGAAGGCTTCGACGGTGATGACGGCGCAGCCGCGCGCCCGTCGCCCGCGGTCGCGCGCTCGCCCGCCGGGCAGACGACGCGCGTCTCGTGCAGGTAGCCGCACGCCTGACAGCGCGCGCGCTCGTCCAAGTAGCCGGCGCGCTCGCGCACGTCGATGAGTTTTTCGATGGAGTCGGGCGGCAGCGGTCGCGCGCCGCCGAGCAGCCGGGCGAGGATGGCAATCTTCGCCGTGTGCTCAAGGGTTTCGAGACGGTCGAACGCCTGCCAGATGTCCGCGCCGTAGGCGACCGCGCCGTGGTTCGCCATCAGCAGCGCGTTGTGATGTTTGACGAGCGGGAGCATCGCCTCGGTCAACTCGTCGGTCGAGGGCGTGCCGTACTCGGCGAGCGGCACGCAGCCCAGAGTCAAAATCACCTCGGAGAGAATCGGCTGGTCAATCGCTAATCCGGCGACGGCGAAGGCCGAGCCGTGCGGCGGGTGCGCGTGGCAGACGGCGCGCACCTCGGGGCGCTCGCGGTAGACGAGCAGGTGCATCGCGAGTTCCGACGACGCGCGGCGGTCGTTCAGGGGTTTCCCGTCGAGGTCTGTGACGGCGAGCATCTCCTCGGTCATGCGCCCCTTGCAGACTTGGGTCGGCGTGGCGACGACGCGTCCGTCTTCGAGGCGCACGCTCAGGTTGCCGTCGGAGGAGACGACGTAACTGCGCTCGTACATCAAGCGCCCGACGCGCACCATCTCGCGGCGGGCGGTCTGCTCGTCCATCTAGAGCCCGGCCTTCATCCGGTCGTTGAGACTGAAGACGTAGTTAACGTCCTGCGTGACGGTGACGGGCCGCCCGTGCTCGTCGGTCGCCGGCTCGAAGCGCGTCTGCCAAGCGACGCGCTCGGCCTCCTTCGTCAGCCCGTGCGGCAGTCCGAGGACGGGGTCGACCGCCTCGATGCGCCCCGCCGCGCCGAACGTGACGCGCAGGCGCACGACGCCCGTCACGCCGCGTCGCATCGCCTCCGCCGTGTAACGCGTGTTCGGCTCGTAGGTGTAGACGACGGGCCTGAGCTTCTCCCCCGCGGACGGGACGCGCGCGGAGCGGTCGCGGCAGCCCGCGCGCCCGCGCTCCTTGAAGACGAGCACGCCCGTCGCGGCGCGCTCGGCCCCGCCCGTCCAGCGAAGGAATTTGCCGGCGCTCGCGGCGAGCGCGCCGACGGCGAGCGTCAGAATAAAGGGCAGCACTCTTTGCAGAATCAGGGACGGCAGCATGAGACCTTTTACTC
>DASQDT010000200.1:0-10294 GCA_035634035.1 Pyrinomonadaceae bacterium | reverse complement strand
GTAACCGTTAAGTGACAAGGCGGCGAGAAAATTTATGAGCAGTAGCAACCCGCAAAAGACGATGACGGCGCCGCCCGACTGGCGCTCGAAGCTCCCGCACGTCAACTACCTGAACGCCAACTACGGCATCAAGTCGTGGCTCTTTACGCTCGACCACAAGCGCATCGCGCTCCTCTATCTGGCGAGCATCAGCGTCTTCTTCGCCCTCGGCGGCGCGTACGCCGTCGCCATCCGCATGGAGCTCCTGACGCCCGCGGGTGATTTGGTGCAGTCGCACACCTACAACAAGCTCTTCACGCACCACGGCATCCTGATGGTCTTCTTCTTCCTCATCCCGTCCATCCCGGCGGTCTTGGGGAACTTTCTGATACCGCTCATGATCGGCGCGAAGGACTTGGCCTTCCCGCGCCTGAACCTGCTGAGCTGGTACATCTACATGGCGGGCGGCGTGCTCACGCTCTGGGCCCTGATGGCCGGCGGCGTCGACACCGGCTGGACTTTCTACACGCCCTACTCGACGCGCTTCTCCAACACTTACGTCCTCTTGGCGGGCCTCGGCATCTTCGTCAACGGCTTCTCCTCGATCCTGACGGGCCTGAACTTCATCGTCACCATCCACACGATGCGCGCGCCCGGCATGACTTGGTTCCGGCTCCCGCTCTTCATCTGGTCGCACTACGCGACGAGCCTCATCTTCATCCTCGGCACGCCCGTCATCGCCGTCACCGTGCTGCTCGTCGCGCTCGAACGGCTCGCGCACATCGGCATCTTCGACCCGCAGCTCGGCGGCGACCCCGTCCTGTTCCAGCACCTCTTCTGGTTCTACTCGCACCCGGCCGTCTACATCATGATTCTGCCGTCGATGGGCGTCATCTCGGAGCTGATCGCGACGCACACGCGCAAGAACATCTTCGGCTACTCGTTCGTCGCCTTCTCGTCGATTGCCATCGCGGTCTTCGGCTTCCTCGTCTGGGGCCACCACATGTTCACCTCGACGCAGTCGATCTACGCCGGGCTCATCTTCTCGGTCGTCTCCTACGCGGTGGCGATTCCGTCGGCCGTCAAGGTCTTCAACTGGACGGCGACGATGTACAAGGGCTCGATCACGTGGGACACGCCGATGCTCTACGCGATGTTCTTCATCGGGCTGTTCGTCATCGGCGGGATGACCGGACTTTTCTTGGCGGCGCTCGGCCTCGACGTACACGTCCACGACACCTACTTCGTCGTCGCGCACTTCCACTACATCATGGTCGGCGGCGCGCTGATGGGCTACTTGGGGGGCTTGCACAACTGGTGGCCGAAGATCACGGGGCGGATGTACCCGGAGGGGTGGGCGCGGTTCTCGGCGCTCGTCATCTTCGTCGGGTTCAACCTGACGTTCTTCCCGCAGTTCCTCTTGGGCTACATGGGGATGCCGCGCCGCTACCACGCCTACCCGCTCGACGCGCCGCTCTGGCAAGTCCTGCACGTCATGTCTTCGGCCGGCGCGTCCATCTTGGGCTTCGGGATGGTAATCCCGCTCGTCTATTTGATCTGGTCGATGCGCTACGGGCGCTTCGCCCCGGCCAACCCGTGGCCGGCGACCGGCCTTGAGTGGCGCACGGCCAGCCCGCCGCCGACGGAGAACTTCGACGTGACGCCGGTGGTGACGTGGGAAGCTTACGAGTTCCGGCCCATCGAGGAGGTCAAGACCGTCGGCCCCGGCGACCGTCCCGACCAGCCCTTCGCGGGCGAGAACCCTTTGACGGAGAGAAGGTGACGGGAAGAGTCCCGAGTCCGGACTGACGGGGGAGGTTTTCGAGTGGCGACACACGCGGACACGGCGGGGGTTCACACGACGCCGGCGCAGCACGAGGCGGCGCAGTCGGCCCTCGCGCATCACTTCGACAACATGGAGCAGCAGAAGGCGGCCACCACCATGGGGATGTGGCTCTTTCTGGTGCAGGAGGTGATGTTCTTCGGCGGGCTCTTCCTCGCCTACGCCGTCTACCGCGCGCTCTACCCGCAGGCGTGGGCGGCCGGCAGCTCGCACCTCAACTGGAAGCTCGGCGGCTTCAACACCGTCGTCCTCATCTGCAGCTCCCTGACGATGGCCCTCGCCGTCTGGGCCGCGCAGGCCGGGCGGCCGCGCAAGACCCAAGTCCTCTTCCTCGTCCTGACGGCCGTGCTCGGCCTGACGTTCTTGGGCGTCAAGGCCGTCGAGTACGCCGACAAGTATCAGGACGGGCTCATCCCCTTCGCCGGCTGGTTCAGCCCGACCGACCCGCACACGCGCGAGCTTTTCACGACGCACGGCGCGACGCTCCAGAACGTCCAGATGTTCTACTGGATTTACTTCGCGATGACGGGGCTGCACGCGCTCCACATGATCATCGGCATCGCCATCATCATCCCGATCATCTGGGCCGCTTGGCGCGAGAAGTATTCGCCCGAGTACTACGCGCCGGTCGAGCTGTTCGGGCTCTACTGGCACTTCGTCGACATCGTCTGGATTTTCCTCTTCCCGCTCCTCTACCTACTCGGCGCGCACCTCGCGGGGGGGCACTAAACCATGTCGGAACACATCGTCTCGCGGACAGTCTACTTCGTCATCTTCGGCGCGCTGATGGTCGGCACGGCCCTCACCGTGATCGCCGCCAGAATCGACTTCGGCAACGAGGTCGTCAACACCGTCATCGCGCTCACCATCGCCGTGACGAAGGCGACGCTCGTCGTCCTCTTCTTCATGCACGTCCGCTACAGCGCGCGCATCATCATGGTGCTCGTCGCGAGCGGCTTCTTCTGGCTCGCCATCATGATGGTTCTGACGGCGAGCGACTACGTCAGCCGCGAGTGGGCCTCGCCGCTCGCCCCGACCGCGCAGGGCGCGCCCGCCGGGTCGCAACACTGACGGCCCGGCGGCACACACTTCCGGCGCTTCGACCCCGAAGATTTTTAGTACAATACGGGCGCTCTTCGGCCGACTCGTTCGGGGAGGTGTGCGACCACTTTGGCGCGGCGTCTCATCACGTCAATCCTGCGCTTCGCGCTCCGCATCTTCTTCCGCCGCGTCGAGGTCGCGGGGCTTGAGCGCGTGCCGCGGCGCGGCGCGCTGATGTTCGTCCTCAACCACCCGAACGGCCTCATCGACCCGAGCTTCCTGCTCTGCTTCGCGCCCCGGCCGGTCTCGTTCCTCGCCAAGTCGACGCTCTTCAAGATGCCCGTCATCGGCTGGCTCGTCCGCGCGATGGACGCCATCCCCGTCTACCGGCGTCAGGACGAGGGCGCGGACGTGTCGCGCAACCGCGAGACGTTCGAGCGCGCGGCCGAGCTTCTGCGCGCCGGCGGCACCATCGGCATCTGCCCCGAGGGCGTCTCGCACAACGAGACGAAGCTCCAGCCCCTAAAGACCGGCGCGGCGCGCATCGCGCTCGGCGCGGCCTCGTCCGCGGGCGAGCCGCTGGCGTTGAAAATCGTCCCGGCCGGCCTCTACTACACCGCCAAGACCAACTTCCGCAGCGGCGCGCTGCTCTACTTCGGCGAGCCGTTCGAGGTCGGCGCGGCCGCGCTCGACGCGCGCGGCGAGCCCGAGCGCGCGTCAGTGCAACAGCTCACCGAGCGCATCGCCGCGGCGCTCAGCGAGGCGACCTTCAACGCCGAGCACCGCGAGGCCGTCGAGACGGTCGCGCGCGCCGAGCGCATCTTCTCGGCCGGGGACGAGGAGGAGGGCGGGCGCGCGCCGACCCTCGAACAAGAGCTGCGACGCCGCCGGCGCTTCGTCGAGGGCTACGCCTTCCACCGCGCGCGCGAGCCCGAGCGCATCGCGGCGCTCGAAGCGCGCATACGCCGCTACGAGGAGGAGCTGCGACAGGCCGGGCTCGAAGACCCGCGCGACCTCTCGCCCTCGTCCGTCTCGAAGTACGCGCGCGCCCGAAACCTCCTGACGCGCGTCGTCCTGTTCGCGCTCCTCGCGCCCGTCGCGCTCGCCGGAGTGCTCCTGCACTACCCGGCCTACTGGCTCGCCGGCTTCCTCGCCACGAAGT
Source organism: Pyrinomonadaceae bacterium (assembly GCA_035634035.1). Lineage (GTDB taxonomy): Bacteria > Acidobacteriota > Blastocatellia > Pyrinomonadales > Pyrinomonadaceae > DASQDT01. The sequence goes on along the minus strand of DASQDT010000200.1, from coordinate 6,269 downwards.
TCTCGCAGAGCTACGACGACGTGCTCTCGACCTTCAAGCTCATCGCCGCCACGCTGCTGTTCCCGCTGACGTGGGGCGCGCTCTTCGCCCTCGTCTACTACCTCGCGGGCTGGCGCTGGGCGCTCGCCGCCGTGGCCTTCGCGCCCTTCGCGGGCTACGCCGCGCTGCGCTTCAGCGAGGAGTTAGACCGGACGGTGGCCGGCGCGCGCGCCGCACTCTTCTTCGTCACCGAGCGGCAGTTCTTCAAACAACTCCTCGCCGAGCGCCGCGCCATACGCCGCGAGATACTCGCCCTCGGCGACGAGGCCGCGCGCGCGGGCGCGCTCGAATAAAGAAGCCTTCAGTGAATCGTGCGGACGGGGAGGTTCTTCGTGCGCGTCAGGCCGCGCAGGCGGGAGCGGTCTATCTCGGCCTCGGCCGCGACGTAGCCGAAGCTCGTGCGCTGCGGCCCTTCGAGGACGCGCAGGAAGATTTGCAGCGCGCGCCGCGGCTCGCCGCCGTAGAGGTACCAGTTGCCGACGGCGTAGCCGACCGTCGCGTAGCCGAGCGAGTCCGGCCGCCTCGACGCCTCTTCGAGAAGCTTCGCGGCCGTCGTCTCTCCCTTGTACATCAGGAGCAGGCGGTGGTAGTCGTCGTTCTCGATGATGTCCATGCCCGGCCGGATGCGCGCGAGCACCGCCGCGGCCTCGCGCGGACGATTCAGACGGCGCAGCGTCATGTAGAGCCAGTGAGACGTGGCGGCGAGCATGTCGTCGTTCTTCGAGAACTTCATGCACTCCTCGAACGCCGCGCGCGCCCGCCCGAAGTCGCCGCGCAGGTAGTGGGCGAGGCCGAGGTGGTAGTAGACGTTCGACTTGAGCGTGCTCGTCGGGACGTTGCGCGCGTTCGGCAGCCCGTCGGGCTCGACCTCGTCGGGCCGGCCTCTGACGAGCCGCGCCGCGCGCTCCAAATCCTTGACGGCCAGCTCGAAGCAGCGCGCGGTGATGTAGCGGTGTCCGCGGTGGCGTCGGAGGCGCGCGTCGCGCGGGTGGCGTCGGATGCCCGCGGTGTAGATGTCGATGGCCTCGCGGAAGCGGCCCAAGTAGGCCGTGCGGCGGCCGAGCCAGATGACGGCGTCGGCGTCCGCGGGGCGGCGCTCGTAGGCGGCGCGCGCCGCGGCGAGCTTCGCCTCCATCTCGCGCCGCGCCTCGGGCGTCGGCTCGGGCGCTTTCGTGGCGTCGGGGTCGCACGAGAAGCCGAACAAGCGTGTCTCGCGCGCGCGCGTGGCGGGCGTCGACGCGTCCGCGGGCGCGAAGGCCGCGGGGATGAGGCGCGCCTTCGCGTCGGGCACGCCGCCGGCCGTCGGCCTCGGCGTCTGCGGGAGGGCGGGCGTCGGGGCGGGCGTCGGGCGGGGCCCCGGGGGCGGCGGGAACTCCGGCCGCTCGATGTCGAGCGGCTCGCGCCCGCGCGACTGCTCCTCGCGCAGACGCAGCAGTTCCGCCTCCGCCTCGGCGGCCCGCCTGACGTACTCCGCCTTCGAGGCGGGGTCGCCGCCCATCTCGGCCAGCTTCGCGCGCTCGCGCAGGAGGTGCGTCTTGTAAGCCCACGCGTCCGCGCTCCACGGGTCTAGCGCGAGCGCCTGCTCGACGAGCGCGAGACCGTCGGCCGTGCAGGCCCGCGCCTTGTCGAAGAGCGCCTTCGGTTTCGGCTTCACGTAAAAGATGACGACCGCGCCGTGATCCTCCATGACTCGCTTGTTCGGCTTCGCCTCGGTAATGTCGTGGGAGCAACGCCACTTCTTACTCGCGAGGATGACGAAAGCGTCCGAGCGCCTAGCGGGCGCGGCCCACGGGTCTTCGGCGCGCGCGAGAAGCCACGCCTGCTCGCGCCCCTCGTCGCGCAACTGCCGGTAGATGTAGGCCACCGCCTTGAAGGAGTCGTCCCGCGCCTTCTCGTCCATCCGCCAGTCGCCGAGCACGCGCTTGTAAGCCTCGACGGCCGCCTCGGCCAGCGCGCGGTTCTGGGGCGTCTCCACGCCCGGCCTGAACTGCAGGTGGAGGGCGCGCGCGACGAAGACGGGGAGGTTCATGTTCTCGGGGTCGAGCGCGAGCGCGCGCTCGAAGAGCCGCTGCGCCTCCGCGTAGCGCCCCTCCCTGTACGCGCGCACGCCCGCGTCCGTCAGACCCTTGACCGGCTCCGCGTCAGACGCTTGCGCGGCCGCGACCGACCACGCGGCGACGACCAACAGCGCGCCCGTCAGAAGCCTTCTCAACATCGCTCGCGCCTCCCGCCCCGCCGCCCGCGTCACTTGCGCCGCTCCCCTAGCGCGACGGCGCGCTGGAAGGCGGCGTAGACGGCTTTGGAGAGCACCGTGCGGAGGCTCCCTTTCTCCATCTGGTAGATGGCCTCGGCCGACGTTCCGCCGGGCGAGGTGACCATGTTGCGGAGCTCCGCCGGGTGCTTGCGCGACTCGCGCGCGAAGAGCACCGAGCCGAGCATCGTCTGCGTGACAAGCTCCTGCGCGACGTGGCGCGAGAAGCCCATGTGGACGCCCGCGTCGACGAGCGCCTCCATCATCATGAAAATGTAGGTCGGGCCGGTGGCCGAGAGCGCCGTCGCCATGTCGATCATCCGCTCGGTCTCGACCCTCATCTCGCGCCCGAGCGCGCCGAGCAGCGCGCACACCTGCGCCAGACCCTCTTCGCCGACCTCCTCGGTCGGAGTCCACGCCGTCATGCCCTCGCCTATCTGCGCGGGCGTGTTCGGCATCGCGCGCACGACCGCCGGGTGTCCGAGGCCCTCGGCCAGAGTTTCGAGCGACGCGCCGGCGATGATCGAGAGCGCGACCTGACGCCCGCGGAGCGCGCCGCGCAACTCTTCGAGCACGCCGCCCAAGCGCTGCGGCTTGACGGCGAGGACGACGACCGAGCCGCCCCGCGCGTCGCCGCCGGCCGTCGCCGCCGCGAGGTTGCTCTCGACCATCTCGATGCCGTAACGCTCCGTCAGCTCTTCGCGCCGCGCGGGTCGCGGGTGGCTGCCCGTGATCTGTCCGGGCGCGACGAGGCGGCGGCGCAGGAGGCCCGCGATCATCGCCTCGGCCATCGCTCCGCAGCCGACGAAAGAGAGGTGCGCGGACGAGAGAGGCCCGTCGCCGCCGTGCGAAGTCGTGTGTGCTGATTGATGCTCCATGAGAGTCGCGCCTGAAGGGGCGTCACGGCCGTCGCGCGCGCCGCGCGCTAATATAACGGCTTTCGCTTTCGCGGCGTAAGTAATAAAATCCGCTCGCACTCAAATCCGCGCGAACGAGAGACGGAAAGAAGGGGAGGAGAACCGCTTGATGAAGACCTCTGTGAGAGTAGCCTTGCGCGCGTCGGCCGTCGTCGCGGCCGTCGCCGTCGCTTCCACTTTAGCGGCCCGCGCGCAGCAGCAGACGCCACTCCGGACGCCGCGCGAGAGCCCGAAGTCGACCGTCATGCAGACCGTCGGCGTGACGGACGTGAGCGTGACCTACAGCCGTCCGGGCGTGAAGGGCCGGCGCATCTGGGGCGACGCGCCGACGGCCGCCCCGGCGGGCGAGGCGACGCTCGACGACGCGCGCAGCCGCGCGAAGGACGCGCCGATTGTCGCCTACGGGCGCGTCTGGCGCGCGGGCGCGAACGAGGCGACGCTCTTCAAGGTGACGGACGACGTGCTCGTGCAGGGCCAGCCGCTCGCGGCCGGGAGCTACAGCCTGCACATGATTCCGGGGCGCGCGGAGTGGACGATAATTTTCAACCGCGACGACGGGCAGTGGGGCAGTTTTCAGTACGACGCGGCGAAGGACGCGCTGCGCGTGAAGGCGAAGCCGGAGACGGCGGCGGACGCGCAGGAGTGGCTCACGTACGACATCGAGCCCACGGGGCCGAGCGCCGCGCGCGTCAATCTGCGTTGGGAGCGTCTGCGCGTGCCCTTCACGGTCGAGGTCAAGGACGTGACGAGTCTGGTGCTGTCGAAGGCGCGGGCGGCGATGGCCGCGCGGCCCGACGACTGGCAGGTGCGCCTGCAAGCCTTCAACTTCGCCAACTCGCAGAACGTCAATCAGGATGAGGCGGCGCGCTGGCTGGAAGATTCCATCCGCATCAAGGAGACCTTCAACAATCTGTCGGCGAAGGCGCGCTGGCTCGCCGCGCAGGGGAAACGCGCGGAGGCCGCCGCGACGGGCGACCGCGCGCTCGAAGTCGGGCGCGCGGCGAAAGTCCCCGCGCAGGCGCTCGCGGATTTCGAGAAGCGCGTCGCGGAGTGGAAAGCTAAGAATTAAGAACTCGCGCCTCAGCTCTGCGGCGTCGGCGCGGGCGCGGCGGCGGGCGGCGGGGCGGCGGTCGTCGTGTTCGCGTTCGAGTTGGCGTTCGCGCCCGACTTGGGGCGGCCCGGCTGCTGCTGCTGGCGCATCTTCTCCAACTGCTTGAGGAACGCCTCGCGCCGCTTGAGCCCCGACTCGGCCCGCTCCAACGCGTCCTGCGCGCGGAAGTTGTTCGGGTCTAAATCAAGCGACTTCTTTATCGCGTTAACGGCCTCCTGATACTGCGCGAGCTTCGAGTGCGCGAGCCCCAACTCGTAGTACTTGTCGCTATCATCCGGCGAGAGCTTCACGGACTGCTTGTAGGCTTTGACGGCGTCCTCGTACTTGCCGAGCTTGCTGTAGGAGAGCCCGAGGAAAAACTGCGCGTCGCCGTCCTCGTCGCTCTTGTCCGCCTCGCGCTTGTAGACGCGCACGGCCTCCTCGAAATTCTTCTCGGCCTCCTCGGCGCGGCCCGTCGCCGAGTAGGCGAGTCCGAGCCGGTAGTAGCCCTCGGCGTAGTCGGGGTCGAGCCGGACGGCCTCCTCGAAAGCCGCGACGGCCTCCTCGTCGCGGTTCTCCTTGTAAGCCTTGATGCCGCGCTCGACGAGCGCGCGCGCGTCCGCCTGCTCGGCCGTCTCCGGCGTCGGAGTCGCGGCGGGCGTCGCGTCCGCGCTCGCGGCCGGAGCGTTGTTGTCGTTCGCCCTCGCGGCCTGACTTTCGCCCCCGCGCCCGCCGGAGAAGAGCGAGCAGGAGGCTTGCGACGACGCGAGGAGGCCGAGGAGGGCGAGTGTGACGAAAGCTCTGTTCATTGCGTTTGTGCGTCCGGGGAAAAAGGGAAGACGTTGCGCCCAAGTATAAACGCTAAATCGTCGGGCGCGTCAACCGCGCGGGCGGCGCGGAATGATGATTGCTTCTAGTGAGTGACTCTCCCGCGGAAAGTGTATCGCTAACAATCAGACGGGGGGCCGCACAGGATGGAACGGGGACAGACGACCTCCGTGAATCGTTCGGAGACGACGGTCGCGCACGACCCTGAGAAGACGGCCGTCGTGCCGCGCTTCGACCAGAGCGAAGTGGGCAGGGCGCGTCCGGCCGTCCCGCTCGACAAGCTCGGCTCTCATCAACAACACGGCCGGCGTAGGCCGCGCCCGCTGCTCATCGCGGCCGCGGCGGCGGGGCTCGCGGGCGGCGTCCTCGGCGGCGTCGGCACGGCCGTCTACCAACGCTACAACTCCGCGCAGCGCGCGAGCGCCGCGCAGACCGAGACGGCGCGCGACGACGCGGCGCGCACGTCAGACGGCGAAGCGTCCGCGCAAGCCGGAGAGACCGTGACGACTCCCGCCGTGACGAGCGAGCCGGCCGCGACCATCCCGGCCGCCGCCGACGTGCCGGGCGAAGCCGAAGCGAACGCGGATGCAAACGCGAGCGCGCCGGGCGGGGCGCAGGCGGAACTCTCGGCCGCGCTCGCCGAATGGGTCGCGGCGACGAACGCGCGCGACGTGGAACGTCAGATGAGCCTCTACGACTCGCGCCTCGACGCGTTCTACTTGGCGCGCGACGCCTCGCGCGAGTCGGTGCGCGCGGAGAAGCGTCGGGTCTTCTCGCGCGCGAGCGCGGTGGACGTGCGCGCGAGCGGGCAGGCCGTCACCGTCAGCCCCGACGGACGCACGGCCGTCATGCGCTTCCGCAAACGCTACCAGATCGAGGGCGACGGCGTCGGGCGCAGCGGAGAGGTCTTGCAGGAGTTGCGCTGGCGTCGCACGCCGCGCGGCTGGCGGATAGTCAGCGAGCGCGACCTGCGCGTCATCGACTGAGACGGGGGGCGGGTCGAGAAGTTAAAAAGGCGCGGGGACGAACGTCCGATGAGCGTTGTTCTCATCAAGCGTTTCGTCCCCGCGCCTTTCAAATGTGCGGGCGACGCGGCCAGCGCGACCGCGTCGCCCTACTGACAGGGCGGCCCGCTCTCCCCTTA
>DASQDT010000199.1:0-10481 GCA_035634035.1 Pyrinomonadaceae bacterium | reverse complement strand
GCAGAGCGCGAGTGCGCAGGCCGTCAGAAGTGTGAGTACGGACTTGGGTCTCATGGGCTTTCCTCCGGGGAATTTCGGCAAATCATTGCGGGTAGAGTGCGGGAGCGGCGGAGCGCGACGTGCGGCGCGGCTCGAAAGGCTGTTGCTCAGGGCGATGCGGCCGAAAGATTAGTCGCGCGCGGCGCGGCTGTCAACAAACTTCTGCGAAGGCGACGCGCGGCGCAGGCCGACACGCGAAAAGTGAGGCGGCCGCGACGTTGATGCGTCGCGGCCGCCTCACTTTTTCGACTCCGGCTCGCGTCAGCCACGTTCTCACCATCCTTCGCCGTCGCGCGCCGGCCCCTGCTGAGACGCCGCGAAGGCGACGCGCGTGTCGCTCGCGGGGCTGACGGTCATCTGCGCGGGGCTGAAGGCGTAGCCCGGCCTTGAGACCGTGAGCGTGTAGGTCGCGCCCGCGGGCACGCCGCCGAAGTTGAAGTAGCCGGCCGCGTCCGTCTGCAAAACTTCTTTGACGCCGCGGCCCGCGAGCCTCACCGTCACGTCGCGCAGGCCGCGCCCGCCGAGCGTGACGCGCCCCCAGACGACGCTCGTCCGCACGCCCTCGAAGTCGGCCGTGCGGTGGCCTTCGAGGTCGTCGAAGACGCGCGTCGGCTCGACGAAGCGCAGCCCCGACTTCGAGACCGTGACGCGGTAGTGGCCGCCGGCCGGGAGGTCGTCGAAGCGATAAAAGCCCTCGCCGTCGGTGCGCGCCGTCGAGGCGCGCGAGCCGTTGAGCGTGACGGTCGCGTCGCGCAAGGGACGGCCGTACGTGTCCGTGACGCGGCCGCCGATGCTCGCCGACGTGCCCGTCGCCTCGTGCTCGGGGAACTCGTCGGAGTCGAGCCGGCGGAAGACGACCGAAGGCGGCGCGAAGACGTAGTCGGCCTTCGAGAGCGTGACGCGGTAGGTCGCGCCGGCTTCGAGGTTCGTGAAAGTGTACTCGCCGTCGGCGTCTGTGTGGGCGCGTGCGAAGCGCGCGCCGGCGAGCGTGACGCGGACGCCCGCGACCGCACGCCCGCGCTCGTCCGTCACGCGTCCCGCGATGCGGAAGGTCTCGCGGCCGTAGTCGTCCTCGTGCTCGTCGAGCCGCACGGTCGCCGTCGCGGTCTGCGTGAGCTGGCCGGCGAGGAGCGCGGACGCCGCGACGAGCAGGAGCGCGGCCGTCGTAAAAGTTTTGCGGAGTCGAGTCGTGTTGCTGCGCGCCATCGTCTCTCCCTTCCTCCTTCTTGAAAACCGGGAGGAGCTTTCGTCGTCCGAAAACGGAGGGCGACGGGAAACTCGCTCTTAACCCGTCGCCCTCCGCCTTGTCCCCCCGGCACCCGCGGGGGAGGGTTTTCCCACCAGCGCCGGGGGGCGGGATTGGCGTCTCCCGCACAAGAGAACGCGACGCCCGAGACTTCTTGCGCGCGGCCGCCCGGCGGCGGTCTTGACCTCGCGCCCCCCGCTCCCTAGAATCCGAAGCGACACGAATTCCCCAACGAGAAGCCCCCAGCGATTCGCAACTTTTTCATTGAAAGGCGGAATAACTATGTCCGAAAGTCAGGGGGATACCGGAACCCGCGACGTCGTCTACAACCTCGTCAGCATCGTCTACCACTCTCTGCAAGGGGCGGAGACGATTGACATGTACATCCGCGACGCGCAGCAGAGCGGCGACCACGACCTCGCCCAGTTTTTCAGCGAGGTGAAGCAGGAGAACACGCGCCGCGCGCAGCGCGCCAAAGAGCTGCTCCCGCGCTACCTCGGCGAGGGCGGGGGCCGTCAGGCCGCCTCCGGCTCTTAACCACCGGAAGGTAAAAGTAGAAAGGCGGAAGGTTGATGAGAGCCGTTCTCATCAACCTTCCGCCTTTCTGCTCTTAACCTCGGCTGTCGCCTTTTCAGTACTTCGGCACGCTCGGGTCAACGTCGTTCGACCAAGCTGTAATCCCGCCCCTCAAGTTGGCGAGTCGGCCCGAGAAGCCGGAGCGTTGCAGGGCCTCGATGGCCTTCGCGGAGCGGGCGCCGCCCTTGCAGTGGACGACCGTCTCGCGCCCCGCGTCGATCTCTGCCGCGCGCTCGACGACCTGCCCGAGCGGAATCAGCTTCGCGCCGGGAATGCGTGCCGTCTCGTACTCGTGCGGCTCGCGCACGTCGATGAGTTGTATGTCCTCGCCCGCGTCGAGCCGCCGCTTCAGCTCCGTCGCCGTAATCTCTTCCATGAGTCGATTCCCTCCTCCGTCGTTTAGTCCCCGGCGATGAACGCCGTCATCAACCACCTGCCGCGGTACTTGCCGAAACACGCGCGGTAGTCGGCCGGGCTTCTGATGTACTCCTCCGCGACGTACCCGGCGCGCCCGCCCGGCGTCGTGACTTTCACCCAACCAGCCGCGCCCTCCCCGGATTCGCCCACCTCGACGAAAAATTCAGCCTTCACGACGTCGTAAGAGAGCGTCTCGACGACGGGCGCACGCGGGTCGGGCCGCGCGCGCACCCTCACGTTCTTACCCGTTATCGCGCCGTGCTCGAAGACGTCGGCGTCGCGCGGGAACTTCAGGAAGGTGTAGGGCGCGCAGAAACTCTTCCGCCCCGTCGCCGCCTCGAACGCGCCGCCGAGCCTCAGCACGTCGCCCAACTCCTTCCACAGGTCGCCCCGCGACTCGCGCCCGAGCCACATCTCTCTGAAGTCCTTGACGCCCTGATGGCCGCCGAACGACAGCTCGACGCGCGGGTGCAGGATGCTCACGACGAACTTCTCGTCACGCTCGCGCACGGCGCGGCGCAGACGCTCGCGGAACGTCCAGAACGACTGGTCGCGCCGCGCCTCGTCCACCGGGTAGAGCTTGCGCGCGCGCGTCGGCGCGGCCGACGCGCAGAGCGCGACGACCAACAGCGCGGTGATGGCCCTCACGTAAGCTCTCATCATTCAAACTCCGTCTCCACTCGGCGCGCCCGTCGTCGCCGCCTCGCGCCTCGCGTCAGGCTTCGAGCGCGCGCAGAACGTCGGCGGCGATGTCGCGTATGTCTTCGAGGCCGACCGAGACGCGCACGACGCCGTCCGTGATGCCGAGCGCGCGGCGGCGTTCGGGCGCGAGGTCGCGGTGCGAGGCCGTCACCGGGTGGAGCACGCCCGTAAAAACGTCGCCGAGGCTCGTCGAGCGGACACACAACCGGAGCGCGTCCATGAAGCGGAAGGCCGCCTCGCGCGTCGCCTCTTTTAATTCGACCGTGACGAGCGCGCCGCCCGCGCGGCCGCCGAGCACGCGCGCGGCGAGGCGCTGCTGCCCGCCCGTCTCAAGCGTCGGGTAATAAACGCGCGCGACCTTCGCGTGGCCCGCGAGCCGTTCGGCCAACAGGCGCGCGTTCTCACACTGCCGCTCAAGACGCACGGCCAGAGTCTTGATGCCGCGCAAGATTTCGTGCGCCTCCCAGACGCCCAAGACCCCGCCCGCCAGCTTCATCGCGCGGTAGAGGCGCGCGCCGTCCGACTCTTCGCGCGCGACGACCACGCCGCCCGTCGCGTCGCCGTGCCCGCCGAGGAACTTCGTCGCGCTGTGAACGACGAGGTCGGCGCCCAAGCTCAAGGGGCGACAGAGCAGGGGCGTGGCGAACGTGTTATCGACGACGAGCCGCGCGCCCGCCTCGCGCGCGACGGAGGCGACCTGTTCGAGGTCGCAGACGCGGAGCAGAGGGTTCGAGATGGTCTCGGCGACGAGGGCGCGCGGACGAAGCTCCGCGACGCGAGCGCGCAGGCGCTCGGCGTCCGCGAAGTCGCACGTCTCGGTCTCGACGCCGAACGGGGCGAAGACTTCTTCGAGCAGGGTGGCCGTCGCGCCGTAGAGGTCTTGCGAGGCGAGGACGCGCGCGCCGGGGCGGAGTTCGCAGGCGAGCAGGGCGCCGTGGAGCGCGGCCATCCCCGAAGCGAAGGCGACCGCGCGCCGTCCGCCTTCGAGCGCGCGCACGGCCTCTTCGAGGGCGCCGACCGTCGGGTTCCCGTGGCGCGTGTAGACGTGGCCCTCGCGCGCGCCGGAGAAGACCTCGTCCATCTCGCGCATCGAGGGGTAGGTGAAGGTCGTCGTGGCGTAGACGGGCGTCGAGGTCGGCGCGCCCGCAGGCGTCGCGCCGCGCGACTCGCCCGCGTGGACGGCCAGAGTCGCCGGCCTCAGCTCACGCTCGTCTCCGCTCATCGCCTAAGCCCCCGCGTCACGACTACTTGTCGAGCGTCCGCTTGGAGAAGTACCAGTCGGTGACTTCGTAGCCGGGCGTCGTCATGCGCTTTTCGGCGTCCTCGGTCGTCTGCGGCGGCGGGACGATGACGGCGTCGCCGCGCTGCCAGTTGGCGGGCGTGGCGCAGGCGTTCTGGTCGGCCGTCTGCATGGCGTCGAGGGCGCGCAGGACTTCGTCGATGTTGCGGCCGCACGTCATCGGGTAGTAGATGAGCGCGCGCACCTTCTGCGCCGGGTCGATGATGAAGACGGCGCGGACGGTGGACGTCTCGGAGGCGGCCGGGTGGATGAGGCCGTAGCGCTGCGAGACTTTGGTGTCGAGGTCGGCGATGACGGGGAAGTCTATCTTCACATTGAAGTGCTCCTCCATGTTGCGTATCCAAGCGATGTGCGCGGTGACGGAGTCGACCGACAGCCCGATGAGCTGCGCGTCGCGGCTCTTGAACTCGCCGGAGCGGCGCGCGAACTCGACGAACTCGGTCGTGCAGACGGGCGTGAAGTCGGCCGGATGCGAGAAGAGGACGACCCACTTGCCCTTGAAGTCGGCGAGCTTGAGCGGGCCGTGCGTGGACTTGGCCTCGAAGTCGGGCGCGGGGTCGTTGATGCGCGGAAGGCTCGCCTGCGGGGCCTCCTGCGTCGGTGCGGTGGTGCTCATGATTTAAAGTCTCCTCTTTCGGACGTTGATTGCTCGCAACTGATGTCTGAAGAATTTGAGCGCCAAGCTTACACCAAAATCGCCCGCCGCGCCCACACCCGAAAGCGCCGCCCGCACGGTCGTCCGGCCGTCTCTGAACGTCCGGCCGCGCGGCTCATCGGCCTCCCGCACGATTTAGTGTAAACGGCATGCGTCGTCGCGCTTATCGTTTACGCCGCCGCGCCCCGTAAATTTCGGCCGCTTGCTTTATCCCCGATAAGTGGCTAAATAACAGGCGTTAACCACCCAGCCCGGTCGTGTGGAGTCTCTGGCACGCACGTTGCCATTGCTGTTGCGACGGATTCGCCGCCCGACAGGGCCGGGCCAAACGTCACAGACGGAGGGAGACGATAATGAAAATGGCTCAAGGCAGTTCGGCGCGACGCGCCATCAGCGTTCTAATGCTTCTCGCACTTTTGGTCGGGACGGTCGTCCCGACTCTCGCGCAGACGCGCCGCCCGCGCCTCCGCAGGGGCGCGCGCACCGTGCGCACCACGCCGCGACCGTCCTACTACACCGTCCCGGCCGACACGGTCATCCGCGTCCGCATGAGCGAGGAGCTCAGCTCGAAGACGGCGCGCGTCGGCGACACGTTTTCGACGAAGGTGACCGAGCCCGTCTACGGCGGCTCGGGCGGCGTCGAGGTCGTCCCGGTCGGGAGCACCGTGTGGGGCCGCGTGACGAGCATTAAGCGCGCCGGCCGGCGCTCGCCGGGCAGCATCGCCGTCAGCTTCAATCAAGTTCAACTGCCCAACGGCGTGCGCTACGCCATCAACGGCTCGCTGTCGAGCCTTCAGGCCGACGACGTGAACGCCGACAACGAGGGCACGGTCGAGGGCCGCAGCAACCGCAAGCGTGACGCGGTCTTCATCGGCGGCGGCGCGGCGACGGGCGCGCTCATCGGCGCCATCGCGGGCGGCGGCAAGGGCGCCGGCATCGGCGCGATCATCGGCGGCGGCTTGGGCACGGCGGGGCGCGTCTTCGAGCGCGAGCAGGACGCCGAGGTCAAGTCGGGTACGGAGTTCGGAGTGATTTTGAACCGCAGCGTGTCGATGCCTCGCTTCGCGCGCTAACGGTTCACAGGGTATCGGCAACCATGCGGTTGTCGGTGCGGAGGGGGCTCGCATGTGAAGGGGAGAGCGCGTGCGAGCCCCCGACAAAATCTTAACGAGTTCGGTCGCCCCTGTCATGACGTAAGTGGACGACCGTTCGAAGGAGGCCCGGCGCGAAGGGGAGAGCGCGCCGGGTCTCATTTTATTTTTGAGCCGTTAGCTTTCAGCTTTCGGCTTTTAGTTTTTTGACCTGACGGCGGACTGAGCTTCTGCTTCCGCGCGGCGGTAGACGACGCGGCCGGCGACGACCGTCGCGACGGCCGCGCCGTGGAACGTCCAGCCGTCGAAGGGCGTGTTGCGGCTCTTGGATTTGGAGCGCGAGGCGTCGAACGTCCAGCGCAGCTCGGGGTCGAGGACGGTCACGTCCGCGTGCGCGCCGGCGCGCAACGTGCCGCGCCCTTCGAGGTTGAAGACGCGCGCCGGGTTCGTCGAGAACAACTCGACGAGGCGTTCGAGGCCGACGACGCCCGCGTGCACGAGACGGTCGAGCGCGAGCGCGACGGCCGTCTCAAGGCCCGTGACGCCGAACGGCGCGTGGTCGAACTCAAGAGCCTTCTCGTCGGCGTGGTGCGGCGCGTGGTCGGTCGCGACGGCGTCAACCGTCCCGTCACGCAAGCCCTCAAGAATCGCCTCGACGTGCTCGCGGCTCCGCAGCGGCGGGTTCATCTTCGTGTTCGTGTCGTAATCCTTAACAGCCTCGTCCGTGAGCGCGAAGTGGTGCGGCGCGACCTCGCAGGTGACGAAAAGTCCGCGCTCCTTCGCGCGCCTGACGGCTTCGAGCGCGCCGCGCGTCGAGACGTGTGCGAGGTGCACGCGCGCGCCGGTCAACTCCGCCAACGCGCAGTCGCGCGCCGCGTCCGACTCCTCGGCGAGCGCGGGCGCGCCGCGCAGGCCCAGACGCAGAGACCACTCGCCCTCGTGCATCACGCCCCCGGCGGCGAGCGAGCGATCCTCGCAGTGATCCATCACGGCGAGGTCGAGCCCGCGCGCGTACTCCATCGCGCGCCTCATCATCCCGGCCGAAGGCACTCCCCGCCCGTCGTCCGTGACGGCGACGATGCCGGCCCGCCTCATCTCGCCCATCTCGGCCAGCTCCGCGCCCTTCGAGCCCTTCGTGATCGCGCCGACCGGGAAGACGTTCGCCAGTCGCGCCTGCGCGGCCTGCTCGACGATGAAGCTCGTGACGGCCGGGTTGTCGTTGACCGGGTCTGTGTTCGGCATCGCGCAGACGCTGGCGAAGCCGCCCGCGACGGCCGCCGCCGCCCCCGACGCAATCGTCTCCTTGTACTCCTGACCCGGCTCGCGCAGGTGCGTGTGCAAGTCTATGAAGCCGGGCGCGACGACGAGCCCCGTCGCGTCGAAAACCTGCGCGCCCTCGGGCTGCGACTCGCCGCGCTTGAGGACGGCGGCGACGCGCCCGTCTTCGATTAACAGATCGCGGCCGGCGTTGAGCCCCTGCGTCGGGTCGATCAAGTATCCGTTCGTTATCAGCAGTCTCATCTTCTGTTCAGGCGGGCGTCGAGTCGGTGGCGCGCGCGGTCAGGGCGGCCTCGGGTTTCTCCTCGGCGGGCGCGACCGCGTCGGCTTTCGCGTCGGCGGGAGCGCCGGGCGAGGAGGAGACCGCCGCGCCGCCGCCCGCGAGCAGGTAGAGGACGGCCATGCGGACGGCGACCCCGTTCGTCACTTGGTCGAGGATGAGCGAGCGCGCGCCGTCGGCCACGTCCGAGGCGATTTCGATGCCGCGGTTCATCGGGCCGGGGTGCATCACGATGGCGTCATCTTTCGCACGCGCGAGCCGCGCGAGGTTCAGGCCGTAGTGCACGGCGTACTCGCGCAGGGACGGGAAGAAGGCCGACTCCTGACGCTCGCGCTGGATGCGCAAGACCATCACCACGTCAGCGCCTTCGAGCGCGTCCTCGACGCGACGCTCGACGCGCAGACTCCCCTCGCCCTCGACCAGCCCCGCGAACTCGCGCGGCGCGAGCGTGCCCGGCCCGGCGACGGCGACCTCCGCGCCGAGCTTCGTCAAAAGGTGCGCGTTCGAGCGCGCGACGCGCGAGTGGAGCAGGTCTCCGAGGATGGCGACCCTCAAGCCCTCGATGCGCCCTTTGCGTTGACGGATGGTGAGCGCGTCGAGCAGCGCCTGCGTCGGGTGCTCGTGCGCGCCGTCGCCCGCGTTGACGACGGCGGCGCGGCAGACGCGCGCGAGCTGGTGCGGGGCGCCGGCCGAAGGGTGGCGTATGACGATGAGGTCGGGGCCCATCGCTTCGAGGTTGCGCGCCGTGTCCAAAAGCGTCTCGCCCTTCGTCACACTGGAAGAAGAGGAGCTGATGTTGACGACGTCGGCCGACTGACGCTTGCCGGCGTTTTCGAAGGAGGTGCGGGTGCGCGTCGAGGGCTCGAAGAAGAGGTTGATGACGGTGCGGCCGCGCAGGGCCGGCACTTTTTTAATCTCGCGCTCGGAGATTTCGCGGAACGTCTCGGCCGTGTCGAGGAAGTGCGCGACTTCCCCGGCCGAAAGCTCGCGGATGCCAAGCAGGTTTCTCTGCATCACTTCGGCTCTCTAACAAAAAAGGCGGCCGATGCCGGCCGCCGCCCTCTCAGTCGCCTTCGGCCGGGGGCCGCTCGACGATTGCGACCCCCTCGTCGCCGTCGAAGTCGTCGAGCATCACCTTGATGATCTCGCTCTTCTTCGTCGGCACGAACTTGCCGACGAAATCCGCTTGGATGGGAAGCTCGCGGTGCTCCTTCCCGCGGTCGATTAGGACGGCGAGCTGCACGCGCCGCGGCCGCCCGAAGTCTATCAACTGGTCGAGCGCGGCGCGGATGGTGCGTCCCGTGTAGAGCACGTCGTCGATGAGGAGGACGTTGCGGTTCTCGACGTCGACGGGCAGGTCAGTCCGGTTGACGATGGGGTTCGCGCCGACGGTCGAGAGGTCGTCGCGGTAGAGCGTGATGTCTAAGACCCCGACCGGCGGCCGCTCGCCTTCGAGGTCGGCGATCTTGTCGGCGATGCGGTTGGCCAGAGGCACGCCGCGCCGCTGGATGCCGACCAGATAGAGGTGGCCCGCCCCGTGATTCTCTTCGACAATCTCGGAGGCCAGACGCGCCAGCGCGCGGTTGATGCGCGGGCCGTCCATGATGCGCGCTTTTTCGACGAAATCCATCGGGACGGGATAGTAGCACAGCGCACGCGACGGAAGAAAGATTCGGCGGGCGTCTGTTGTGATAAGGTGACGCGAAAGAGTTTCGGGGCGCGGGAGAGGGAGGACGATGCGGATGGTGTTCGTGGGGGCGGCGGCCGGGGGCGCGGAGTTTCTGCTGACGCTGTTCGTGGTGTTCGTCGCGGCGAAGCTATTGGCGGAGGTGTTCGAGCGCCTGCGGCAGCCGGCCGTGGCGGGTGAGATAGTCGCGGGCGTCATCATCGGGCCGAGCGTTCTGGGTTGGGTCGCGCCGTCGGAGACACTCGGCGACTTGGCCGAGATAGGCGTCATCTTCCTGCTCTTCACCGTCGGGCTTGAGACGAAGCCGGCGGCCGTCCTGCGCGTCGGCAAAAGCGCGGCGGTCGTGGCGGTGCTCGGCGTCGTCGCGCCGATGGCGGGCGGGTGGCTCGTGATGCGCGCGTGGGGCGCGAACGACGTGGAGGCTTTGTTCGTCGGGGCGGCGCTGGTCGCGACGTCCGTGGGCATCACGGCGCGCGTGCTGTCCGCGATGGGACTTCTGGACGCGCCGACCGCGCGCATCATCTTGGGCGCGGCCGTCATCGACGACATCTTGGGCCTCCTCGTCCTCGCCGTCGTGGCGAGCGCGGCGAAGGGCGCGATCGACTACGCGGAAATCATGACGACGGCCGCGCTGGCCGTCGCGTTCACGGCCTTCGTCGTCTTGGTCGGCGCGCCCGTCGTGACGCGTCTCGCGCCGCGCATCGTGCGCCTGCGCATCGGCCATTCGTTCTACATCTTCGGGCTCGCGCTCTGTCTGGGCTTGGCCGTCGCCGCCAACTACATCGGCGTGGCCGCCATCGTCGGCGCTTTTCTGGCCGGGATGGCTTTGGCCGAGGCGGCCGAGGACGACCGCGCCATGCACAGGCAAACGAACGGCGTGACGGAGTTTCTAGTCCCCTTCTTCCTCGTCAACATCGGCCTCCAACTCAAGCCCGAAGTCTTCCGCGACCCGGCGGTCGTCGTGCTGGCGATAGTCGTCACGCTGGTCGCCGTCGTGACGAAGCTCGTCGCGTGCGGCGCGGGCGCGTGGAACTTGGGGCGGCGGCGCGCTTTGCAGGTCGGGATGGGGATGGTTCCGCGCGGCGAGGTCGGCATCGTCGTCGCGCAGATCGGGCTGAGCCTCGCGGTCATCGACGCCGGTCTCTACGGCGTCGTCCTCTTCATGGCCGGCTCCACCCCCCTCATCGCCCCGCCCTTCCTCAAGTGGCAC
>DASQDT010000198.1:0-20041 GCA_035634035.1 Pyrinomonadaceae bacterium | reverse complement strand
TCTGTCCTCGACCTGCATCTTCTGGAGGGCGAAGACGACGCGCATGGTCTGCGGTCGCCGGTCGTAGGCGGCGGGGACGAAGGCCGGGTTCTTGCGCAGGGCGTCCTGCAACTCGTCGAGCATCCGCGGGTTGCGCGGCGCTTCGATGACCTCGGCGAGCGAGGCGCGGCCGTTGCCGTAAACGTCGGCGACGATGATCATGTCGTCGTCGTCGGGCCGCCGGCCCGTCGAGGGCGAGCCGGCCCGACGCGCGAGCGCGCCGCGCGGGTTGAGGCTCGGGGCTTCGATCGCGTCGGGCGAGCGCCCGGCCGCGTAGAGCGCGGGCGAGAGCGGCTGCGTCACGTCGTAGCCGCCGTCGCCCGGCGTCTCCGCGTTCACCCACGCCACGCTGTCGGGCCGCTCGGCGTCGGCGCGCGCCGTCGCGGCCAAGTCGCGGAGCACGATCATGTGGTTGCGCAGCGCCCCGAAGACGGCGACGAACAGCAGCAGCGAGTAGAACGCGCCGACGGCGTAGGGCATCAGGTGCGGCTGGAGCCAGCGGGCGAAGCGCTCGGACAGGGGCACGGGCGGGCGCACGGGGCGCGCTGCGCGCTCGATCATGAGGGCGTCGCTGACGGCGGCCACGAGGTCGCGCGGCGCTTCGGGCCGCTCGACGAGCGCGAGGCCGCGGACGAGCGAGCGCATCCGGTCGAGCTCAAGACGGCAGACGGGGCAGAGGTCGAGGTGCGACTCGACCGACGCGCGCTCGGCGCGCGACATCTCGCCGTCGAGGTAGGGCGAAAACGCTCTCTCCGTCTCCTTACACGTCATCATAAAGCAGAGGTCGGAGGCCGGGGGCCGGAGTCAGCAAGGCAGCTTTCTCAAGCTGCCCTCTGACCCCCGGCCCCCGACCTCTCTTCAGGCGGATGGCTGGCCGACCCCGGCCGCTCCCTTGTAAAAAGGAAGCAACTTGCGACGGCCCACAGGCTCGGCTCTCGTCTAAGTGTCGGACGGCGGTTCTTGTCAACGGGTGTTGCTGGCCGCGTTATCAAAAGACCGTCCGCCACTCTTCCGAGCGCGCGGGCGACGGACGCCCGACGCCTCGCCCCTGAGACCTCTTCGGTCACTTCCCGACCCACCTGGCACCGGGTTACTGGTACTAGCCGGGGCAGGTCAACCATTCGCCGGAAATTTACAAAGAACCTTCGAGCCGCTTGCGCAACTCGGTGCGCCCGCGCGAGAGGCGGGACTTGACCGTGCCGACGCTGATTTCGAGCGCCTGCGCGACCTCCTCGTAGCTGAGGCCCTCGATGTCGCGGAGCACGACGACCTCGCGGTACGAGCGCGAGAGCGTGTTGAGCGCGCGGAGCAGCGTGCGCTCGCGCTCGCGCGAGAGCGTCTGCTGCTCGGGGTCGCTCGCGGCCGGGTCGCCGACGCGCGAGGCCAGAGTCGGCGCGCCCTCGGCGCCGCCGTCGGGCGCGTCGAGCGAGACGGTCGCGTCTCGTCGCCTGCGCCGCCACCAGCGCCAGCGGTTGCGCGCCTGATTGACGGCGATGCGGTAGAGCCACGTCTTGAGGTCTGCGTCGCCGCGGAACTGCGCCAGATGACGGTAGGCCTGAAGGAACGTCTCCTGCGTCAGGTCGCGCGCCTCCTCGCGGTCTTCCGTCAGGCGGAACAGGAGCGCGTAGATGTCGCCCGAGCGCTCCTCGACCAGACGGTTGAAGGCCGCCGCCTCGCCGGCCCTGAGTCTTTCAATGAACTGCGCCTCGAAGGCCGCGCGCGCCTCGCCCCTCGCCGCCGAAGAAGATGCGGCTTCCATCTCCGCTTCCGCGCGGAGGGCGATTGGCTCTCCGAAGCTCACTGTCGTCCTCCGGCGGACGTTGGGAGCGTCTCGCGGCCCCCTTACGACTGAGAGTTAGACAACCCCCGTCCGCCGTTTGTTCCACAAATTTCTGAGCGCCCCGCAAACGCCGCGAACGCCCGCGTCAGAACCTTTGAATTCAACGGTTACGTCGGCGTTGCCCCGACGCGGCGCGGGCCGGCCGCGCCGTGCGGCGCCGCCTTTTGCGGCGAGCGTAGCACGGGCGCGGGGGGCGGTCAAACCGCACATTTGCGGCGGCTTGACACCGCGCCGAGCCCGTCGCTAAAGTGAGACTTTGTCTCGACTCCACGAAAAAAGAACGTGCCCTCCGGCGCGCTCTTGCAGGAGAAACTTTGGCCCGCACGACGAAAAAACGCGCCCAACAGCTCAAGCACGACAAGTTCCGAGACGCCACGATGCGCGGCTTCGACCGCGTCGGCGACCGCCTCGAAGGCAAGGGGCGCGCGATCCTCTACGGCATCGTCGCCCTCGTCCTCGCCGCCGTGCTCCTCGGCATCTTCAACATGTGGAGCAGGCGGCGCGCCGGCGAGGCGAGCCGCGCGCTCGGCAAGGCGATTGAAGTGGCGAACGCGCCCGTCGTGACGGGGACGCCCATCCCCGGCGAGACCGGGCCGACCTTCCCGAGCGAGCGCGAGCGCGCGCAGCGCGCGGTCGAGGAGTTTCAGAAGGTCGCCGCGCAGTACGGCGACCCGCACCGCGAGCTGGCGCGCTACTTCGCGGCCGTCAACCTGCTGACGGTCGAGCGCGAACGCGGACTCGCCGAGCTCGACGGGTTGACCCGCAGCGGCAACGCCGAGGTGGCGGCGCGCTCCCGCTTCGCGCTCGCGCAGGCGAAGGAGGCCGACAAGGACTACGACGCCGCGCTCGCCATCTACGGCCATCTCATCAACGACAAGAGCGGCGTCGTCCCGCCCGACACCGCCAACTTCCGCATCGCCTCCGTCTACGAGAAGCAGGGCAAGAACGCGGAGGCCGCCGACATCTTCTTCCGCATCGCGGACGAGGCGCGCAAGGCGAAGGGCAAGGACGGCAAGCCCGCCCCCGTCTCGGCCACCGCGCGCCGCGCCGCCGACCGCCTGCAGACGCTCGACCCCGTGCGCTACGCGCAGCTCCCGCCCGAGCCTTCGCCGATGGGCGACGAAAGCTAAACGCCCCGCGGCCGATGGATAATCTGACGCACACGCTCGTCGGGCTGACAGCCGCGAGGGCCGGGCTTGAGCGCGTGTCGCCGTACGCGACGGCCGTCTGTGTCGTCGCCGCCAACCTGCCCGACGCCGACATCGCCACGCTCGCCGCCGGGCAGTGGACTTACCTCGAACACCACCGCGGCATAACTCATTCCATCGTCGGCACGCTCGCGCTCGGCGTCGCCCTCCCGCTCCTCGTCTTCGCGGGCGACCGGATCATTGCGCGCCGGCGCGGCCGAGTCCCGCGCGCGCGCCTCGGCGGATTGATGTTGGCCTCGCTCCTCGTCTCGGCCACGCACCCTCTGCTCGACTGGACGAACAGCTACGGCGTGCGCCCGCTCCTGCCGTGGGACGGCGGCTGGATTTACGGCGACCTCGTTTTCATCGCCGACCCGTGGATTTGGCTCGCGCTCGGCGGCGCGTGCTTTTTGCCCGGCGAGCGCAAAGGCTGGCGCGTCGCCGCGTGGGCCGCGCTCGCCGTCTCGGTGACGGTCGCGCTGTTTCTTCTCCCGCGCCGCGCCGGGTACGAGTTGCCCCTGCCGCTCCTCGCGCTCTGGCTCGCGGGAGTCGTGGCGCTCGCCGTCGCGCGCGCGAGCGGCTTGGGGCGCGAGCGCGGGCCGCGGGTCGCGCACGTCGCACTCGCGCTCGTGCCGCTCTACTGGCTCGGGCTCGGGGCGCTCCACGCGCGGGCGCTTGAGCGCGCGAGGGTGTCGGCGGACGAACTCGCGTCGGCGCGGGGCGAGGCGGTGGCGCGCGTGGCGGCGCTCCCGATGCCGGCCAACCCGTTTCACTGGCGCTGCCTCGCCGAGACGGAAGTGGCCAACCACCGCTTCGACCTTTTCCTGAATCGCGCGGGCGAGACCTTCGACCGGAGGCGTTGGGAGAAGCCGCGCGGCCCGCAGGTCGAGACGGTCGGGCGCGCCGCCCGAGACCCGCGCGCGCAAATCTTCCTCGGCTTCGCGCGCTTCTACGACGCGCGCCCGACCTCGGGCGACGGCGGCGCGCGGCCGGCCGTCAGGTTCACCGAGCTTCGTTTCACCGAGCCCGAGTCGCCGCGCCTGACGGGAGGCTTCACGCTCGACGTGCCGGCCGCGCCCGAAGTCAATCTTAGAGACGCGCAAAGACGCGCGCTCTCCGGAGAGGTCGCCGCGGGTTTGAAACGTTAACGGCGCGGCGGCCGTATAAGGCGCTGAGTCTGGATTTTGATTCCGGATTTTCGACGGCGGGGGTTGTCGCGCGGCGCGGTCTCGTGCAGAATCAAGCCAGCGTGCCCCTCTCCCTTTTTCAAACGGCCCCGAAGCCGAAAGGAATCAACTTGAACATGAGAAGTAAGAACCGAGTAGCGCGCGCGGCGCGTGCGGCCGTCCTCTTCGGGCTGGCGCTCGTCGCCGCGCCGCTCTCGCCGGCCCGCGCGCAGACCGCGCGCGACATCCTGACGAACTTCCCCGACTCGCAAGTCGTCGTCTACGTCAACACGCAGCGCATCCTCACCGAGGCCGCCCCGCGCGTCGTCCCGCAGAAGAAGCTCGACGAGGCTTTCGAGAAGATGAAGCGCGAGGCGATGGGCTTCGACGTGCGCTCGGTGCACCACGTCGCGGCCGGCGTCCGCTTCCGCGGCGAGCCCAAACCCGGCGCGATGCCCGAGTTCATCGTCCTCGTCCGCGGCGACTTCAACGCCGAGGCCCTGCTCTCGCTCGTCCGCATGGCGATGCCCGAGCAGATGACCGAGGAGACCTACGGCTCGCGCACCATCAACATCTTCAAGACGAGCCCGCCGAAGAAGACGGCCGACGGAGGCGCGCAGCCGCAGGCCGACGGAGCCGCGCCGCAGCCGCCCGCGCCCTTCAACGAGCTGGCCGTCGTCGCCTTCGACGCGAACACGCTCGCCGTCGGCGTGCCCGACTACGTGCGCGCCGCCGTCGACGCCGAGTCGAAGGTCGAGGCGCGTCTCAACGAGGGACTGCTCGACCTCGCGACGCGCAACGCGGGCGATCTCTTCAGCCTCGTCGGCAACGTCCCCGCAGACCTCGGCAAGTACCTGCCGGGCGGCGTCTCGCAGAACGCCGAGGCCACGAAAATCCTCAACTCCATCAAACAGGTTCAAGCCTCCGTCGGCATGACGGCCACAGACTTCTCCGTCCAGTCCATCGTCCGCACGGACACGCCCGAGAGCGCGCGCGCCGTCAGCGGCATGATAGGCATCGGCCTGCGCTTGGCCGAGACGGGCATCCAGAAGGAGCTCGAAAAGACCACGGACGTTAAGAAGCGGCAGGGCATGGAGACGGCGCTGACGGTCTTCCGCGCGATGACGAACAACGCCAGCGGCAGCGAGGTGACTATCTCGACGGCCATCCCGCAGAAGACGGTCGCCACCTTCGTGCAGAACGAGCTGAACAGGCAGACGGCGCGGCCGAAGACGACGCGCCGGCCGGCGCGACGCCGCGCGGGCCGCAGGTAATGACGCCGGCTCCCGACACCGACTGAAACGGCGAAGGGCGCGGGCCTTCAAACCCCGCGCCCTTCCTCTATCCGAACGCGCAGATGAAGAACACGCCCGCCGCCGACGAAGCCGAACGCGAGAGGGCGCGGCGCATCGTCCGCCTCTTGCGCAGAGAGTACCCGGACGCGCGTTGCAGCCTCGACCACACCAACCCGCTCGAACTCCTCGTCGCCACCGTCCTCTCCGCACAGTGCACGGACGAGCGCGTCAACCTCGTCACGGCCGAACTGTTCCGCAAGTACCGCTCGTGCGAAGACTATCTGCGCGTCTCCCGAGAAGAACTCGAACAGGACATCCGCCCGACGGGCTTCTTCCGCAACAAGGCGCGGGCGATTCAGGGCGCGTGCCGGATCATCTGCGAGCGCCACGGCGGGCGCGTCCCGGCGACGATGGAGGAGCTGCTCGAACTGCCCGGCGTGGCGCGCAAGACGGCGAACGTCGTGCTCGGCAACGCCTACGGACAGGCTTCGGGCGTCGTCGTCGACACGCACGTCGGCCGCCTCTCCGAACGCCTCGGCCTCTCCGTCCAAAAGACGCCCGAGAAGGTCGAGCGCGACCTGATGGCCCTCGTCCCCGCGCGCGACTGGGTCGCGTTCTCGCACCTGCTCATCGCGCACGGCCGCGCCGTCTGCAAGGCCCGCACGCCGCTCTGCGACGCGTGCGTGCTCAAGGCCGACTGCCCGTGGTATCAGTCGAACCAGTCGCGCGTCATGTCGCACCAGAGCGCCAAGCCGCGCCAAGACTTGAAGCGCGAGTAGTGGCGCGCGATGCGTGCGTCGTCGCAGGCGCGACCCTTCGCGCGCGTCCGCACGAACTTGGCGCGCACCCAAGAGTCGAGCGCGAGCACGTCGTAGCGCCCGACGAGCTTCAGCAAATTCTCGGCCGCGTAGTCGCCGACGCCCTTGACGCGCTTCATCTCGCGCTTCAGCTCCGCGGTCTCCAACTCACTCCCGAGCCAAGACTCCACCGCCAACTCGCCCGACGCGACGCGCTCGGCCAACTCCTTCAAGTAAGGCGCGCGGTAGCCTGCGCGCACATGGTCGCGGTAGAAGTCGGCGGGCGCGGCGGCCATCGCCTCGGGCGTCGGGAAGGAGCGTCGGCCGTCGTCCGATTCGCGCCCGAGACCGCCGACGAGCCCCGTCACCATCTTCACCGTCAGAGACCAAGAGCAGTTCGTCGTGCAGACGGATTTGACGAGGTCTTCGAAGACGGTCGGCGAGCGCAGGAGGCGACCCGCGCCGTCCTTCGCTATCCACGCGAAGTCGGGCTCTTTCGAGACGACCGCGTAGAACTCCTCCATCGGGTCGTCGAGCCGGAAGATGTGGCGCACGTCGCGCTCCACGCGCGCGAGCGCGCGCTTGCCTGTCTTGGCGGGCACGCGGACGCGCAGGGCGCCGCGCCCGTCCGTGACGACGACGGTCAGCGGGCGCGGCCAATCGTCGGCGTCGAGCACGCGCGTCAGGGCGAGCGTCTGCGGGTCGAGGCCGAAGGGCAGAAGGTCTGACCAGCCGTGACTCATCACCGTCCTCTTGTAGTCGAAACCGCGCGGGGTCTTTATCGTCAGCTCCACTGAAGCGTCCTTTCTTCGGGAGTGTGGCGGGCCAAAATCGCACGCCGGCCCGGCGGGCGTCAACGCGCGCGGCCGCCGCCCCGAAAAAGGTTGGAACTCGGCGGCGCGGCGCGGCGAATAACAGTTGTTCGTCTGAGATACGAACGGGGCGGGCCGCGCGTTCGCCCCGTGCCTCCTGAGGTCACCGACGCATGAGAAAAGCCTTCACGCTCCTGTTCGTCGCCGCCGTCTTCGCGGCGCACATCGCCGCGCGCGGTCAGCAGCCCGCGGCGCTCCCCGACACGCCGGCCGGGCGCACGGTCGCGCGCTACGTCGAAGCCTTCAACACGGGCGACGAGCAGAGGATGCGCGCCTTCTTCCTCGAACACGTCGCGGCCGACTCGCTCGCGCGCCGCCCCGTCGAAGCGCGGCTCGAAGTCTACCGGCAGATGCGCGACCAGACGGGCGGCCTCGAACTGCACGGCGTCACGGGGGCGACCGACACGCGCGTCGCCACGCTCATGCGGACGAAGCGCGGCGGGTGGCTCAGGTTCGAGTTCGTCTTCGAGCAGCAGGGGAAGCTGGTGGGCCTCAGCGTCGAGGACGCGGAATCGCCGTCCCCGGGCGCGCAGGGCGGCGCGGCGGCCCCGCCCGCGACGCTGACCGAAGCGGAGGCGCTCGCGGAGGTCGAGCGTCTGGTCGAAGAGGCGTCGAAGGCCGACGAGTTTTCGGGCGTCGTCCTCGTCGCCAAGAACGGCTCGCCCGTCTTACGCAAGGCCGTCGGGCTGGCGAGCGTCGAGTTCGGCGCGCCGAACCGCTTGGAGACGAAGTTCAACCTCGGCTCCATCAACAAAATCTTCACGCAGACGGCCATCGCCCAACTCGCCGAGCGCGGCAAGCTCTCCTTCGACGACACCATCGCCAAACACCTGCCCGACTACCCGAACCGACAGGCCGCCGAGAAGGTCACGATTAGACACCTCCTCACGATGCGCTCGGGCGTCGGCGACTTCTTCGGCCCGAAGTTCGACGCGACGCCGAAAGACCGCCTGCGCTCGGTCAAAGACTTCCTCCCGCTCTTCGCCGCGGAGCCCTTGCGCTTCGAGCCGGGCTCGCGCGAGGAGTACTCGAACGGCGGCTACATCGTCCTCGGCGCCATCGTCGAGCGCATCACCGGCCGGAGCTACTACGACTACGTCCGCGAGCACATCTTCGCGCCGGCCGGGATGAACAACACGGACTCTTACGAGACGGACGCGGGCGTGCGCGACGTCGCCTCCGGCTACACGCGCGAGGGCGCGGGCTCGAAGAACCGCGTCAACAACATCTACACGCGTCCGGCGAAGGGGAGCCCCGCGGGCGGCGGCTACTCGACGGCCGAAGACCTCTTGAAGTTCGCCAACGCCTTGTCGTCCGGCAAGCTGCTCGGCCCGGCCTACACGCGCTACGTCGCCTCGGGCGAGGAGCCGAAGGCGGGCGGCGCGCAGACGGTCGCGCTGCCCCTGCGCGAGGGCGGGCGCGGCGTGGCGGGCGGCGCGCCCGGCATCAACGCCGCCCTCCTGATGAACTTCGAGACGGGCTACACGACAGTCGTCATGTCGAACTACGACCCGCCGAGCGCCACGCGCGTCGCCACGCGCGTCCGCGACATCCTGCGCCGCGTCTCGGCGCGCGGGGCTTGAGGCGCTACTCAGTTTTCGTCAGTTGGGCTATCATCCTTGCGCTCACGTCCGTGCTTCCCCGCGCGAGGAGACCCGTAACTTGACAGAGAAACGCCCGCTGACAGTCTTCTGCATCGCCACCTTCGAGAAGGGGCAGGAGTTCTTGCGCGAGTGCAAGCGGCAGGGCTGCCGCGTGCTCCTGCTCACGCGCCAGAAGCTCGCCGACGCCGACTGGCCGCGCGAGAGCATCGACGAGTTCTTCTACATCCCCGACGACTTCCCGCTCGAAGACCTCGTCAAGAGCGCGAGCTATCTGGCCCGCACCGAGGAGATCGACCGCATCGTCCCGCTCGACGACTTCGACGTGGAGACGGCCGCCGCCCTGCGCGAGCACCTGCGCGTGCCCGGCATGGGCGACTCCACCACGCGCTACTTCCGCGACAAGCTCGCCATGCGCGTCAAGGCGCGCGACAACGGCATCCTCGTCCCCGACTTCGTCCACGCGCTCAACCACCGCCACGTGGCCGAATACGTCTCGCGCGTCCCCGCGCCGTGGGTCTTGAAGCCGCGCTCGGAGGCTTCGGCCGTCGGCATCAAGAAGGTCGAGGGCGAGGCCGAGCTCTGGTGCGAGCTCGAAGCTCTGGGCGACAAGCAGTCGTTCTATCTTCTCGAACACTACGTGCCCGGCGACATCTTCCACGTCGACTCCATCGTCTCCGAGCGCGAGGTCGTGTTCACGGCCGCGCACAAGTACGGCAAGCCGCCGATGGACGTGGCGCACCACGGCGGCGTCTTCATGACGCGCACCCTCCCGCGCGACTCGGAGGACGCGCGCGAGTTGGATCGCCTTAACCGCGAGCTCCTGAGCACGCTCGGGCTCGTGCGCGGCGTCACGCACACGGAGTTCATCAAGGGGCGCGACGACGGCCGCTTTTACTTCCTTGAGACGGCCGCGCGTGTCGGCGGCGCGAACATCGCCGAGACGGTCGAGGCCGCGACCGGCGTCAACCTCTGGGCCGAGTGGGCGAAGATAGAGGTGCGCGGCGAGGCGGGCGGCTACGAGGTTCCCCCGCACCGCGACGGCTACGCCGGCATCGTCATCTCGCTCGCGCGTCAGGAGTGGCCCGACACGTCCGAGTACAAGGACGCGGAAATCGTCTGGCGTCTGCGCAAGCGCCACCACGTCGGCCTCATCGTCGCCTCGGACAGCGCCGAGCGCGTCGAGACGCTCCTCTCCGCCTACGTCCGCCGCTTCATGACGGACTTCTACGCGACGCAACCGCTGCCCGAGAGGGCGACGAGCTGAAGCCCATGCCGAGGGATTTGATTCGCGAGCACCTCGCCTACGTGCAGGTCGAGAAGGGCCTGTCGGCGAACTCTCTTGAGAGCTACCGGCGCGACCTTGAGAAGCTGCGGCGCTTCGCCGAGTCGAAGGGGCGCGGCGCGGAGGCGCTCGGCAAAGAAGAGTTGAAACAGTTCGTCATGTCGCTCACGCGCGGCGGGCTCGCCCCGCGCTCGGCGGCGCGGACTGTGAGCGCCGTGCGCGGCTTCTTCCGCTACCTGCTTTTGGACGGACACCTCTCGGCCGACCCGACGGCCGACCTCGTCGCCCCGCAGTCGGCGCAGAAGCTCCCGCGCTTCCTGACGCAAGGTGACGTCGCGCGCCTGCTCGACGCGCCCGACACCTCGACGCACGAGGGCGTGCGCGACCGCGCGATGATCGAACTCCTCTACGCGACGGGCCTGCGCGTCTCCGAGCTCGTGTCGCTCGACACGGGGAGCG
Organism: Pyrinomonadaceae bacterium; assembly: GCA_035634035.1. Taxonomy (GTDB): domain Bacteria; phylum Acidobacteriota; class Blastocatellia; order Pyrinomonadales; family Pyrinomonadaceae; genus DASQDT01. The sequence goes on along the minus strand of DASQDT010000198.1, from coordinate 9,500 downwards.
TCGACTTGGACGCGGGCGTGTTGAGTTGTTCGGGGAAGGGGAGCAAGCAGCGGCGCGTGCCCGTCGGCCGCGACGCGCTCGCGTGGCTGCAACGCTACGCGCCCGCGCGCCGCGCCCTGCTCGACGGCCGCGAGTCGAAACACCTCTTCGTCGGCCCGGGCGGGCGGGCGCTCACGCGCAACTTCGTGTGGGCGATGATGAAGCGCTACGCCGTGCGCGCCGGGCTCGAAGGCGTCTCGCCGCACGTGCTGCGGCACAGCTTCGCCACGCACCTGCTCGAACACGGCGCTGACACGCGCTCCGTCCAAGCCATGCTCGGCCACAGCGACCTCGCCACCACCCAAATCTACACGCACGTCACCGGCGAGCGCCTCCGCCAGACTTACGAGCGCTGCCACCCGCGCGCGAAGAAGTAGGGTTTGACCGCGGAGTGATGACACGATGAATGTACGTCGAAGACTCGCGTGCGCTTTCGCGTGCGCGATGATTTTGCCGCTCATCGTCTCGTCGCACGCCACTTCGGGGCAGTCCGACGTTTCAAAACCACAGTTAAAGCCCTGCCGCGCGCAGCCCTCGCTGGTCGGGAAGTGCTTCGGCGTCCGCGGCCGCCTGTCGCTTTATAACGGCGCGCCGACGATCAGGCTCTGGCGTGCGGGGACGAGGCGGATGCTCGGCGTCTCTTCGAGCTACGCGCAGGAGGGGTACAGCAGCATCCCGGAAGAGTTGGAAAAGAGACTCGAATGGGAGAATGAGGTGTGGGGCGATTTTCTCGTCTGCCCGTTCACGCCGCGGCGGCCGAAGGAGATGCAGATGATTTGTGTCGAGAGCGGAAAGAATCTGTCCGTGCGCAGACGGCGGTGAGTCGCCCGACGGCGCTCCGCGCGTGCGTCAGGCGAACTGTCCCGCGGCGAAGCCCGAGGCCCAAGCCCATTGGAAGTTGAAGCCGCCGAGGTGGCCCGTCACGTCCACGACCTCGCCGACGAAGTAGAGTCCGGCGACGCGGCGCGACTCCAAAGTCTTAGACGATAGCTCGTCGGTCGCCACGCCGCCCTTCGTCACCTCCGCCTTCGCGAAACCCTCCGTCCCCGCCGGAACGACCTTCCATTCGTGCAGGCGCTCGGCCACGCGCCGCAACTCCTCCGACGAAAAACTCTTGACCGGCGCGCTGCGCGCGTAGACCTCGCACCACGCGCGCGCGAAGCGTCGCGGGAGGTGCGTCGAAAGCACGGAGGAAAGCTCCGCGCCCGACTCGCGCTTGGATTCGAGAAGGGCGAGCGCGTCTTCGCCGGGCAGCAGGTCGAAGGAGACGGGCGCGCCGCGCTCCCAGTAAGAGGAGATTTGCAGGACGGCCGGCCCGCTCAGGCCGCGGTGCGTTAGGAGAATGTTCTCCGCGAACTCCGCGCCGCCCGCGCGGGCGACCGCCGGAACTGAGACGCCGCTCAACTCGCGCAGCGCGTCCGAGTCTCCGCGCGCGAGCGTGAGAGGGACGAGCGCGGGCGCCGGTGTGACGACGCGCAGGCCGAACTGTCGCGCGACGCGGTAGCCGAAGTCGGTCGCGCCGAGCTTCGGGATTGAGAGCCCGCCCGTCGCGACGACGAGCGACTCCGCCTCGAAGCGCCCGCGGCTCGTCTCGACCGCGAAGCGCCCCTCCTTACTCACGCGCGAGACGCGACAATTCGTCACGACGCGCACGCCCGCGCGCTCGCACTCCGCGACGAGCATCGAGATTATCTCGCGCGAGCTTCCGTCGCAGAAGAGTTGGCCGAGTTTCTTCTCGTGATACGGGATGCGGTGGCGCTCGACGAGCGCGACGAAATCGGCAGGCGTGTAGCGCGAGAGGGCGGACTTGGCGAAGTGCGGGTTTGACGAAAGGAAGTCGGCGGGCGTCGTGTGAAGGTTCGTGAAGTTGCAGCGCCCGCCGCCGGAAATCTCAATCTTTCGGCCGACGCGCTCGTTGTGCTCGACGACGAGGACGCGCCGGCCGCGACGCCCCGCCGCCGTCGCGCACATCAGCCCGGCCGCGCCCCCGCCGACGACGAGCACGTCGAACTCCCGCGCCCCGCCGGACACGCCGTCGCCCATCACTTCACGCCGCCCGCGCGCCGGTCACTTCTGCTCCTCGTCGAGCATCGGACGGAGCGCGCGGTAGACGTTCGAGGCGACGATCTTCGTCCCCTCTGCGTTCGGGTGGACGCGGTCTTGCAGGTTCAGGCGCTCGACGCCCGCGACGCCTTCGAGGAAGAAGGGGAGCAGGGCGACGTTGTGCTCTTTGGCGACGGCCCGATACATCTCCGCGATCTCCTGCTCGTAGCGGTCGCCCGTCCGCGTGGTCGTCGTGATCATCCCGGCGAGCAGGACTTTGACGCCGCGCTCCCTCGCGCGCGCGATGATGGCCGAGAGGTTCTTGCGCGTCTCCGAGACGGGCTGGCCGCGCAGGTGGTCGTTCGCGCCGAGTTCGAGGACGAGGAAGCGCACGTCGCCGCCGTCGAGCGCCCAGTCGAGTCGCCGGACGCCGCCGGCCGAGGTGTCGCCCGAAACCCCGGCGTTGACGACTTCGTATTGATACCCGTCCGCGTCGAGCATCGCCTGCAAAAGCGACGGGTAGCTCTGCGACTGTTGCAGCCCGTAGCCGGCCGTCAGGCTGTCGCCGAACGCGACGATTTTAGGTAGATTCTGACGCGAGGCCGCGACAGGAGTCTGCGACGCTCCGGCTTGCGGCTGCGACGACGAGGCTTCGGAACCCCGCGCGCCGTCGGGCGGGTACTTGTCGCCGCAGGCCGAGGCGGCGGCGGCCAGAGAGATTAGAAGGGCGAGCAGAAGATTTCGCATGATTGAATTATATAGGGTCTCAAAAATTGTTCCATCCGGCGCGGAGTCTCTGACGATTCTGCACGAGCTGGATTTACGGATTCCCGACGGGCAGTTCGTCGCCGTCGTCGGCCCTTCGGGGAGCGGCAAGTCCACGCTGCTCGGCTTGATCGCCGGCTTGGACGCGCCGACCGCGGGGCGCATCGAGATTGACGGCGAGGAGATAACGCGCATGGGCGAGGACGCGCTCGCGGAGCTTCGCGGGCGCAAGATAGGCTTCGTCTTTCAGTCGTTCCACCTCATCCCTTCTTTGACCGCGTTCGAGAACGTGCTCGTGCCGATGGAGATCGCGGGCGCGAAGGGGGCGCGCGAGCGCGCCCGCTCGCTCGTCGAGGACGTTGACCTAGCGAACCGCGCGCACCACTACCCTTCGCAGCTCTCGGGCGGCGAGCAGCAGCGCGTCGCCGTCGCCCGCGCCTTCGCCAACGACCCCTCCATCATGCTCGCCGACGAGCCGACCGGAAATCTCGACTCGCGCAACGGCCAGCACGTCTTCGACCTGATGGTCGAGATGAACCGCCGGCGCGGCGCGACGCTCGTCCTCGTCACGCACGACCACGAGCTGGCCGCGCGCGCCGACCGCCGCATTTCGCTCCGCGACGGCCGCGTCGTCTCCGACACCGCCGCGCAAGACGGCGCGGGCGCGAAGGCGGATGAGGGCGTCGCCGAAGTTAATCCCGCGCGGTCGGACGACGAGGAGTTGGAGGCGGCGAAGGCGTGAGCTTCATCATCCAGATGGCGCGGCGCGAGATACGCTCGTCTTGGAAGCGCCTGTTGTTCTTCTTCCTGTGCATCGGCATCGGCGTCGGCGCGGTCGTCGCGCTGCGCACGTTCACGCGCAACGCCAACCGCGCGATGACGAGCGAGGCGCGCGCTCTGATGACGGCCGACGCGCAGGCCGACACGACGCGCCCGTGGTCGCCGGAGACTCTGGAGAGGATTGACCGCGTCGCCGCGCCGCCGCTCGTCTCGGCGCGCACGGAGACCATCGAGGCGTCGGCGATGGCGCGGCCCGCCGACCCCTCGCGCGAGGGCGCGCAGATGGTCGAGCTGAAGGGCGTCGAGCGCCCGTATCCTTTTTACGGCACGTTCGAGCTGGACGACGGCCGGCCGTTCGACCACGCGCTCTTGGACGACGGCGGGGCGATAGTCGCGCCGCTTCTGCTCGAACGTCTGGGCGTGAGCGTCGGCGACGACATCAGAATCGGCGAGAGCGTCTTTCGGATTCGCGGCGTGGTGGGGCGCGAGCCGGGCGCGGGCGGCGGCTTCCGCCTCGGGCCGCGCGTCTTCGTCGCGCGCGAGGCGATGGAGGCGGCCGGGCTGACCGGCTTCGCGGCGCGCGCGCGCAGGCGGATGCTCTTTAAGACGGCCGAGGACGGCGCGGGCGAACTTGTCAAACGCCTGCGCGCGGAGTTGACGGGAAACGTCGTCACGGTGCGCTCCTACCGCGAGTCGGAGGAGAGCATGGGCGAGCAGTACGCGCGCGCCGAAAACTTCCTCGCGCTCGTCGGGATGGTCGTCCTCGTCTTGGGCGGCATCGGCGTCTCAAGCGTGACGCGCGTCTTCGTCGAGCAGAAGAAGAAGTCGATCGCGGTGCTCAAGTGCCTCGGCGCGACGGGCCGGCGCGTCGCGGCCGCCTACCTCGCGCAGACGCTCGCGCTCGGGCTCGCGGGCAGCCTGCTCGGCGTCGCGCTCGCGAAGGGCGCGCTCCTTTTCGTCGCCGCGCGCTTCGCCGAGAGCCTTCCGCCGAACATGGATTATTCGTTGAGCGCGGGGGCCGTCTGGCAGGGCTTGGGGCTCGGCGTCGTCGTCTCTCTACTCTTCTCGGCGCTCCCTCTGATGCGCGTCCGGCACGTCAAGCCCGACATACTCCTGCGCGAGCGCGACACGTACGAGCGCGGCCGGCGTCTCGATTTGCCGCGCTGGTTCGTCGGCCTGCTGGTCGGCGTCGGGCTCCTGCTGCTCGTCTCTTGGCAGGCGGGCGAGCTGCGCGCGGGCCTCTACTTCGTCGGCGGCTTGGGCGCGGCGGCCGCGCTGCTCTACGCGTCGGCGTGGCTTCTGACGGCGGTCGTCGCCCGCGCGCGGCACTTGGGCGGGCCGTTCGCTCTGCGTCAGGCGGCGGGGAGTCTGACGCGGCCGGGCAACCAGACGCGCGTCGTCGTGATGGCCGTCGGCCTCGGCGCTTTTCTGGTGATGAGCGTGCAGTCGGTGCGCGAGAACCTGATGGGCGAGTTCGACCTGACGCGGCGGACGAACCTCGCGGATATGTACGTCATCGACGTGCAGCGCGACCAAGCCGAGGGCGTCGCGCGCATCGTCGAGGGGCGGACGGGCGCGCGGCCCGAGTTGGTACCGACGGTGCGCGCGCGCATCTTCGCCGTCAACGGGCGCGAGGTCGATTTGGAGCAGACGGAGATGCGGCGCGAGCGCGGGCTTCTGGGGCGCGAGTACGTCGTCACCTACCGGCCGCGCCTCGAAGAGAACGAGCAGGTGGTGGCGGGCGAGTTCTGGGGCGAGACGCCTTCGCCCGAAGCCGAGGTCTCGATTGAAGAGGGGATGCGCGGCGTGGCGGGGTTGGACGTGGGCGGGAGGATAACGTTCGACGTGCAGGGCCGGAAGATTGAGGCGCGCGTGACGAGCGTGCGGCGGATTGATTGGCGCAACTCGCGGACGGGCTTCCTCGTCCTCTTCCGGCCGGGCACGCTCGAAGCCGCGCCGCAGAATCTGATAGCCGCCATCAACGGGCCGCAGGACTCGCGCGCGCGCGCGCGTTTCCAGCGCGCGCTGCTCGACGCCTACCCGAACCTCTCCGTGATTGACGTGGCCGACATCGTCCGCAGCGTCGGCAGCATCCTCTCGAACCTGACGATGGCCGTCTCGTTCATCGGCGGCTTCGTCCTGCTCAGCGGCGCTCTCATCCTCGTCGGGTCAATCGCGATGACGAAGTTTCAGCGCGTCTACGAGGCGGCCGTGTTGAAGACTCTCGGCGCGAAGCGGGCGACGCTCCTCGCGATGCTGCTCGCCGAGTACGGCCTGCTCGGCTTGGCGGCCGGACTCGTCGGCTCGCTCGCGGCCGTCGCGCTCTCCTACGCCGTCGCGCGCTACCTGCTCGAAATCCCGTGGGCCTTCACGCCCTTCGTCAACATCTTCGGCGTCGTCGCCACCGCCCTGCTCGTCACCCTCGTCGGCGCGCTCTCAAGCCTCGACGTGCTCGCGCGCAAGCCGCTCTCGATCCTGCGCGGTCAATAAATCGGAGACGCTCACAGCGGCTTCAAGTCGGGCGCGACCCAAGCGGCGCGCGCCTCCGGCGACATGAGGCGCGCGCGCGTGTAGAACTCCAAAGGGAGATTTTTGTCGGCCGAGGCGACGAGGCGGCGGGCGAGCTCGTCGGGCGCGTGCGCTTCGTCGCCGCGCGATTCGAGGAAGCGGCGGACGGTGTGGAGCCAGAAGACCGTGAGCGTCTCGTGATAGCCGCCCGTCGGCGTGTCGGCGACGCCGGACGCGGCGTTGTAGCGTTTGATGCCGAGCCGCGTCAGCCCGACGGCCTCGTCCCACCCGTGATGGAGCAGGTACCAGAGCGCGACCTTCAGGTGCGCGGCGTGCGTCCAGAGCTCGCGCCCGAGCGCGCACGACTCGAAGTCGCGGACGAGCGCCTCGACCTCCGAGATGGTTTCGACTGTCGTGGCCGGCATGATTAACAGAACCTCCCGCCCCTCCTAAATCTCGTCTCGTAGTACGGCTCGGCGGCGACCTGAAAGTCGTCCTCGTAGACGACGTAGCCGACCCGCTCGGCCTTGACCACGTCGATGAGCACATCGTTGCGTTCGAGAATCCAGACCAGCTCCCAAGCCCGCGCGATGTGCTCGCGCGCCGTCGGCTTGAACCAGCAGACGGCCCGGTACTTCTCCTCGGCGCGCTTCGAGCGCGAGAACCGCGTCGGCTTGTCGAGGTTTTCGTTGAACCATTCGGCGAGGCTCATCAGCGCGTCGAACTCGTAATCGGGCAGCCCCTCCGAGTCGCGCAGGCGGCCGGCGGCCGTGAAGATGCCTGCCCGCACCTGCGAGTCGCGGTCGACCTCCGCGCAGATGAAACGGATGAACATGACGGCCTCGACGGATGACGTGTACTCCTCGCGGGGGCGCGCGCCGCGCGCGCCGTCCGAAGATGGTTGCGACGACAAGAACGATGAAACTCGTGCTCTACCGTTGAGCTACGGCCCTCGAAATTATTGAGAGTCGCCGGGAGTCGAACCCGGTACGGTGTGCTTATCAAGCAATGTAGTTCCATCCGCATTCGTCGCAAAAAGAGTTGCCGGCGGCCGGCCGTTAGCTCTGAGCCCTTCGGCCGAGAGCTAACGGGCGACCGCTGTCGGCGGCGACAAGTGTCGGCGAGAGACACGCGACCCCGCGAAGGGCCGCGGCAGGAGTCGAACCTGCTCAGACAGGATTTCTCCCGTCTTTACCGGATGTACTCCGCGCCCGCATTCGCCGCTGTTGAAAGAGCGTTGGGAGTGGCGGGGCCGACGAGTTTTGCCGAGACTTTGCTGGTCTCCAAAACCAGATTGGATGTAGTCACGGCCGCATTCGGCCCCGCCCGTCCGTTTACAACTCGACGCTCTCGACGCGCCCGACCCAGTGGCCGGAGTCGAGACGCCCGGCGGCGAACTCCGCGATCACTTCGAAGACCTGATCCGAGAAGCCGCCGACGTTGAGAATGTCTTCGCGCTCCTGCGCCTGCGTCGTGCCGTAAGGCTGGAGGTCGATGCAGACCAGACGCGCCGAAGGGTTGCGCGCGCGGAACGCGTTCCACTCGCGCATCAGAGCCGTCCCGCGCCCGCCGCGGGCGTCCACCCACGACTGGTTGTCCGAGACGTAGATGACGAGGTCGCCCGCGGCGCGTCGCGCGTTGAGCGACGTGAGCGGCGCGCTACAGTTCGTGCCGCCGCCGCCGGCCGAGGCCAGAAGCCGCGCGTTCGTCATCACGCTGTCGCGCGGGTTCAGGTCAACCCGCACGAGCTTCTCCTCGAACGGCATCACCGCGGCCCGCGGGTTCTTGCGCAGCACCGTCGCCGCGACGAGCGCCGCCACGTCCACGCAGCGCACGGCCGTCGAAGAGCCGCGGCGGTAGCCCGTCACGGGCGACATCATCGAGCCCGACACGTCCGGGCAGACGTAAACCACGCCGTCCACTTCCGGCACGTTGCGCGTCGCGTGCTCCATCGCCTCCTGTAGCGCCTCGCGCACGGCCGCGGGCACGCGCGCGCCGGCCGACGTGTAGGCCGCCATGAGCTGATACGGGAAGACTCGCGCGCGCGCGACGCGCGCCGGGTCGCTCAGGCGCTGCGCAATCGTCTCCGTCATGCCCGGCACGGCGAAGACGCCGTGGCGCGCGAACGTGTTGAGGTTCATGCGCGTCGTCTGCCAAGAGGCGCGGCGCGCGACCGCCGCCCACTCGGCCGTCGTCAGGTCGAGGGCGGTCAGCATCTGAAACGGCACGTCGGGCGTCTCGGCGCGGTCGCCGGCCTTGAACGCCTCGAAGCGGCGGACGGCGGGCGGCAGCGCGCCCGCGTCGTGCTCGCGTCCGACGAGGTAGCCGAACAGGGCCTCGCGCTCCTTCGTGCGCGGGCGCGGGTGCACCATGCGGACGATGTCGGCGAGCGTGGGCTGGCGGCCGACCGACGAGTTGAAGAGCGTCGCCTCGTCGCGCGCTTCGAGCCAGTCGCGCACCATGCGCTTCGGGGCCGAGCCGAGCGACTTGCGGCCCACGGCGCCCGAGCGCACGACCTGCACGAAGTTGCGCAGCATCTTCGCGTTGTCGACGACGCGCGGGAAGACACGTTCGAGCAGGCGCACGTCGCGCGCGGCGAGCACGGCGCACAGGAGCGCCGGCATATCCTTCATCAGCCCGCGCTCGCGCGCGTACAGGGCAGTCTTGGCGATGAACTCCGGCTCGACCTCGGCGCAGAGCGCGAGCACGGCCTTGAGCTGGTCGCCGGCCGAGGCGTAGAAGGTCGCGTTGAGGCAGCCCGTCGCGGCGTACTGCGCGAGCGCGTGGCGCGGCTCGTAGGCGTAGGCCGGCGCGGACTCCTTGTTGACCGCGTTCGTCGCCGGGAGCAGGCGGCCGACGAGCGACTTGAAGAGGTTTCGGTTTGCCATCGCTTTCAGAACTCCTTTCGGGCGCGTCGCCGAAAGTCCGCGCCCCCGATGAGGGCCGCGGCTCATGTGCGTCGAGTAATCGAAGCGCCTTGTGAGTTTTGAAGTGGAAGACTGCGGAGGGAGGACTCGAACCCCCATCACCCGTTTCAGAGACGGGCTGCACTGCCGATTGGCGACTCCGCAAAAAAAGGTCGCGGCGGAAGGAGTCGAACCTTCGCCATTCGCTTATCGAGCGAGCGCTCTACCTCTGAGCTACGCCGCGTCGTAAATTTTTAGCCGGACGTGCGGGATAGGCCCGGTGAGATTCGAACTCACGATCCACCGATTAAAAGTCGGTTGCCTTCGACCGGACTTGGCCACGGGCCCGTGCGAGAGAGAGAAGCTCCGGCGGAGGGATTCGAACCCCCGTTGGCCTCATTAACAGTGAGGTGCCTTACCGCTTGGCTACACCGGAAGGAGTTGGGCGCGGGGGCGGGA
>DASQDT010000197.1:0-3908 GCA_035634035.1 Pyrinomonadaceae bacterium | reverse complement strand
GCTCCCCCGTGTTCGGCGCGGCGCACGTGTCTTCGGGCCGGCTCACCCGACACCCCGCTTCCAACTTGGCAACGACACGCCCTTAGTCTTATTGTTGGGTCTTCGGTTCTCCGCGCGCATGAAGACCACACTCATCACAGGGGCGTCCGCAGGCATCGGCGAGGTCTTCGCGCGCAGGCTCGCCGCGCGCGGGCAGAACCTCCTCCTCGTCGCGCGCTCCGAAGAGAAGCTCGCCGCGCTCGCCTCGGAGCTGTCGCGCGCGCACGACGTCTCCGCCGCACACTTCGCCGCCGACTTGACCGACGACGACGCGCCCGCGCGCCTCTTCTCGGAGGCCGAGCGACGCGGGCTTGAGGTGGACACGCTCGTCAACAACGCCGGCTACGGCTCGGTCGGCGAGTTTCACAAGCTCGACCTGCAGGGCGAGCTTCGCATGATCGACTTGAACGTCCGCGCGCTCGTCGAGCTGACGCACAGATTCTTGCCGCCGATGCGCGCGAGAGGACGGGGCGCAATAATCAACGTCGCCTCGACGGCCTCGTTCCAGCCCGTCCCCTTGATGGCGACCTACGCGGCGACGAAAGCCTTCGTGCTCTCCTTCTCGATGGCGCTCTGGGAGGAGAACCGCGCGGCCGGCGTCCGCGTCCTCGCCGTCTGCCCCGGCTCGACCGACACCGATTTTTTCCGCGCCGCCGGCACGCGGACTCCGCCGCCCAACATCACGCAGACGCCCGAGGCGGTCGTCGACACGGCCCTGCGCGCGCTCGACCGCGGCCGCAGTCACGTCGTCTCGGGCTGGGGGAATTTCCTGATGGCCGAGTCCTCGCGCCTCGCCCCGCGCGACCTCGTCACGCGCATCGCCGCGAAGGTTATCAAGCGGCGTCACAAGGGAAGTGCGGAGAGTTGATTGCTGAACGCCGACGGCTTCTAGGAGACACTTAACATGACCGAGAGAATCTACAACTTCAGCGCCGGGCCCGCCGTCCTGCCCGTCCCCGTGCTTGAACAGGCCCGCGACGAGATGTTGACCCTTCCCGGCGTCGGGATGTCGGTGATGGAGATCAGCCACCGCTCGGCCGCCTTCGACGAGATCATGGCGAGCGCCGAGCGCGGCGTGCGCGAATTGTTGGGCGTGCCCGACGCCTACCGCGTCCTCTTCCTGCAGGGCGGCGCGAGCCTCCAATTCTCGATGATCCCGATGAACCTCCTGCCCGAGGGCGCGAGCGCCGACTACGTCATCACCGGTAGTTGGGGCAAGAAGGCTCTGAAGGAGGCGAAGCGCGAGGGCGCCGCGAGCGTCGCCGCCGACATGGCCGACAGCCGCTACACGCGCACGCCCGCGCAGGACGAGCTGAAACTAGACCCGAACGCCGCCTACGTCCACTTCACGTCGAACGAGACCATCGAGGGCGTCGAGTGGTTCGACGAGCCCGACACCGGCGACGTGCCGCTCGTCTGCGACGCCTCGTCCGACATCCTCTCGCGCCCCGTCGACGTCTCGCGCTACGGCCTCATCTACGCGGGCGCGCAGAAGAACATGGGCCCGTCGGGCGTCACGCTCGTCATCATCCGCGAAGACCTCGTCGCGCGCGTCCCCGACGGTATGCACACGATGCTCTCATACCGCACGCACGTCGAGAACAAGTCGCTCTACAACACGCCGAACACGTGGGGCATCTACATCCTCGACCTCGTGTGCAAGTGGGTCAAAGAGCAGGGCGGGCTCGAAGGCATGAGGCGCTTGAACGAGGAGAAGGCGCAACTGCTCTACGACGCGATTGACGCGACCGACTTCTACCGCGGCCACGCCGCGCGCGAGGCGCGCTCGCTGATGAACGTCACCTTCCGCCTGCCGTCCGAGGAGTTGGAGAAGCAGTTCGCGAAGGAGGCCGCGTCGCGGGGCCTCGACGGGCTCAAAGGCCACCGCTCGGTCGGCGGCATCCGCGCCTCCGTCTACAACGCCTTCCCGCGCGACGGCGTCGCCGCCCTCGTCGCCTTCATGCGCGAGTTCGAGCAGCGCAACGGCTGAGCGCGTCTCGGCGGGCCGCGCGCGAATCTTATGAACGTCGGAGTCGAGAGAGTCGAGGCCGCCGACGCGGCGGGGATTGACGAGCGCCTGAGCGCGGGCGACGCGCCGTTCGTCATTTCCGACAGCGTCGGCGAGCGCGTGCGCGCGGAAGCTTGGTCGCCCGCCGCCCTGCGCGCGCGGGCCGGCGGGCGCGAGGCCACGCTCGACCGCTCCGAGACGCCGCGCTTCGACTTCGACGAACGCGGACGCCAGCGTTACGCCACCTCGCGCTCGACCGTCGCCGATGCGCTGGACTTGGTCGAAGGCGCGCGCGCGCCCGGCCCTTGTTACTACCTGCGCGGCACGCAGCTCTCCGCCTTCGGCCTCGACGACGACGCGTTGCTCCCGCGCGCCTTCCAAGCGGCGCGCGGCGCGATGGTCAAACGCCTCTGGGTCAGCTCCGAGGGCTCGGTCACGCCGCTCCACTACGACACGCGCAACAACTTCCTCGCGCAGATGCACGGGCGCAAAACGGTCACGCTGCTGCCCGCCTCAGAGCACGAGCGCGCCTACCCGCTCGGCTACACCGGCACGAATCTCGTCAGCCTCGTCGACCCCGACCGCCTCGACGCCGCGCGCTTCCCGCGCTTCCCGTCCGAACTTCTTTTGACCGTCTCGCTCGAACCCGGCGACGCGCTTTTCATCCCGCCTTTCTGGTGGCACCACGTCCGCTCGCTCGACCTCTGCGTCTCCGTCAACGTCTTCTGGCAACTGCGCGCCGAGCAGTCTCTCGTGGCGAACTCGGTCGAGTACCTGCGCATCCTCTACGGGAGGAACAAGCTCGGGAGGCTCTTCGAGGAGGACGGCGAGGACTTGGGCTCCCGGCTCGCGCGACTCGCCGAGCGCGCGCACGCGCGCGGGCTCGACTGCGCCGCGGCGCTACTCTGCGCCGGCTCCGCGCGCGCGACTCTGAGCGGCATGACGCCCGGCGAGCGCGACGCTCTCACGCCGGACGAGCGCCGCAAGGTCGAACACTGGACGTTCGTCGGAGAGTTCGTCGCGCGCACCGGCAAGACGCCGCGCGCCGACGAAATCGAGGCCATGCTCGCGGGCGTCACATCCTTCGCCTCGCACCCCGTATGAAAACACTCAGCCACCTTCTCATCATCGCCCTCTCCGCAACCCTCGGCGCGGGCGCGCAAACGCAGACGACAAGCGCGCCTTCGAGCGTCGAGCTTCCCACGGAGAAGCACCTGCGCAACGTCCGCCAGCTCACCTTCGGCGGCGAGAACGCCGAAGCCTACTTCTCGGGCGACGGCCGTCAACTCATCTTCCAGTCGAAGCGCGAAGGGCGCGCGTGCGACCAGATTTACACGATGCGCACCGACGGCTCGGGCGCGCGCATGGTCTCGACCGGCGACGGCGCGACGACCTGCTCCTACATCTTCCCCAACGGCCGCCGCATCCTCTACGCCTCGACACACCTCGGCGCGCGCGAGTGCCCGCCGCGCCCCGACTACCGGCGCGGCTACGTCTGGCCCATCCACCCGACCTTCGACATCTTCACCGCGCGCCCCGACGGCAAAGACCTGAAGCGCCTGACCTCGACGCCCGGCTACGACGCCGAGGCGACCGTCTCCGCCGACGGCAAGCGCGTCGTCTTCACCTCGATGCGCGACGGCGACCTAGACATCTACGTGATGGACTCGGACGGCCGAAACGTCCGCCGTCTGACGACCGAGCTCGGCTACGACGGCGGCGCGTTCTTCTCGCGCGACGGCCGACAGATCGTCTACCGTTCTCACCACCCGAAGACGCCCGAACAGGTCGCGCGCTACCGTCAGAAGCTCGCCGAGAACGTCATCGAGCCGAACGTCTTCGAGGTCTGGGTGATGAACGC
>DASQDT010000196.1:0-8124 GCA_035634035.1 Pyrinomonadaceae bacterium | reverse complement strand
GCACCGCGCCGCCCCTCGAATCGCGCGACGCTAAGCTGTGCGGCGACGGACACACGGTCGCCTTCCTGCGCCGCAGCGCCGACGACGAGCCCTCTCTCGCGGCGACGAGTGACCTCGTGCTCTACGACCTCACTTCGGGCGTCGAGCGCGTGGTCTCCGAAAAGCTCGGCGCGCCCGCCTTCACCTACGGGCGCGCCGTGAGCGACGACGGCAAGCGCGTCGTCTTCTCCGCGTCCACCGCACCGAACACGACGCAGGTCTTTCTCTACGACGGGCGCAACGGGCGCGTCCGCCAACTCACTTCGCTCAGCTCGCGCGCGACAGACGTTCCGCCCCACCCGACCATCAGCGGCGACGGCTCGCGCGTCGCCTTCGCCACGCGCCGCAACCCCGTGCGCGCGAACACCGACGGCGGAGTCGAGCTTTTCCTTTACGACATCCCGACACTGACGCTCACCCAGATCACGGACGCGCCCGCCGCCGCCACGGCCGAAGTCGTCTCCTCGCTCGACGACTCTGGCTCGCGCGTCGCCTTCAGCTTCCCGCGCGCACTCGCCTCGCCCGAAGTCCCCCCGGATTTCGCCAACACCTGCGAGATTTTCTTCGCCGACGTGCGCCCGCGCGCGCCTTTCTCGGAAGAGTTGCAGGTGCTCAACGCGGCGTCGCTGCGCCGTCTCCCCGTCGCGCGCCGCGCCGTCGCCCCCGACTCGCTCGCCGTCGCCTTCGGCGAAAACTTCTCGCTCGGCGTCGAGGAATTAAAACGCGGCGACGACGGCGCGCTCGCCACCCTGCAATCAAACACGACGCTCACCGTCAACGGCCGCCCGGCGCGTCTGCTCTACGTCTCGCCCGCACAGATAAACTTCGTCGTCCCCGCAGAGACCGAGACGGGCGAGGCCGAGGTCGTCGTGCGCAACCACGACGGCTTCGAGGCGCGCGGGCGCGTGACTGTGGCGCGCGCCGCGCCCGGCGTCTTCACGCTCAGCGGCGCGGGCGACGGCGAGGCCGTCACGCTCGACGACGCGACTTTGCAAAGGAGTCCCTACGAGGTCGTCGACGAGCGCGGCGACCCGCGCCGCCTCATCATCTTCGCGACCGGCGTGCGCAACGCCGCGTCGGTCTCGGTCACGATTGAAGACCGCGCGGCCGTCGTCGAGGCCGTCGTCCCCTCGCCCGACCTTCCGGGCCTCGACCAGATTCACGTCGCGCTCACCTCGCGCCTGCGCGGCGAAGGTCTAGCGCGTCTCGTCGTCACGGCCGACGGGCGCGCGGGCAACACGGCTTCGATTAACGTCGCGGACGGCGGCGGACGCCCGCGTCCCGCGTCGCTCGTCATCACGCCCGACGCCTCGACCGTCCACGTCGGCGGCACGCGTCGCTTCGCCGCGACGTTGCGCGACGCGCTCGGCGAAGAGATTGAAGACGCGCCGATAACTTTCCGTTCGAGCGACGCGAGTGTCGCCGTCGTCGAAGAGGGCGGCGTCGCGCGCGCGCTGCGTGCGGGCACGGCCCTCATCACGGCGAGCGCGGGCGGCCTTCAGACGAGCGCGCGTCTCGTCGTCAAACCGCCCGCACTCGTCGTCAACGAAATCCTCTTCGACCCGCCCGACGGCCCGGCCGGCGACGCGAACGCCGACGGCCGCCGCGACGGCTCCGACGACGAGTTCGTCGAACTCGTCAACGCCTCGACCGAGCGGCTCGACCTGTCGGGCTGGAAAGTTTTGACGCGGACGCTCGCGGGCACGCGCGAGACCGTGCGCCACCTCTTCGCCGAAGGCGCGGGCATCCCCGCGGGCGACGCGCTCGTGTTGTTCGGCGGCGGCGAGTTCGACGCGGCGCACCCTTCGTTCGGCGGCGCGCAGGTGTTGAAGACCTCGACGGCGGGGCTTTCGCTGACGAACGCGGGGCTGACCGTCGTCGTGCGCGACGCCGCGGGCGACCTCGTCGCGGAAATCTCTTACGGCGCGCCGGGCGACAACCTCGGCGGGAGCGGCGTCAATCAGTCCATCCCGCGCTCGCCCGACGTTTCGGGCGGCTTCGTCCGGCACACGTCGGCCGCCGGCGCGGGCGCGCGCAAGTTTTCGCCGGGGGTGCGCGCGGACGGCTCGCACTTCGCGGCGCGCGCGTTGAGGCTGGCGCGCGTCGAGATCGAGCCCGACGCGCGGAACGCGACCGCGGGTGAAAGAGTCGATTTCGTCGCGCGGGCGTTCGACCAATTCGGACGCGCGTACGGCCCCGCCTCCTTCTCCTTCGCTTCGGGCGACGCGGGCGTGGGCTTGGTCGAGTCGGTCGTCGTCGCCCCGTCGGGCGCGGAGGCGCGGGCCACGGTCGCGGCGCGGCGTGCCGGCGCGAGTCAAATCACGGCGACGGCCAAAGCCGGCGCGGCGTCGCCGAGTGACAGCGCGACGCTCATCGTTACCGACCCGACTCCGACCCCGACCCCGACGCCTTCGCCGACCCCGACGCCCGCGCCGACGCCGACGCCCACCCCGCCACCCGTCCGCATCAGCGAGCTTCGGACGCGCGGGCCGGGAGGCGCGGCCGACGAGTTCGTCGAGATTTACAACGACGGCGCGGCGGCCGTCGGCCTCGGCGGGTGGAAGCTGAAGGCTTCGAGCGCGTCGGGCGCGGTCAGCGTGCGTCTCGTCATCAACGAGGGGACGACGCTCCCGCCCGGCCGACACTTCCTCGCCGTCCACTCGACGGGTTATCGCGGCGCGGCCTCGGGCGATCAGACATACGCGAGCGGCGTCGCCGACGCGGGCGGCGTGGCGCTGACTCTGCCCGACGACACGATTGTCGACCAAGTCGGCTTCGGCGAAGGCTCTGCTTTCAAAGAAGGCGCGGCGCTCGCGCCGCTCGCCGGTAGCGCCGACCAGAGTTACGAGCGAAAGACGAACGACGGCGGCGTCGGCCTCCGCGACACGCACGACAACGCGAGCGACTTCGCACGCCGCTCGCCCGCCGGCCCGCAAAACCTGAGCGGCCTGCCCGCCCCGACGCCCACGCCATCCCCGTCTCCGACACCCTCGCCCACACCATCACCGACTCCCTCCCCGACTCCTTCGCCTTCACCGTCTCCGACACCTTTGCCGACCCCCGTCCCGACCCCGCTTCCGACGCCGACGCCCGAGCCGACTCCCGTCCCGCGCGTCGTCGTGAGCGAGTTCCGCACGCGCGGGCCGAAGGGCGCGAGCGACGAGTTCATAGAGCTTTATAACGACGGCGACGCGCCCGCCGAGATAGGCGGGTGGAAAATCAAGGCTTCGAGTGCGTCGGGCGCTGTGAGCGTGCGCCTGACGGTCGCCGCCGGCACGACGCTACGACCGGGCGGCTATTTCCTCGCCGTCCACGCGTCCGGCTACGGCGGCGCGGTCGCCGGCGACCAAAGCTACAGCTCCGGCGTCACCGACAACGGCGGCATCGCCTTG
This sequence comes from Pyrinomonadaceae bacterium, assembly GCA_035634035.1. Lineage (GTDB taxonomy): Bacteria > Acidobacteriota > Blastocatellia > Pyrinomonadales > Pyrinomonadaceae > DASQDT01. The sequence goes on along the minus strand of DASQDT010000196.1, from coordinate 4,693 downwards.
ACGCTTCCCGACGACACCGTCGTTGACGGAGTCGGGATGAGCGACGGCTCGGCTTTTAAAGAAGGCACGCCGCTCGCGCCGCTCACGGGCAGCGCCGACCAGAGCTACGAGCGCCGCGCGGGCGAAGCGCCGGGCCGTCTGCGCGACACCGACGACAACGCCTCCGACTTCCAACGCCGCACGCCCGCCGACCCGCGTAACATGAGCGGCCCGCCCGCGCCGACTCCGACTCCGACACCTTCACCGACGCCGACACCCGTTCCAACGCCGACACCGGAACCGACACCGACGCCCGAACCGACACCCACACCGGAGCCGACTCCGACTCCCTCGCCGAGTCCGAGTCCGATTCCCACCCCGACACCGTCGCCCGAGCCATCGCCCGAGCCTTCGCCCTCTCCCTCGCCCGAACCGTCTCCCTCGCCCGAGCCCTCGCCGAGTCCGCAGCCGTCGCCGTCGCCGACGCCGCCCGTCAGCGCGGTCGTCATCAGTCAGGTCTACGGCGGCGGCGGGAACTCGGGCGCGAAGTACAAGAACGATTTTGTCGAGTTGTTCAACCGCGGCGCGGCGGCCGTCGATTTGGCGGGCTGGACTGTTCAGTACGCGGGCGCGACGGGCGCGACTTGGCAGACGACGCCGCTCGCGGGCGTGCTCGCGCCGGGCCGGCATTACCTCGTCCAACTCTCGGCCGGCAGCGGCGGCACGGACGCGCTCCCCGCGCCCGACGCCGCGGGCACGACGAACCTGTCCGCGACTTCCGGCAAGGTCGCCCTCGTCAACACGTCGACCGCGCTCGCGGGCGCGTGCCCGGTCGGCGCGTCGGTCGTCGATTTCGTCGGCTACGGCGGCGCGAACTGTTGGGAGGGAGGCGCGGCGGCGGGTGCGCCGAGTAACACGCTCGCGATTGCGAGAGGCGGAGGCGGGTGCGTCGACACGGACTCGAACCGCGAAGACTTCTCGACCGCGCAGCCCGAGCCGCGCAACACGTCGGCGGCGACCGCGCCGTGCGCGTCGGCTGATGAAGTCTTAGTAGATGACGGCTTAGCTGATGAGAACTTAGCCCGTGAGGGCTTAGCGGACGACGCCTTGCAGCGGGCTCGACGCGCTGGCGTAGAGGCGGCGCGGCATACGGCCCGCGAGGTAGGCGAGGCGTCCGGCCTCGATGGCGAGTCGCATGGCGCGCGCCATCTGCTCGGGCCGCTGGGCCTCGGCAATCGCCGTGTTCATCAGGACGGCGTCCGCGCCCAACTCCATCGCGACCGCCGCGTCGCTCGCCGTCCCCACGCCCGCGTCCACGATGATCGTCGCCCCCGGCAACTGCTCGCGCATGATGCGCAAGTTCGCGGGGTTCTGGACGCCCAAACCCGACCCGATGGGAGCGGCCAGAGGCATCACGGCGGCGCAGCCCGCGTCCAAGAGTTTCTTCGCCATGATGAGGTCGTCGGTGAAGTACGGGAGCACGGTGAAGCCTTCGGCGACGAGCGTGCGCGCGGCGGCGAGCGTCTGCTCGTTGTCGGGGAAGAGCGTCGTCTGGTCGCCGATGACTTCGAGCTTGACGAGCCGCGTGTCGAGCGCCTCGCGCGCGAGCCGCGCCGTGCGGACGGCCTCCTCGGCCGTGTAGCAGCCGGCCGTGTTCGGCAGGACGGTCATCGAGGGGTCGAGGTGGTCGAGGAACGACTCGGAGCTGCGGTCGAGCGGGACGCGGCGGACGGCGACCGTCACCATCTGCGCGCCCGAGGCGCGGTGCGCCGCCTTCATCTCCTCGAAGCTGCGGTACTTGCCCGTGCCGACGATCAGGCGCGAGGTGAAGCGCAGTCCGGCGACCTCGAAAGTCTCTTCGCGTGTCGAAGCGGTTGTACTCATCTCGGAGTAAATCTACACCCGCCGACCCTTAAAATAAAACGCACCCGCGCGGCCGAAATTAAACCGGCGTTCGGCCCGCGCACTTTTCACCCTCCGCCGACGAAGTGGACTATCTCGACGCGGTCGCCCTCGCTCAACGGCGTCGCGCCCCACTCCGGCCTCCGCACGACGCGCAGATTCAACTCGACGGCCAGACGCTCGGCCGCGAGGCCGAGGAGCGCGACGAGTTCTTCGAGCGTCGTCCCCGCGGGGACTTCGCGCTCGCCGCCGTTGATGACCACGCGCAAGGGCTTCGCTCCCCTTTCTTCAGACCTGATGGATGATGCGACGGAGTTCGGCCGTCTCGCCGTCGGGCGTCGTGGCGCGGATGAGTATGGCGGCGCGCCCCGACGTGAAGCGCGGCAGGATTGCGCGCACGACGGCCACGCCCTCGTCGTTCGTCTTGGTCGAAAGCAGGAGCGGGCGGAAGGTCGTGCCCAAAACCTTGACCGTCACCTCCGCGTCGCCGACCGCGCTCCGCCCGTAGCGCCCGCGCCCCGCGTAAATCTTAATCGTCGCGAACTGACCGGCGCGGAAATCGCCCTCGTCGTCGAGCAGCTTTAAATAAAGGCCGGCGGTGACGGCGTCGGCCTCCTGCACGATGAAGCTGTCGGCGGCGGGCGACGAGCGGCTGAGCGGCGGCGGGTCGGCCGGCGGGAGGATTTCGAGGATGGGGACGCGGATTATCTCCTCGGGCGGCTCGACGGGCGCGTGCGCCTCCGTCAGCAACTCAAGCATCGACGGCGGCGCGGGCGTCGGGGCCGAAGGCGGCGGCGCGTCGGGCAGGACGACGATGTCGTCCTCCGTCAGCATGAAGTCAACCTCCGGGACGTGCGGCGCGGGCGGGGCGACGGGCGTCGGCGCGGGCTTCGGCGCGGGCTTCGGCGGAACGACCGGGGCGGGTGGCGCGGGCGTGGGCGTCGGCGCGGGCTTGGTCGGCGCGGGCTTGGGCGGCGCGGCCGGGGCGGGCGCTTTCTTCTCCGACTTCTTCGCCTTCCCGGCCGCCGCCGCCTGCCCCGTCGCGCGCATGAGGTCTTCGACGCGTCCGGCCTTGATGGCGGCGCACATGAGCTTGTGCTGTCGCTGGAGACGCTCGGTCAGAACGGTCTCGTCGAAGCCCGCGGCGATGAGGTCGTCGTAAGGCGCGCGCTTTGAGGCGAGAATCGCGCCGCCGACGTAGACGAGCGAGAGGATGATGGGCGTGTCGAGCCCCTTGTCCTCGGTCTGGACGTGGTAGGTCGTGCCGCCGTGCTCGATGTCGGTGTTGAATCCCGTGATCACGTGTCGAATAGACTGCGAGTTACCCGGCGGAAGCGGTCTCAGTTGTCGGCCGAAAGCTCTACGGAGGGGGGGCGAAACTCAAAGTAGCATAGCCCTTCCGAAGCGGTCAATCTCCTTTCAAAACAGCCTTTTCACGACGCGAAGCCTTCCTTGACACCGCGCGCCGGGCGGGACTAGGATACGCTTGTACATTGATTCTCAAACTCAGTTTTGACGGGGCGGCAATCCGTTTTTCGGCTTCGAGCCGACGGGGAGGCGACTGTGCCGGAGTTTAGTTTAAGCGCGTACCTGCCCATTCTTCTGATGTTCGCCGTCGCGGCCGGCTTCGCCGTCGGCAACGTCCTCCTGTCGCAGCTCGTCGGCCAGCGCAAGGGGACGCGGACGAAGCTGATGCCCTACGAGTGCGGCAAAGACCCTGTGGGGTCGGCCCGCGAGCGCTACTCGGTCAAGTTCTACTTGATCGCGATGATCTTCATCCTCTTCGACATCGAGCTGATTTTTCTGATGCCGTGGGCCGTCGTCTTCAAGCGCTTCATGCTCGAAGGGTCGGCGGCGCTACAGACCGTCATCTTCGTCGAGATGATGCTGTTCGTCGTGCTGCTGCTCGTCGGCTACGTCTACGTTTTGAAGAAGGGCCTGTTCGACTGGGGCCAGCGCGCGCGCGTCGAGGCCGAGGCCGAGGCGATCGCGCTCAGGCGCGCGGAGGCCAAAGCGAGTCGCGCGGGGCGCGGGGTCGCGGGCGCGCGCGCGGCGTAAAAGCCTCGCGGTTTTGCGGAGGTGTTCTGATGGGTCTCGAAAACGTTATCGCCGAAGCCCTGCCGGATGTTCTGACGACGCGGCTCGACTCGCTCGTCAACTGGGCGCGGAAGTCTTCCCTGTGGCCCGCGACCTTCGGCCTCGCCTGCTGCGCCATCGAGATGATGGCGACGACCGACTCGCGCCACGACCTCGCGCGCTTCGGCTCGGAGGTCTTCCGCGCGAGCCCGCGTCAGGCCGACGTGATGATCGTCTCGGGCCGCGTGTCGCGCAAGATGGCCCCCGTCCTGCGCCGCATCTACGACCAGATGCCCGAGCCGAAGTGGGTCATCTCGATGGGCGCGTGCGCCACGTCGGGCGGCGTCTTCGACAACTACGCCATCGTGCAGGGCGTCGACAAGGTCGTGCCGGTGGACGTTTACATCCCGCGCTGCCCGCCGCGGCCCGAGATGCTGATTCACGCCGTGATGATGCTTCAGGAGAAGGTGATGAGCGAGTCGCTGCGCGACCGCAGGGACGTGCCGTCCGAGGACGCGCGCGAGGCCGTCCCGCCGGGCACGCTCCCCGCGGCCGGCGTCTCGGCCACCAACGAGGCCGCCGCGCAGGAGTACCCCTCGCGGCCCTACTCCATCGCCTCGCGCCACGAGCGCCGCAGGTCGAGTTAAGGAGCGTTTAGCGGTCAGCTTTCGGCAGTCAGCCACCCCCCTTTTCTGTCTCGGCCGTTGAAAGCGAAAGGGCGTGCGGACGAACGTGC
>DASQDT010000195.1:0-6173 GCA_035634035.1 Pyrinomonadaceae bacterium | reverse complement strand
GCGGGCCGCCCCGCGCCCTTGCCAAACGTGTCCATCTTGCCTCCTCGTCGGGCCTGTTCTAACCTGTCTCGGGGTTCTGAACCTTTCGGCGGTGTGATAGTATTGAGCCACGCGGCTTCATGTCAAACGTCCGGCCGGGCGCGCGGGAGGGGGCGACGCCGGGCGCGCGGGTTTCGGAATTTGCGACTCGTAAAAAGTGACGATGGCGGGATTTGCCCTCACACAGCGAATGGCGATTAGGCTCATCATCGGCCGACACGGCGAGCCGGCCCGCGAGCGCGTCTTCGACGGCGAGATCGTCACCATCGGCGGCGACGCGTCGGCCACGCTCCACCTGCCCGCGCGCGGCGTCGCCCCCGAGCAGGCCATCATCCTCAACGAGGACGGCCGCCTCCTGCTCATCAACCGCGCCGAAGGAACCGAGCTCAACGGCGAGCCGCTCCCGCGCGAGGCCCGCCGCCCGCTCTCGGGCGGCGACACGCTGCGCATCGGCCCCTACACCGTCACGCTCGCACACGACCACTCCGCCCAGACGCCCCGCGCGCAAACGTCCGACCCGGCCGACGACCTCCTCGTCCGCTTCGTGACACCGGACGCACCCCCGCCGCCGCAAGAGCCCGCGCCCGGCGCGCGGCAGACGCCCGCGCCGCCGCGCGCCGCCACCGCGACCAGCGACGAGAACGAGTCGGCCGCGAAGCCCGCGCGCAGCTTCGCCTCGATTCTCGACAGCCTGCGCACCGAAGAAGACAGCTTCTACTTTCAAATCGAAGGCGCGCGCGGTCGCCGGCGCGTCGCCGTCGAGGCGGCCGAGATGATGCTCGGCTGGGACGAGACCGGCCAAGAGGTCGCCTGCGACGCCGCGCAGGTCGTCGCCCCGCGCGGCGTCGTGCGCAAGGACTGGAGCGGCGTCGTCGTGCTGCCCCTGAGCGCCGGCATGGTGCGCGTCAACGGCGAGCCGGTCGAAGCGCCGCGACGCCTGCGCAACGGCGACCGCCTGACGCTGCTGCCGACGGCGAACACGCACCCGGAAGCGACCGAGCGCAGCCACCTCGTCTTCCACGAGCCGGCCTCGCTCGTCGTCTTGGACACGCTCCTTCCGCAACAGCAACTGCCCCCTCCGGTCGCGCCCGAGCAGGCGCCCGCGCCAGAGACCGCGACGCAGACGGCCGCGCCGGGCGGCGGGGAGGTCGCGCTCGCGCCACGTCCCGCGGCCGCCGTGCCCGCGCCCCGACGCGTCGGACTCTTCTCCCCCGAGCGCAGGTACTTCGGCTACTTCACCCCCGCCGAAGTCCTCATCATGGTCTGCGGCACGCTCGTCGCCGCGACCGTCATCTTTCTGATTCTCGAATTCTCGCAGTAGAAGATTTTTATGGCGAAGCTCACCGATTCGCTCCAACCGTTCTGGCGGGAGTTGAAGCGCGGCAACGTCTCCGCGATACTCTCCCGCTACAGCGATATGCTTCTGCCCGTCGGCGTGCTGCTCGCCATCGGGACTCTGTTCGTCCCCCTGCCGCCGGCCGTCATCTCCGTCCTCATCGTCGTCAACCTCGCCGTCTCCATCATCGTCTTAGCCACCTCGCTCTACATTTCGAGCCCGACGCAGCTGACCTCGTACCCGACGATTCTGCTTCTGACGACCGTCTTCCGCCTGACCTTAAGCGTCTCCGCGACGCGCAGCATCCTCCGGAACGGGACGGCCGGCGGCGTCATCGAGGCGCTCGGCGAGATTACGGCGCAGGGCAGCATCATCGTCGGCGCGGTGATGTTCATCACGATTCTCGTCGTGCAGTTCATCGTCGTCGCCAAAGGCTCGGAGCGCGTCGCGGAGGTGGCCGCGCGGTTTACGCTCGACGCGATGCCCGGCAAGCAGATGTCGATCGACGCCGACATGCGCTCCGGCCTCATCACGCAGGATCAGGCGCGGGCGGCGCGCTCGTCGTTGCAGAAGGAGTCGCAGCTCTACGGCGCGATGGACGGCGCGATGAAGTTCGTCAAGGGCGACGCCATCGCGACCATCGTCATCGCGCTCGTCAACATCGCGGGGGGCTTGGCCGTCGGCACGCTCGTCAAGGGGATGCCGTTCGCGGCGGCCGCGCAGAAGTACACCATCATGACCATCGGCGACGGCCTCGCGGCCATCATCTCGTCGATGCTCATCACGGTCTCGGCCGGCATCGTCGTCACGCGCGTCTCCTCCGAGGAGGACGAGACGAACGTCGGCGCGGACATCAGCCAGCAGCTCCTGCGCAACCCGAAGCCCCTGATGATGGGCGCGGGCCTTCTGCTCGTGATGGCGGTGCTGCCGGGGATGCCGCTCCTGCCTCTCCTCGCCGTCGGCGGAATCGTCGGGGGGGTCGGCTACAGCCTCATGCGCGCGCAGAAGAAGGCGCAGGCCGAGGAGGCGGAGTTGCGCGCCAAGACCGGCGCGGTCGAGGGCAAGGACGAGTTGCAGCCGACCTTCGCCGTCCCTCTGGCCGTCGTCGTCAGCCCCGAGTTGACGCGCCTCATCGACTCGAACACGCCGACGGGCACGCGCTTCCGCGCCGAGCTGCCGAAGCTGCGCTCGGCCGTCTACTACGACTTGGGCGTGCTCCTGCCGAGCTGTTACGTGAGCGGCGACGCGCCTCTCAAGTCTAACCAGTACTTCATCGCCATCAAGGAAGTGCCCGTCGTCTACGGGTCGATTCGGCCCGACTGCGTCTACGTGAACGACTCGGCCGACAACATACGAGTCTTCGGCCTTGAGGGCGAGGACGTGCGAAACCCGGCCGACCTGAAGCCCGGCGCGTGGATACCCATGTCGCAGCGCCACATCGCGGAGCTGGCGGGCCTGAAAGTCTGGGAGCCGGCCGAGGTCATCACGCTCCACCTCTCGATGGTGATGAAGAAGTACGCGCACGAGTTCATCGGCATACAGGAGTCGCAGGCGCTTCTGGACTTCGCCGCGCGCGGCGCGCCGAAGCTCGTCGAGGAGGTCGTCCCGAAAGTCGTCACGATTCATCAGTTCACGGACGTTCTCCAGCGCCTCGTGCAGGAAGGCATCTCGATACGCGACGTGAAGTCCATCCTCGACGCTCTGAGCGAGTGGGGGCGCGTCGAGAAGAACGACCCCGTGGTTCTGACCGAGTACGTGCGCTCGTCGATGAAGCGCTACATCTCTTTCCGCTACACGGGCGGGCGCGACACGCTTTTCGTCTACCTGCTCGACCCCGAAATCGAAGACGTGATACGCGGGGCGATACGGCGCACCTCCGCCGGCTCGTTCCTCTCGCTCGACCCTTCGATTGCGCACGACATCCTCGACGCCATGCGCCGCGAGATCGGCAACCTCCCGCCGGGCGCGCAGAAACCCGTGGTGATTACCGACATGGAGCTGCGCCGCTTCGTCCGCAAGATGGTCGAGCTTGAGTTCCCGACGCTGACGGTGCTCTCCTATCAGGAACTCGCGCCGGAGCTGAACGTGCAGCCCGTCGGACGCATCACCATGCGCCCGCCGCAGGCGGCCGCCAACTTCTTCCCCGACGAGGCGACGACGGCCGCCGGGGGCGCTCTGCCGTCGGTCGCCGCGACCAAAGCGTTGTGACGACTGCCGATTGAAGAAACATTTAGGCGCGCGGGCCGATAACTCTGCCGGAAGACTTTAAAAGCTTCGGGGCGGGAACAGTTATCATGTCATCGAACCGCATCGACACTCACGGCGCGTCGGGTGTCAACAACAATCAGGGGCGGCAGGTCGCCTTCGACGTGCGCCTGCCCGACCGCACGCCTTCGCGGGCCGAGATAGCCCGCGCCGCCTTCGCCCACTTCGGCTTCTCGCCCGAGGACGACGCATACTTGCGCGCGCGCTTCGGCACAGACCCCGTCCAATACTTCGCCAACACCCTGCGCTATAACCCGGCGAGCGTCACGACCGACTCGCAGGGGCGCACCTCCATCCGCATCTCCCTGAGCGAGGGCGACTACCAAAACTTGGCCGCGCTCGCCGCCTCGCGCCGCGGGCAGACGACCGCGCCGAACACCGCGCAGGCGAACACGCCGCCGTCCGAGACCTTCGCCGCGCGCACGGTCTACGACCGCTCGAATGTGACGCGCGACGCTCTGCTCAGCCAGACCGCGCCCGCGTCGAGCACGACGACGACCGCCGTAACGACGAACACGACCGGCGCGCCGAGCGAGGAGGGCGTCGGCGCTTTCTTCGAGGGCGCCATCTTGGGCGACTTCTCCGGCAACGACTCTTGGAGCAAGACGGGCGGGCAGGTCGTCGTCGGCGTCATCCCCGTCGTCGGCCAGATAGCGGACGCGCGCGACACCATCGCCGCCGTCGGCGGCATCATCCGCGGCGAGGAGGGCGCGTGGGCGAACTTGGGCGCGGCCGCCATCGGCTGGATTCCGCTCGTCGGCGACGGCGCGAAGGGCTTGATTCGCGTCGGCGGCAAGGTCGCCGCCGAGACGGGCGAGGCGATGGTCGAGCAGGGCACGCGGCGCGTCGTCAGCGAAGCGTCGACGGAAGTGACGCAGACGGCCGCCGGCGTCGCCGCCGACCAGACCGACGCGGCGACGCGCTACGGGGTCTCCTTCTTCAACGACCGCGTCCTCCCCTACATCGACCGCCCCGACGCCACGCTCGGGCGCACGGGCCAAGCCCACTTCTTCATGCCGCTCGAAGACGCCGCGGGCATCCGCAACGCGTCCGACGCCGCGCGCGCCTCCGGCAACGCGCCCTCCGTCCTCGACGCTTACCTGAACGGCACGCCCGTCTACGGCCTCTCGTTCCCGACGACGGGCCTGAACGTGCGCGTGCCGACGCCCGCCGACGCGGGCGGATACGTTCACTACCTCGAAGGCGGCCACACGGCCGTCCGCACCGCCGACCCGAACGGCGGCTTCCTCGTCAACCCGACGCGCGAGTTCGTCACGCCGGGCGGCGACCGGATGCCGCCGGGCAGCGTGCTCTTCGAGATGAAGCCGGACGGGTCTTGGCAGCCGCTGAGGAGATTCTGATGAGCGCCGCGGGGACGCCGCCGACCGGGTGCGCCGTCTGTAGTCAGGACGCCTACGGCGCGAAGAAGCACCTGAAGGAGGTCGCCGTCCACCCCGACGGGCCGACCTTCCTGCGCCGCTGCGACGCGTGCGGGACTTACTGGCACGAGACGTTGCGCTTCATCGTCCCCGTCACCGGCGAGCGCGCGGCCGAACTCTACCCGTCGGCCTTCCCTTCCGCCCCGCCCGTAAAATAAACTCACCCGCAGGATGGAAGACGACAAACGAGACGACAGGGGCGAGCGCCCCGCCAACGACCTTGAGCGTTTGATTCTGGACTCGCGCGCCGGCCGCGCGCCCGTCGAGAACCTTCTGCGCGCGCTCGTCGCGGCCGACCTCTACGTGTCGAGCGCGACCGAAATCAAAGACGACGGCACGGGCTTCACGCCGCTTCTCTTCGACAATCAGGCCGGCAACCTTCTGACGGCCGTCTTCACCGACCCGTCTCGCGCGACCGCGCACGCCGGCCGCGCCAAGTACCTGCTCCGGCTCAAAGGGCGCGACCTCTTCCGGCGACTGCCGGCCGGCTACGGCCTCGTCATCAACCCCGGCCACCCCGTGGGCATGGAGATACAGCCCTTCGGCGTCGAGGCCATCGTCCGCGACTTCGCCTGAAAAATTTCGCCTTAAAAAATTTACTGCGCGGGCGGGTTCTGTAGGAGCTCGGGCGGGAGGCGCTCGTAGCCGTCCGTCTTACTCTCGTGACGCTCGGCGAGCCACCCGACCGGGAGCCGTGCGCTCGCGGCGAGCGCGCACAGGGCGAGGCCCGGCAGCCAGACGTAGAGCTTCGGGTGGTGGTTCGCGTCGCGCGTGACGAAGCGACTGAGCCGCACGAGCGCGTCGTCGACCGCGCGCGCGAACTCCTCGGCCGAATCGTTCTCGTCCACGGCCGCCGCCCGCCCCTCTTCCGCGAGCCACTCGGCCGCGCGCCGCGCGACCGCGCCGAGCAGCGTGCAGACGGCCTCGTGCTCGGCCGCGCGCCAAGCCGATTCGAGCGGGTTCGGGTACTGACGCTCCCACCAGCCCGCGTCGCTCTCGCGCCTCGCCGCGTCCAAAGACTCGGCGGCCGCGAGCGCCGCGCCCGCCTTCCTTTCGACGAGCGCGCGGGCGACGCCCGCGTAGCCGGCGGCCAG